>JASMLT010000004.1:23165-55080 GCA_030748555.1 Acidimicrobiales bacterium
CTCAATTAGCTAATTGTCGTTCTGTCGCAGTTCCAGTTGATAAGGATTGGAGAATTGATCTTTCGAGAATTGATAAAAAAGATATAGAGCGAGCTATTTGTTTATGGGTTAACAGTCCTGGTAACCCTGCCGGAGCGATTGAAGACTTAGAAATGATAGCTGACTGGGGTAGAGCAAATGAGGTGACAGTTCTGTCAGACGAATGCTATGTGGAATTTACGTGGGGAACTTCTCCAAAGTCTGTTCTCCAGAGCACTAAAGAAGGCGTATTAGCAATCCATTCGCTCTCGAAAAGGTCAAATCTGGCTGGAATGAGGGTCGGCTTTTACGCAGGAGATGTAGAACTAGTCGGTTATTTGCGTGAAGTCAGAAAACATCAGGGTTTCATGCTTTCCGGACCGGCTCAAAACGCAGGCATAGCTGCTCTAAATGATCAGGTGCATGTGGATGCACAAATACAGTTGTATTTAGAGAGACTTTCTAGGCTGATTGCTATTTTCGAATCTCTAGGAATTGAGACGACAATGCCAGAAGGTGCCTTCTACCTCTGGATAGCCGCACCTAAAGCTGACGAATGGCGACTTGTTGAAAAACTGGCAAAAAACCTAGGCATGGTTGTTACTCCAGGTGAATTCTTTGGTGAAAAAGGTAAGGGTTATATAAGAGTTGCAGCGGTTGCCACTGATGATCGGATTGAGTTATTGGAGCAAAGGGCTGGGGTTTAGTTTAAAACTTGCTTTCTAGCTCAGGAATAAGAGGTAATCTCGAGTATGACTGATTTAGCCAAAGAAATAGAAAATATATGGGAAAAAAGAGATGAATTGGCAGTGGGAGACTCGGAAGTTAATTCTCTTATCCATGAGGCGATAAATTTACTCGATACGGGTGAAGAGAGAGTAGCTGAATATGATCCAGAAACTGGTGTACGGGTAAATGAATGGTTGAAATTAGCTATTTTGTTACTTTTTCGTCAGTCGGAAATGTCCATTCAAGAAGTAGGGCCCTTCGAATTCGTTGACAAAATACCCCTGAAGAAAAATTATTCTGAGAGTAAGGTGAGAGTTGTGCCTGGAGCATCTGCTCGATGGGGTAGTTATCAAGGTCCTGGTGTCGTGATGATGCCCAGCTATGTGAATATCGGAGCTTATGTAGATGAAAATACCATGGTTGATACGTGGGCAACTGTTGGCTCATGCGCCCAGATAGGAAAAAATGTTCACCTTTCGGGTGGAGTTGGCATTGGTGGTGTTTTAGAACCACCTAATGCTGTACCAGTGTTTATAGGAGATGAGTGTCTCATTGGAAGCAGATGCATAGTAGCTGAAGGGGCTTCTGTGGGTGAAGGTTCGGTTCTTGGGGCTGGAGCAGTTTTAACTGGGTCAATACCTGTCATTGACGCTGAATCTGGCAAAGAGTTGAGTAGAGGGGTTGTGCCGCCTTGGTGTGTGGCTGTTCAGGCAAGCAGGGAGAGACAATTTACCGGAGGAAGTTTTGGACTGCCTTGTGTTTTAGTTGTTCGATATTTAGAACCAGGAGAGCGGCATGACAAGTCAGCTCTGAATGAAGTTTTGCGTACGCATGGAGTGACGACTTGAATATTGAATGTCTTGACTATGCGTGATCTGTTGGAATTGACTGCAGAGCTGGTTGATATTCCGTCTGTCAGCTTTGAGGAAGGCCCACTTGTTTCGTTAATCGAAAAAGAATTAAGTGCTATTCCTCATTTGTCAATTGATCGTGTTGGAGACAATTTGATAGCGAGAACCGATTTCAATAAAGAACAGAGACTGGTTTTGGCGGGTCATACTGACACGGTGCCGGGTGATACGCAGTCTGGGGCAAGGATTGAGAATGATACATGTTGGGGGCTTGGCAGTGCAGACATGAAGGGTGGCATTGCCGTAATGCTAGAACTAGCTAGGTCTGTAATTGATTATGCAATCGACGTGACATGGGTTTTTTACGCTCGTGAAGAAGTAGCGAGTGAGCATAATGGTTTGAAAGAAATTTTTACTGAAGCACCTCAATTATTAACTGGGGATGCTGCAGTCCTAGGAGAGCCCACAAGTGCTTTGATTGAAGCAGGTTGCCAAGGGACGATGAGATTCTTATTGACATTTAAAGGAGAGCGGGCACATTCTGCACGTCCATGGATGGGTCGAAACGCAGTGCACCGTTTGAGCGGCGTACTTGACGCTTTAGAGAATTATCAATACAGGGAGCCCCTCATAGAGGGTTGCAAGTTCCGTGAGGCATTACAAGCGGTTGGTGTCGAAGGAGGAGTGGCGGGCAATGTGGTTCCTGATACGGCAACATTGCTTATCAACCACAGACATGCACCAGACCGCAATTCTGAGGAGGCGGAAAATCATGTAAGGGAGTTTCTTGGACCGCACATGGAAGATGGGGACTTGATCGAATTGATAGATATGGCACCAGCAGCGGCACCTGGCATGGATCACTCTCTGCTTGCTTCTATAGGGGAGGGTATTGAAACTCGTGCGAAATTGGGTTGGACGGATGTAGCTTTTTTCTCCGAGCAGGGGATTCCCGCGATTAACTTCGGACCAGGTGATGCGACATTGGCTCACACTGCTGAAGAGAGGGTAGAGCGTGAAAATCTAGAAGTTGCTTTTGAGACAATTAAAAGAGTCTTAGAGGGAAACTAGCTCGGTAATTTCAGATCTTTCGTAAAACAGTTACAACTTTGCCGATAATTTTTACTTCATCTGCACCGTATTTGATGTCATCAAAGTCCGGATTTGACGAACATATTACGACCTTGCTTCCTTGTTTCTTTAGCCTTTTGACTCCCACGGTTCCGTCGGCTTCGGGTAGTTCAACCACGAGGAGTTCATCTGCGGAACTGGAGGAAGTTTCAGATTTTACGACCACGTAGTCGTTGTGGAGTATCCCGTCACCTGTCATCGAATCACCTTTAACTCTTAACATGAAGAGGTTTCCGTCGCCAGTAAATTCGGCAGGGAGGGGAAGGGACTCTTCGATATTTTCTTGTCGGAAAACTGTGACTCCAGCTGCTACATCACCAACCAGAGGGACGTGTTGGACAGCTCCTCGATCAACAGCAACTCCGCTTATCGGGTCGAAACACACTTCGATAGCCCGAGGCTTACCGGGATCAGAGCGTCGTAAGTAGCCCAGTTTTTGAAGACTTGAGAGATGAGCATGCACGGTTGAAGGGGATGTTAGACCTACCGCTTTGCAGATTTCGCGAACGGAAGGCGGAAAACCACGCTCTCTGGATTCACTGTCGATGAATTCGAGTATTTGTATTTGTCGCTTAGTCAGAGAATTTTCATTCATAATAAAAAACCTTTTTTAGTTGCAATCGAACAAATGTTCGATAACATGATACCATGATCGAACACTTGTACGACGCACATATGTTCCCCGAACAAACGTTCTTTGTCAAGTATTTGCGAGTTTTTCCTTATAAAACAGCTCTGTCACACCCCTTTGAAAGGATATATACATGAATACGGCGGTCATTTATAACTCCTACGACATTACTGGCCCCAATTTGCAGAGTATTGCTTCAAGGCCATTACCTCAAAAGGTTTATCGCCGTCGACGTTTAGTTTTCCTGTCGATGGTGGGGTTAATAGTATTTTTAAGTGTTTTGATGGCTAATGAGATTATCGGCCGGATCAATGGTGTCCCTGGAGGTTCTGTAGTAGAGGCCGCTGGGCAACCAGTCGTATATGTTGTGCAACCTGGTGACACTCTTTGGGAAATTGCCCACAAATTCAATCCAGAAGGTACAGATATACGACACACCGTTGATGAACTAGCGAATATTGCCGGTGGAGCGCAACTACAACCGGGTCAGCGTATTGTTTTGAACAGAGGGTTGTAAATTCTCATCTAATCGTCAGGTAACGACAAAATAGAAATTCTTCTTCTATCAATACCCGATCTAAGGAAAATTCAGTTGGGGAATCAACTGGCTGGCTAAGAAACACTACAGGATCTTCCTTTCCTACTGCTCGAGGTGAAACACTCAGACAGAACTCATCTATTAATCCGGCAGCCAATAAGTGCGCATTTAGATTAGGGCCACCTTCGCAAAGCACAATCTTTGCATCTTTGTTTGAGAGGTCTTCAACCACTCTTGAAACATTCAATTCTTTTTCCGGGAAATCGACAATCTCTGATGAAGACGTAAACCGGGAAGCATTTTTTTCGAGTGACTCACTTTTCGTATAAATCAGGGGTGGCTTGTCTTCTAGATGGCGTTCGGCGAATAAACCCATATCAGGATCTAGATCAAGTTCACCTGAAAGGACAGCGAGTCTAGGTCTTTTTTCTTGTCCTCTAGATTCTCGAAACTTAGCTAAATCACCCTCAGGTGTTTTTGGAGCCTTATAATTTTCCGTTCGAACGGTACCTGCACCAACCAAGATGATGTCCGCAAGACCTCTGATTATTTGAAAGATGTTTTTGTCTGCAGATCCACTTAATCCTCCCGCCCTACCTTCAACGGAAATAAAACCATCCACAGAATTGACCATATTCAGCAATACCCAAGGCCTTGAATTTAAAGGAGTTCTGACGTCATTGTTATAAACAGTTACAGGATCAACTTCAATTCCTACTGGAAAGATTTGCTTCATACAAATGACAGTATCGGCATTGCTTGGATTTTTTGATTTAGACATGGTAAATATTTAACCAAAACAAACAAGATGCAGATTTCAGTGATTACTTTATGATTTAAGTACTATCGTCAAATTAGGTTGTAAAAATGGGTATAAATATGTTAATGGAAACACATTCAGTCGCTTTAAGTTCTCTTAAAGAGTTCTTCTGATGGCTTCTCTAAGATTTTCTTTCGGCACTATGGGGTCAGGTAAAAGCACCTTGGCCTTGCAAATTCATCACAATCTATCTTCAAGAGGTTTGTTCGGGATCCTCTGTAGCCAGTTAGATAGAGCGGGCGGCAAAGTTTCTAGTGCTCTGGGGGTTTCTGCAGATGCCGTTCAAGTATCCCCAGGCTTGAATCTTTACGATTTTGCTTTAAAGGAAAAAGAAAATCACGGATCTCTTGACTACATGATTTGCGATGAGGCTCAGTTCTATTCCGTTGATCAAATTGAACAGTTAGCTCGGGTCGTGGATGAGATTGGAGCGGAAGTTTATGCATTTGGTCTTCTTACTTCATTTCAAGGAGAATTGTTTGAGGGCACGAGAAGACTTTTGGAACTCTCTGACGAGAGGATTGAAGTGCAAGTTGAAGCGCGTTGTTGGTGCGGACGTCGAGCCACACATAATGCGAGACTGCTTGAAGGTAAACAAGTTTATGATGGCGATCTGGTCGTAGTAGATGACCCAGAAGACAATAAAGTCACTTATGAGCTCCGGTGCCGCCAACACTGGTTAGATGGAGATTCAGGTCCTGACCGTCAAGTCATTCCGATACATGCTCCACATAAAGAAGTGAAATCAGCAAACGGCTAGCGCGAACAGCGGGTCTTACGCCAAGTTCGCTAACCTGAAAATATGACTGAATATAAACCGCCTCTAAATGACATCAGACTAGTTCTAAGTGAGATTAGTGATATAAGCAGATTGTGTGACCTGCCAGACTACGAACATGTAGATGTCGAGACGGTTGATGGGGTTCTTGAAGAACTTGGACGTTTTGCAGCCGAAGTTGTATCACCTGTTAACAAAATTGGTGATCAAGAAGGATGCTCAGTTGCAGACGGTGTAGTCACCATGCCAGAAGAGTTTGGGAAGGCTTGGGACCACTTCGTAGATGCCGGTTGGGGAGCCATTTCGCAAGACCCAGATTATGGCGGCGGTGGATTTCCACTAGCTATTCACACTATTTTGACAGAGATGCTAGCAACAGCGAGTAGAGCATGGTCAATGGGTCCCATGCTGACAGCAGGTGCAATCGATTGTTTGCATACTTTTTCCGATGAAGCCCAAAAAGAGGTTTTTTTACCGAAATTAGTTACCGGTGAATGGTCAGGAACGATGAATCTGACTGAACCTCAAGCGGGTTCTGATGTAGGTGCTTTAACTACTAAGGCTGTACCTCAAGAAGATGGAACTTATAGAATTTTTGGAACTAAAATTTTCATAACTTTTGGAGAGCATGAGTTAGTCGAAAATATTATTCAGCTGGTATTAGCACGCACTCCAGATAGCCCACCAGGCACAAAAGGAATATCTTGCTTCATCGTCCCGAAGTATCTAGTTGAAGATGATGGTTCGCTAGGAGAACGTAATGATTATCGTTGCCTATCCCTTGAACACAAGTTAGGTCTTCATGCCAGTCCGACTTGTGTAATTTCGTATGGTGAAGCTGGAGATGGAGCAGTTGGTTATTTGATTGGTGAAGAGCATCAAGGAATGCGTTACATGTTCAAAATGATGAACAACGCTCGCCTGGGTGTAGGGGTTGAAGGGTTAGCGGTAGCAGAGAGAGCGCTACAGCAAGCTTCTTCTTTCGCTTTGGAAAGACGTCAGGGTAAAGCTATAGGAGCTAAAGCAGGTGAGCAATCCTTAATTATCGAACACCCAGATGTAAGACGGATGTTATTGACCATGAGGGCTTATACAGACGCAATGCGATGTATTTTGTATGCGAATGCTGCGGCTCTAGATTTAGCAAAGAGTCATCCTGATAGTGAGGAAAGACAATTGGCTTCGGACAGAGCTGAATTATTGACACCCATTTCCAAGGCCTGGTGCACTGATTTAGGAGTTGAAATGACTTCTCTGGGAATTCAAGTTCATGGAGGCTATGGGTATATTGAGGAAACAGGCGCAGCTCAACACCTTAGAGATTCACGTATTTCTCCTATCTATGAAGGAACGAATGGTATTCAAGCAATAGATCTGGTTGGAAGAAAATTGAAGATGAACGAAGGTAAAGTCATCAGAGACCTTCTTGAAGAGATCAAAGACTTTACTGCAAGTCTCAATCAAGAGGGTGAGGAATTTGAAACGATTATTTCGAATCTCACTGATAGTTTGCAAGCTGTTGAAGAGGCCACTGTTTGGCTTGCTGAAAAAGGAACTGAAGACCCCATACAAGCAATTTCCGGAGCCACACCTTATTTAAGGATGTTGGGGCAGTTGGTAGGTGGATGGTTCTTAGCACGTTTAGCAATTGGGGCAAGAAGTAATGAGAATGTCGGAGACGCAGATTTCCGAAATAGTAAAATGACTGTAGCCAATTTTTATGCTGAGCAGCTTTTGCCTTTGACCAGAGCTCAACTTGGAGCTGTGACAGCTGGGTCATCTGACTTATTTGCAGTTCCTGAAGAACTTTTCTCTACTTAATTGGAGTTATCTATTTTTAATTTGGCTTCCATACCCAGCCCTTCTTCGAGCTCTTTTCATATTGGTCCAATTGAGTTGCGAGCCTATGGGCTCATGATCGCTTTCGGAGTTCTAGTAGCAATCTGGTGGTGTCAGAAACGCTGGGAAAATAAAGGTGGAAAAGCTGAAGAAATTTCTGAGATCATGATTTGGGCGGTGCCTTTCGGTCTTATCGGAGCACGTCTTTACCATGTGATAACCGATTGGCGATCTTTTCGAGGGAGATGGGAAGACGTGCCTGCCATTTGGCAGGGAGGCTTGGGGATACCAGGTGGTTTAATTCTTGGGGTTGTTGTAGGGGTAGGTGTCGCCAAGAAGAAGGGTATAAATACCTCTGAAGTTCTTGATGCGGTAATTCCTTCAATACCTATTGCACAAGCAATAGGCAGATGGGGCAACTGGTTTAATCAAGAATTATTTGGAAAGCCCACAGAATTGCCTTGGGCTCTAGAAATAGATATTCAACATAGACCAAAGGATTTCATTGCAGAGTCGACTTTCCATCCGACCTTTCTCTATGAGGCAGTTTGGAATGTTTTATTAGCATTGCTTTTAGCTAAGTGTGATCGGGCAAGATTATTAAAACCCGGTCGTTTGATAGGGCTTTGGATACTTGGATATGGCGCAGGAAGACTTTGGGTAGAGGCGCTGAGAATCGATAATGCCTCCTTGATAGCTGGAGTCAGGGTAAATATTTGGATGAGTTTGATGGCGATTGTTTCTGGCTTATTGATTTTGGCACTTGGGAGACAACGATCTATTGATTCAATGAACCCCTAAGAGAGGTTTTAGGAACTACGGTCTTTGTGTGGATACTGATTTCGTGTTGCGAAGAGTAGATAGAACTTTTGCTTTTATAGATCTTTCAGGTTTCACTGCTTTTAATGAAAGAGCGGGAGACGAGCAGGCAGTTGACGTACTGGTTGAGTTTCGCAACGCTGTTCGCAATATTGCAAGCAAAAGAGGTGTGAGAATAGCTAAATGGCTTGGTGATGGTGTGATGCTTGTTGGGGTAGAACCTGAAGAAACAGTTGATTCGGTACTTGAAATTAATTCGTTAATTAATGAGTCAGATTTTGAATTGCCGGTAAGGGCTGGAATAGCGCGTGGTTGGGTTCTTTTAATCGAAGGTGATGATCATGTAGGACGAGAGGTCATTCTGGCTTCGCGGCTATGTGACAGTGCTGGGCCAGGTCAAGTTTTAGCACCAAAGGAGTTGGTTTCACCATTGATGAATCTGACTCAAATTGAGTTGGGAGAGGTAATGGTCGATGGATTCGCCAAGCCATTTCAGTTGGTTCAACTGGAACAAGCTGAGTGAGTGCTTTAGAGGCTAAAAAAGTTTCAGCACGATCGAAATTTTTTTGTCATAGTTTGACTGCAGGGGTAAGGAAACAATGAGCCTCGGATTTTCTGAATTAGGAATAGAGAAAGACTTAGTTGAGGAATTAAACCATTTAGGCATCATTGAACCGTTTGAAATACAGAAAATAACAATCCCAGACATTTTGAAAGGAAGAGATGTCTGCGGGAAGGCAAAAACAGGATCAGGTAAAACAATTGCTTTTGGTTTGCCGTTGCTACAGCTTTTACCAGCTTCAAAACCAGGAGAACCTACAGGTTTAGCCCTTGTCCCAACACGCGAATTGGCTGTTCAGGTATGCAAGGAGCTTGAGCCTTTAGCTTTGAAGAGAGGCCTAAGAGTAAGCGCTATTTATGGAGGCTCTCCGATAGAAAAGCAGATTGAGGCACTAAAGAAAGGTGTTGATTTTGTAGTTGCGACACCAGGGCGTTTGATTGATCTACTGGAAAGAGAGGATATTTCAGTAACTAGTGTTGAGAAAATCGTCATTGATGAAGCTGATCGAATGGCAGATATGGGATTTATGCCACAAGTCGAATGGATCTTACGACAAGTGGAACTAGATCATCAAACTTTACTGTTTTCAGCAACTCTAGATGGCATGGTGAGTGGTTTGATAAGCCGTTATCAACAAGAACCTGCAATGCATGAAGTTGAATCTCGTGAAGTGACAGTTGCAGAGATGCAGCATCGTTTTATTGCAGTTCATGAAATGGATCAAGTGAAGGTAGCCGCCGCAATAATAAACTCTTCCAACAAAACAATAGTTTTCACTAAAACGCGGTGGGGGGCAGACAAGCTAGCATCCAAGCTTTCCCAAGAGAATGTCACTGCAGCAGCCATACATGGGGATCTGAGGCAATCGCAGCGTGAAAAAGCTCTAAAGGACTTCACTAAAGGGAAAATAAGCACGTTAGTTGCAACTGACGTAGCAGCAAGAGGAATCCATGTGGATGATGTTGAGGCAGTAATCCACTACGACCCGCCTTCTGACGCCAAAACTTATTTACATCGATCTGGTAGGACTGCAAGAGCCGGTGAGAGCGGTGTAGTGGTAAGTCTGATCTGCTGGGATGAGGAGCTTGAAATCAGAAAACTGATGCGGCGCCTTGGTCTTAAACAACCAATAGTTGAGATGTTTTCCAACGACGAGAGACTAAAAAATTTAATCTCATGGAACCCTAGTTTAGAGGCAAATTAGTTCGGATAAAGTGCAAAATTTCCAAGACTGTGCATGATGTTTTCATGCACCTCTTAGAATGGTATTACATCAAGAGAGGCTCGAATTTGAGTCCGGCAACCTGGGATGGACACCCAAGGTGCTCGCTCGCCTAGTAGGCGAGGATGCGGTTTCGGAAGAGACAATGAAGTGTCCGGCGGGTGGTTACTTTTCCCTGCCGGCTCCGATTGGGAGTCTGTTTGCGGAGGAAAAATGAGGATAAAAAGATTTATTAACGGCAGACGTAAGTCTGTGCGTTTGCCTTTTCATCCTCGATCCTACAGCGATGACATCCCCGCTTCAGGAGCATGGTCTATAGAACAAGGTGTAGGCAATCGTAATTTCGTTGAAGTGGTAGATGGACAGGCATTCGTTTTAGAGAGCGGAGAAACTCTCGACTATATAAGCATGGCTTATGAGACGTGGGGAGAACTGTCCCCAGAAGGAGATAATGCAATATTGGTTTGTCATGCTCTGACAGGTGATTCGCATGCTTATGGCGACGTCGAGCCAAGCCATTCCACGCCAGGTTGGTGGAACGGTCTTATCGGTCCAGGTTGTGCATTGGATACAGAAAAGAATTTTATAGTCTGCATAAATGTTTTAGGGGGCTGTCAGGGATCGACAGGGCCTGCGAGTATCAATCCAAAGACCGGCAAACAATTCGGACCTGATTTTCCTGTCATAACAATTCGCGACATCGTAAGATGCCAAAGGCGTGTTGCGGATCATTTAGGTATTGAAAAATGGAGTTGCGTGGTAGGTGGTTCAATGGGCGGCATGCAAGTGCTCGAATGGGGGGTTATGTTTCCTGATCGAG
This sequence comes from Acidimicrobiales bacterium, assembly GCA_030748555.1. Taxonomy (GTDB): domain Bacteria; phylum Actinomycetota; class Acidimicrobiia; order Acidimicrobiales; family MedAcidi-G1; genus MedAcidi-G1. The sequence goes on from JASMLT010000004.1 coordinate 33,924, forward strand.
TCTCATCTTTAGCACCTTTGGCTACTACGTTAAGAGCTAGTGCGCAGCAGATTGCTTGGAGTGCAATAGGCAGGACAGCTCTTTCCTTGGATCCTAGATTCAGAGGTGGTAATTATTATGATGCTGGACCAGGAGATGGTCCCACAGCGGGAATTGCAATCGCTCGTTCCGTGGCTCAGACAACCTATAGAAGTGAAGGGGTTTATTCAGACAGATTTGGAAGGGATTTGGTTGACCCGCGTTCTATTTATGGCCTGTGGGATCGGTTTCAAGTTGAGTCTTATCTCGATTATCACGGTGAGAAGTTAGCAAGAAGGTTCGATGCTAATAGCTATCTGATTCTCAATAGAGCAATGGATCTACATGATATTGCGCGAGATAGAGGAAGTTTAAAGGGTGCGCTGGAAAGGATCGCACGCGTGCCTGTAATGACTTTGAGTATTTCTTCAGACGCTTTATATCCTTCCTATCAGCAGAAAGAATTGAGGGAGGCAGTCATTGAAGCAGGAGGAGACTGCGAATATCACATGGTCGATAGTCCAGACGGACATGACGCCTTTCTTTTAGCAGTGAAAGAAATTGGAGTTCATTTAGAAAGTTTCCTTTCAAAGGTCAATGCCGGATAGTGGCGAGTGTCATTTGTAATTAAAACTGCCATGAATGAAACAGGTACTACGATTGTTTTAAGGGTATGAATATTGATGTTTAAAAGACTTATCTTTATAACTGCAATTGTTTCTTTTGTTTTTGTGTGCTTTGCATCTGTTGACTTTTCTTTAGCTCAGAATATGACAATCGAGACTATTCCTCCAGAGGTAGATGAAAGTGGAAATACAACTGAAGAGAGAATCGATCAGATAGTGGTAACTATAAGAATTCTTGCTGGAGTGCTGCTGGTTGGAACCGTGGGTTACTGGTGGCATACAAAACCAAAAAAGTCAGCTATGAAAAAAACTAAGTTGATTGAAGCTGATGAGAACAAGACCAACGACTTAGAAGCTGATTCTGTGGTTAGTGAAAGTTATGAAGATATGGAAGAAAGTAACTGATTAGAGGTCTTCAGGAGAACTGAAACGCATAATGCTTTGTTGATTGGTAGGGTGATTGCCTACGCGGACGTAGCTCAGCTGGTAGAGCATCACCTTGCCAAGGTGAGGGTCGCGAGTTCAAATCTCGTCGTCCGCTCAAATAGAATCAAATTAAATCTAGTTGTTAAGGGTAATGAGAACAGATGACGGAAATTAAGACAGCTACTGATTTTGACCCAGATGCCTTAAGGAAGAAGTATCAAGCTGAGCGTGATAAGCGCATTCGTTCGGATGGCAATGAACAGTATCTTGAAGCCACCGGAGTCTTTTCAAATTTTTCAAAGGATAATCGTGGCGGAAAGATTACTGAAAGAGATCCATTGAATGAAGAGGTTGATGTAGTCGTCATTGGTGGTGGTTTTGGAGGTCTAATCGCTGGAGCGCGTTTAAAGAATGCTGGTATTGATGATGTTCTTTTAATTGAAAAAGGTGCTGATTTTGGTGGCACTTGGTATTGGAACCAGTACCCAGGTGCCCGTTGTGATGTTGAATCTTATATTTATCTACCACTTCTTGAAGAAGTGGATAAGATTCCCTCGGAAAAATATGCATCTGCAACTGAGATACAAGAACATGCTTGCGCCATTGCTAGTCGGTTCGGTTTAGACAAAAACGTTTGTTTTCAGACAGAAGTGAAAAGTGCTCGATGGGATGCAGATATAAGTCGTTGGATGGTCAGTACTGACAGACTAGATGAAATAAAGGCTAGGTTTGTAGTCATGGCTTCAGGGCCTTTGCATAAGTTGAAGCTTCCTGGAATCGCAGGTATAGATACTTTTTCTGGTCACATGTTTCATACCAGTCGTTGGGATTATGACTACACGGGTGGCTCACCAAAAGACGATTTAACAGGTTTAGGTGATAAACGTGTGGCACTTATTGGCACTGGAGCTACTGCGGTTCAGTGTGTTTCGCATCTTGGAAAAGATTCAGAACATTTGTATGTCTTCCAGCGAACTCCATCATCAGTTGATTTCAGAGGAAATAGACTTACAGATTCTGAGTGGGCTGGATCTCTCGAACCTGGTTGGCATAAAGAGAGAATGGAGAACTTCAACAATTTAGTTTCAGGAATACCTCAAGAAGTTGATTTAGTTGATGATTGTTGGACTGATCTGATAGGCAATATTGCTGATATGTACAGAAGAGGTGCGATACAACCCGAGATGGATTTGCCAGAGGTTCTTGAGATGGCAAATTTTGAAAAAATGGAATCTATCAGAAAGCGAGTAGAGGAAAGTGTTGATAATCCTGAAATAGCAGAAGCTCTAAAGCCCTGGTATGCACTGTTCTGCAAGAGGCCATGCTTTGACGATGAGTATCTGCCTACATTCAATAGAGAAAATGTTGACCTGATTGATACGGGTGGATTAGGAGTGGAAAAAATTACCCCTAACGGTGTGGTCGTAGCAGGACGAGAATATGAAGTGGATTGCATAATTTTTGCAACTGGGTTCGAAGTGGGTACCGGATATGAAAGGCGTGCTGGATGCCAAGTGATAGGAGTTGACGGCAGGACGCTTACAGAGAAATGGGATGAACATGGAGTTTCAACTTTGCATGGTTTGCAAACCAGTGGGTACCCCAACTACTTCATGCTTAGTGCTAATCAAGGCGCTTTCACAGTCAATTTCCCTCACTTATTAGAAGAAGCAGCAACAAATGCTGTTTGCATAATTAAACACATCATTGACGAAGGATATTTAACAGTAGATGTTGAGCAAGAGGCTGAAGATGAGTGGGTCAAGACAATAATTGAAAAAGCACGTGGTCCAATCGGTGCGGGGCCCGGAAGCACAGAATGCACACCTGGTTATTACAACAATGAGGGTCATTTTAACGAAAAAGCTCGCCAGGGTGCGCCTTATGGTGGCGGTTCAGTTGAATTTTTTAAACTGATGGAGGATTGGCGCGGTAAGGGTGATTTTAAAGGTCTCGAGTTCAAATAGCTTTTACATTCCCGCTTCGGCTACATGCTCATCGAGTCGTTAATATCGCTCTGACGGATAAGAAATAAAGAGGGGTATCCATGGGAGAATTAGACGGACGGGTTGCCTGTGTGACTGGCGGAACTCGTGGGATCGGAAGAGCTATTGCCGAAGCCTTTCTAGCAGAAGGCGCCAAAGTCGTGATCAATGGAAGAAGTCCAGAAAAAGGTGAGCAAGCGATTTCAGAAATAGAAGCCGGAGAAAATTTACATTTTATTTCCGGTGACGTAACCGATCAGGCTGTCTGTGAAGGTCTTGTGGATCAAACAGTTGAACACTTCGGAAAAATTGACATCATGGTAAATAACGCGGGTGGGGGAGGAGATGCAGCTCCGTTAGTGGATATGAGTGATGAGATATGGAATTTTGTTCTGAACTGGAATCTGAATCATCCGATGTGGTGCATGCGTAGAGCTCTCAAATACATGATTCCTCAAGAATGGGGTCGGATAATCAATATCTCGTCCATGTATGGAAAAACCGTCATCCCAACTAATTCTCATTACGTGACAACCAAGCATGGGCTGAACGGTCTTACAAAAGTGGTGGCTCATGAGGTAGGAGCAATGGGAATAACAGTAAATGCGTTATGTCCTGGCGGAATTCTCACAGACGTTATGAATACTGATGGACGAGTTGCAGCGGAAGCACTAGGCATGGAATTCCAAGAGTTCTTAGACATGATGGCTGCACCTTCGGCGATCAAAAGATTAAATGAAGTTGAAGACGTTTCTCTTGTAGCTGTGTTGTTGGCGTCAGAAGCTGGAGCGGGTATTTCTGGTTCACTTATTAATGTCGACGGCGGCCAGGTGCCTTACTAAAAGAGGAGAATAAAGATGGGAAAGTTAGAAGGAAAAGTTGCAGTAATTACTGCAAGCACGAGAAGCATCGGTAGGGCAATAGCAGAGATTTACTTGTCTGAAGGCGCCAAAGTTGTGGTCAGTGGCAGAAGTGCTGAAAAGGGTGAACAAGCTCTTGCAGAAATGGATGCGGGAGAAAACGCTCATTTCATAGCCTGTGATGCAGTAAATCAATCTGAAGTCGAAGCGTTGATCGATGGGACTGTTGAGCATTTTGGAAAACTTGACATTGTCGTTTTAAATGCAGGGGGCATTATGGGAGCTGCACCTGTAGCGGAAATGACTGATGAGGTCTGGAATCACGCGTTGGATATAAATCTAAATCATACTTTCTGGGGTATGCGTAAAGCGTTAGCGCACATGATTCCTCAGGAGTCAGGACGGATAATTGCGATGTCTTCAATGGAAGGCAAACTCGCTAAAGCCACCCTTTCGAACTACACGTCAAACAAACATGCCATAAACGGACTTGTAAAAGTCGCTGCACACGAAGTGGGAACCCTAGGAATTACAGTTAATGCTATTTTGCCAGGTCTGGTGCTTACAGATATGTTCTATGAGTCAATGCCAGCCACGGCAGAAACGATGGGAGTTACACTAGAGGAAGCGGCAGATATGTTCACTCAGCCTGCTGCTATTAAGCGACCAAATACTGTAGAAGAAGTTGCTGCTGTAGCTCTAATGCTTTCACGTGATGAAGCCCGCAATATCACAGGATGCCTGTTCCCTGTTGATGGCGGAACAATGCCTTACTAAAAATATTTAACTGATTATTCACCCATCCAAGATGGAGGTCTTTTGTCTAGGTATGCCCTCATACCTTCTTGAGCTTCTTCACTTTTAAAAAGGTTGGCTGATAGCTCAGATGTCCAACTAAAAGCTTCATCCACTTGCATGTGAGGCACTTGCAAAATTAGTTGTTTGGCAGCAGCTATTGCTTCGGGGCCTCCAGCTTTAATATCAGAAACCACTTCTCGAACCGCAGAGTCGATTTCATTTGCTGGGACTGCGGCATTAATTAGACCCATGCTCACAGCTTCTGAGGCTGAGAAGCGGTTACCTCGAAGAAAAGCCTCACTGGCTTCAGCAGAGCGCATTTTTGGAAGACACAGCACAGAAATCATCGCAGGTGCCACACCTATACGAACTTCAGTAAAGCCAAATTTTGCTTCCTCTATCGCTATTGAGATATCCATTGCGGCAGCGATTCCCATTCCTCCCGCCACGCAGTGTCCAGAAATTTTCCCTATGTAAGGTTTAGATGATTTTCTGAATCTGCTGAAAATTTCTAATGGGTCGACTGGTTTAGTTTGAGATTTGCTTTTTTTGCGGGATGACCTTTCTGACAGGTCTGCTCCTGCGCAAAAAACTCGACCGCTATTAGTTAAGACGATCACCCGCACTTCAGGATTTACTTCTGCTTCATCGAGAGTTTTCACTAACTCTGAAGTTAGTCCGGCGCTTAGAGCGTTTCTGTTTTCTTCATCACGGAGAGTTACGGTCAAAACTCCATCTTCGAATTCTGTTCCTACAAGACTCATCAATTGCTCCTTTTCATAGGACCATCTGTAGGAGGTCCGGCGAAAGCTTGTGCAAGTTCCATCCATTCTTTTGCGGTTTCTCCTTTTACTTTAAGCTTGGTGTCCCCAAGGTGTCTACGCTGGGTAACCACAAGACAGAAATCCTTAGCAGGTCCTTCAATAGAGTCCGATGCGTCAGAAGATCCCCAAGTCCAAATCTGGTCATCAGGGCCTCTGAGTGAAAGGTAAACGTCGACTTCAGGTGCCTCGAGATGCCTGTTAATGTATGACCACTGTCGAGTTATAGCACCAAGATGAGCAATATGACGAAGTCTTTCTGTGTCTGGACGGTCGCCTCCCACTGCGTCAATGATGTCTTGGCCGTGTGCCCAAACTTCCATGAGCCTTGCGGTCAGAAATGAGTTTGAACCCATTGAAGGCCCATACCAAATAACCCGGCTTTCATTGCTAAGTGTTGAGGCTGCATTTGCTAAATTCTCACGACCTTCCCTCCACGTGGCAAGTAGGGATTCTGGGGTTAGTGAACGATATTGCCCAAGTGTGAAATCATCAGATGCTTCAGAGCCATTAACTGCTGAAGCAATAAGATCATCTACAGAAGATCTGAATTTGTCAGGATTAGTAATTGCCAAAGAAGCTGCATTGTCAAAATAAGTAAGGTGTCCGATTTGATCAGCTACATTCCATCTATCGCTAGAAGTAGGTGTTGTCCACATTTGATCATCTAATTTTGCGACGACATTGTCAAGGGCCTGTTGCTCTGCAACAAGGTCTTTGATTGTTTCTTTGATATCCATATGTTTCCTTAAAATTGATTGTTCTTGACTATTGATTTTGGCTAGTTAACCCTATGAGTATGAGGTCGAGAGCTTCATCAGCTGCTTCTTTGGGTGAAGATCTAAGAGAGCCAATGACTTCAGGTCTGGAAAAGTCTCGTCCGATCCCTGCCATAAGCCGGGCAATCGCTGCCGTATCAACGTTTCCAATCTCACCCTTTTCCACAGCAATATCTAGTAAGCGGTGAGTAATGGCGATCAGATAAGAGTTGTGATCTTCAATTAGTTTTTGGGCTGCGGGGACTTTTTGAAGATCTTGAGCGAAGGCTTCCGTTGTTTTTGCAGCCGCAACATTAGCGGCTTGTAGATAGGTGCGAATGGCTTTTAAGGGTTGCATATTAGGTGATATTGCAGACATTGCTGTTCTGCCTCTAGCCCATAGGTTTCTCTCGATAACTATGAGAACAAGTTGTTCTTTGCTGGGAGCCAGGCTGTAAAGGGTTCTTAGAGAACAATTAAGGCTTTTCGCAATTTCTGCCATTGTGAGATGGGCGAAGCCTTTATTAAAAAGTTTTCCTAAACCTGACAGAAGGTTTCGTTGACGTTCAGTGAGTTCAGTTTCTTTTTGTTTTGAAAGAACTAGTTTTGGAGGAGGAATATCTTTTAAATAGAAGTCGATGCTTGCCGTACGTGTTTTAAGTAGCGTATCTTTCATTGTTTTCTTGCTTCCGACCAAGTTTTTCCTTCTTCAACATCTATGTCACGCGGAAGGCCGAGCACCCGCTCAGCTACGATATTTCGTTGAACGGCGAATGTTCCCCCTCCGATGGTGAGGGCAGGGGAGAAAAGGAACCCGAAATGCCATATTGGATCACTGGCGGGAAAGTTTTTTTTGTCTACGTTTACCTGCGTAGGGCCGGAGCTTAACAATGGGTCAATTTTTCCAGAGGGGCCAGATCCTTTAATCATTCCTGAAGCGTTGCAAAGATTTTTGGCTGTTTCCATTACATTTTGTCCATGGTGGTCAGCCATTAACTTCTGGATCGATGCTTCAGGTCCAGGGATTTTTCCTGCAAGTCGCGCACTTAGAGTCCTTAATCGATTGAGTCTAAGTACTTCAGATTCACAGTAAAGGCTAATTAATTTTTGTCGGACAATCGGGTCAGTCTCGCCACCTGAACCTCTTACTAAGTCGAGCAGAGTATCGACTGAAGGGCCATCTCCCCACAGGGATCCTCCTGAAGATAGAGAGACACGTTCATTTGCCAGAGTCATTCTCGCCAATCTCCATCCATCACCCTCTTCCCCCACCAAAAGTTCAGCTGGAAGTTTTACATCGTCGAAAAAGACTTGATTGAATGAGTGAGCGGTAGTCATATCTACTATTGGTTCCATGGATATCCCAGGAAGATCCATAGGGCATATGAAATAAGAGATCCCATGATGTTTAGAAGCATCAGGGTCAGTTCGTGCTATCAATATTCCGAAAGCAGCTATGTGGGCTTGACTGGACCAGATTTTGGAACCATTGATTACATATTCGTCACCATCACGTACAGCTCGGGTTGAAAGATTAGCTAGGTCAGAACCAGCATCTGGCTCACTAAATAATTGACACCAAAAATCCTCGCCATTTAAAAGACGGGGGAGAAAACGCTCTTTTTGTTCATCGGTACCTGCAGCTACAATTGTTGGACCAGCCCAACCTATTCCTATCGGATTGGTAGGTCTACGTATTCGAGCCTTTCTAAGCTCTTCATCGATTATCAATTGATGCATTGGTTTAGCAGAAATCCCCCATGGTTCAGGCCAGTGGGGTACCACATATCCAGAATCGACTAATTCTTGATTGCTCGGATTTGGGTTCTTGGAGATCCAGTTCTTTATTTCTATTCGTCGAGGATCATTTTCAGGTGGAAAGTCAAAGTCCATAATCAGTTAATGAGTCTTTCAGGTATATCTACCACTCGGGCACGAAGCCACTCTCCAAAACTTTTAGCCTGGCCATCTTGTCGTGTGGAAGAAGCAACTCCTTCTTCTAAAAGCCCATGAACTAAAAAGTTGAGCGAAAATATCTTGGGCAGTCGGTATCGGTCTATTTGCAATTCAGATGTCTCAGGTAAAAGTTCTTGAAATTTTTCTGTTGTTAAAAAACTGTCCAACCAAAGCCAAGCATCTTTGTTTCTTGCAAAAACTCCGAGGTTGGCATTGCCTGTTTTATCGCCAGATCTTGCTCCTACTAAGAGTCCAAGAGGTGCTTTTACAGTTTTACCGAAATCATCCACAGGAGTTTTGTCATCAGGGATGTCGACGTTAACAGGATCCCCAAAGATGTGGGATTCGACAATGGTTCGTTCACCATCGAGGATTATCACGTGTTGAGGAACCAAGTTGCTTGGAATTAGAGCCGGCCAATGGATTCCAAATGGTCTAGCATTCCCACCGCCCCCTATACCGAACATTCCAGGGATAGTTGCTAAACCAAGCTCATTCACAGAATTGAAGATAGCCCTGCCAACCTTTCTTTCATCTGAGTCTTTTACGGTTATTCTCCATAAAGCAACTGCCTCTTCATTGGTTTGGGGATCTTCTTTGTCCGTCCTGACAACTTTTGTTTTAACGGATTCAAAGTCTTCAGGTTTGTGTGGGCATGCTTTCCAGAACGCCTCTTCCACGAGTTCCGCCTTTTCATTGATGTCTAAACCAGTTAAAGCAATTGACATGTCGGTTCTGTAGCCCCCGAGTTTATTCATTGATACTTTCAATGTTTCTGGTGGTGGCTCACCTTTTACGTTTTCAATTAGAACTCGATCAGGCGATACTTGTTTTAATTCCAAAGTGTCGAATCTTGCAGTTACATCAGGGCCCAGGTAGGAAGGTGAGCCAATTTCGTAAAGAAGTTGTGATGTGACAGTTCCTATAGAAACTTCACCACCTGTGTCTTCGTGTTTTCCAATTATTGAAGAACCGTCATTGGAAATATCCGCCCAAGGAAAACCAGTGCGACTCATTCCATCTACTTCGGTAAAAAAGGAATAATTTCCGCCCGTTGCTTGAGTTCCGCACTCTATTACATGGCCAGCTACTACGGCACCAGCGAGAGCATCCCAATTGTCTTTTGTCCATTTATGGTGCCATGCTGCAGGTCCACAAACGACAGCGGCATCAGTTACGCGTCCCGTTATGACGATGTCAGCGCCTTTGTTGAGTGCTTCGACAATGCCCCAACAACCTAAATAGGCGTTAGCGCTTATGTAGCTATCTATTTGGGTTATGGCTTCTCCAGTGTCCATGTGTTTAAAGTCGATTCCTGAGTCAGTTAGTTCAGGTATACGCGACAAGATGTTGTCGCCTTCTATGTATGCAATCGAAGGACTCAGCCCTATTTTGTCTGCTATTTCAGCTATAGCTTCAGCACAACTTGCCGGATCCAGTCCACCGGCATTACTGATAACTTTTATTTTTTTTTCCATGCATGTGGCCATTACTTGTTCCATTTGAGTTACGAAAGAACGCGCGTAACCTCCATTTGGTCTTTTAGCCTGGGTTCTGGCCAAAATAAGCATTGTGAGTTCGGCTAGCCAGTCACCAGTCAAAACGTCAATGGGTCCATCATTGACCATTTCAGAGGCAGCGGAAAGACGATCTCCATAAAAGCCTGAGCAGTTGGCTATACGAATCGGGTCAGTCATTGTTGCCTTTCTTATTTTCGTCAACAGGGTTTATAACGAGAAGAGGAACACCGTTATCCAATTGCTGATTTTCACTAACCAGAATTTTCTCCACGGTCCCTTTGTAAGGAGCTTTAACGTGATGCTCCATTTTCATTGCTTCGAGAGTGAGGAGTGTGTCACCAGCGGACACGGTATCTCCGTTGGAGACTTTGATTTCGAGAACTATTCCAGGCATTGGTGCCACAAGGCTTCCTTCAGCTATTTGGAGTACTGGTGGCTCGAAGCGGGGAAGAATCCCAAAAGAAACCGTTCCTTGATTGGTCTGAAGATGAATATTTCCATGTCCTTCTGTGATCAGAGACGTCATTCTTTCACCGTCTATTTCGGCTTCAATATGTTCTGTCGAGCATTGGTGGATTGTCGCTGTGGTGTCGTTGTTGAAGACAAAAGATCCATCCCGTTTAGTTTTGTAAGAGACGGTAATTTTTTCGCCAGAATGTAGAAGAGAAACTTCTTGAGAGGGAAGTCGACCATTGCGCCACCCACTAGGTATAGATCTCAGCACTATAGCGTTTTTTCGATTTTTATTCTGCAGCCAAAGTGCGACTGCAATAGCTGCCTTTTCAATTTCACCTTCGGTCAGCTGAAGGTTTGGTTCAGGAGAGTTGTCTTCAATGAAGTCGGTAGTTGTTTCGCCCTGTAGAAATCTATTGTGTCTGAGAGTTGAAACTAGAAAATTGCGATTTGTGGTTATTCCAGCCAGGTGAAGTTTCTCTAAGGCTTTTGCCAGATTCAATGTTGCCTCGGTTCGGTCTGCGCCATGGGAGATAACTTTGGCCAGCATCGGGTCGAATTCAACGCCTACGAAAGATCCTTTTTCGACACCAGAATCCCAGCGCACATCCGGCTCCTCGGGAGGGGAGAAGGCCAGGATCTCCCCTGTAGCAGGTAGAAAGTCTTTCGAAGGGTCTTCTGCATATAAACGAGCTTCTACAGCATGCCCTTTTGGCATCAGGCTCTCTTGAGTGAAGGAGACAGCTTCACCGGAAGCAATTTTTAGCTGTTCACGGACAAGATCTATACCAGTTATGGCTTCAGTGACTGGGTGCTCCACTTGTAGTCGAGTGTTGACTTCGAGAAAGAAGAAATCACCCGTCTCATCATCTAACAGAAATTCAACTGTTCCTGCTGACTGGTAGGCCAGACTTTCCCCCATTCTTAAAGCTGCATCAGTGATAAGTTTCCTCTGTTCTTCACTTATGGCAGAAGAAGGGGCTTCTTCGATGATTTTTTGATGGCGTCGTTGAATTGAGCATTCCCTTTCACCCAAATGCAAAAGGTTTCCAAGGGAATCTCCGAGAATTTGTATTTCGATATGGCGTGATTTGGGTATGTATCTTTCCAGGAAGACCCTTTCGTCACCAAAGGCATTTTTTGCTTCTCTTTGGGCTGTAGAAATCGCTTCCGACAAATCATTTTCATCGGTAACGATACGCATTCCTTTCCCACCGCCGCCTGCTGCTGCTTTGATCAGGAGAGGGAAACCTACAGAAGAAGGATCATTAAGATCATTAGATGAAGGGAGTGTCGGTACGTCTGCCTCTTGTGCGATTTTTTTCGCTGTGATTTTGTCTCCCATTGACTCAATGGCTTCTGATGAAGGTCCTATCCAGATAATGCCTTCTTCTGTTACCGCTTTCGCAAATGATGCGTTTTCAGATAAAAATCCATACCCCGGGTGTATGGCATCTGAGCCGGTTCTTCTAGCGGAATCGATTATTTCTTTTTGATCTAAATAATTAGTTGAGAGTCGAATTGCCTTATCAGCTTCTTTGACAAAAGGTTCGTTGCTATCAGCATCCGTGTAAACGGCTATGCAGACGATGCCCATTGACTTTGCTGTTCGAAATATCCTTCTGGCGATCTCTCCACGGTTAGCCACTAAAAGTGTTTTGATAGTCATAGTCGGAACACTCCGTACTTCTGAGACCCTTCTATTGGTTTGTTACGGAAAGTGGACAGGCAGATACTGATCACAGTGCGTGTGTCCCTGGGGTCAATTATTCCGTCATCGCTTACAGCTCCCGTTGCTACTAGAGCCAAGGATCCTTTTTCTTGGATTTCTTCGACTTTTTGAACTATCTCCGCATCTACTTCTTCGTCGAATTCTTCCCCTTTTCGTTCAGCACGTCCTTTGCGAACTATTGACATGACCCCTGCTATCTGTTTGGGTCCCATAACGGCAATCTTTGCTGTAGGCCAAAGGAAAGTAAACCTATTACCATAGGCCCGTCCCGACATTCCATAATTGCCAGCACCCATCGATTTCCCGACTATCACTGCGATATGGGGAACGGTCGAGTTTGATATTGCATTAATAAGCTGTGATCCCTTTTTAATTATTCCTGCTTTCTCGAAATCGCTTCCCACGATGAATCCCGGAACATTGTGCAGGAAAAGAAGGGGAGTGTCTTGCCTGTTGCATAGTTGGATGAAATGAGCCGCTTTTTCAGCTTCTTCAGGAAAGATGACACCGTTGTTGCCGAGTATTCCAATCGGATAACCATCTATTGTCGCCCAACCGCACACCATTGCTGGCCCATATAGTGGTTTGAATTCTTCAAACCGAGAACCATCTACAATTCTTGAAATAACTTCACGAATGTCTACTGGTTGTCGCAAATCTCTATCAACTATTCCCAAGAGTTCTTCAGGGTCATGAACGGGTTCTTCTGAAATATAGCTTGGTGAAGGATCAGTTTTTTTCCAGTCCAGATGAGAAACCACCTCTCTGCAGATCCGCAGAGCGTCCATCTCATCTTCTGCAAGGTAATCAGCTAGACCAGACTGTTCAGCATGCAGCTGAGCCCCTCCGATTGATTCATCATCGGATTCTTCACCTGTCGCCATTTTCACAAGTGGTGGACCTCCTAAAGCGACTTTTGACTGTTCACGGATGAAAATGTTGTAATCGGAAACTCCGGGCTGGTAGGCCCCTCCTGCAGTTGCGGTTCCGAAAACAACGCATATTGTGGGAATTCCCATTTTCGACAGTTCGATCATTTCATAGAAGAAACGACCAGACTCGGCGAAGTGGCTGACTTGGGCTCTGCTTTTGTTTGACTTTCCGCTTCCGGTTGCAATGTTTAGATCTGCGCCAGCTGATTCAACGAAGCTCACATATGGCATGTGATTATCTCGAGCGATTTCGAGTGCGCGCATCCATTTTTTGACGACGTAAGGAGTCATAGCGCCAGCCTGAACGGTGGGGTCATTGCCGAGGATTACACATTCAGTGTCTGCGATTACACCAATTCCGACTACGAAGCCTCCACCCACCGTGTAGTCGGAATTAGCTGCTGCCAATGGGCTTATTTCAAGAAAAGGACTATCAGGGTCTAGAACGTTAGCAATACGTTCTCGTATTGGCATTTTCCCTTTTGAACGATGTCTCTGTGTTGTCTCAGGTCCACCTCCGGCTTCAGCTGCATCCAGAAGTTCTTCGAGTTCTTTTAGCTGTTCAAGTATGTCGGATCGGTTTTTCTCAAACTGTTCACCCTGCACATCAAGGCGTGATTCCAAGGAGGGCGCTAGAAGTTTACGTTTCATATGTGGATCCTGAGGGTAATAAAGAGGTCTTAATCTTACCGTAAGAGGGTTTTTCTAGCAATTTGAAATCAAAAAGCCTCATAGATTCAGTGATTTTAGATATTTCATGTTATGAATACTGATGGAATCTTTCGAATCTGAAGTAACAGGTCAGAATTCGAAAGAAATCTCTTCTAGAAAAGCAAAAGCTGAGATCAGACCTTGGATATCCCTCCTAGTGGCTTCTTCGAGCATATTTTTGATGACACTTGACTTGGGTCTAACCGCAGTATCACTGCCAGAAATTCGAGCAGATTTTGATGCATCCAAGAGACAAATAATCAATTGGGGGGCGACTGCATACTTAGTGGCCATGACATCTTTGTTGTTGCTTTTTGGCCGCCTTTCAGATCGCTATGGTCGTCGAAAATTATTCTTAATTGGTCTGTCAATAACCACGATCGCTGTTTCTTTAGCTGCATTCACCCCCAACCCTGAGGTTTTTCTGATCGCTAGAACCTTTCAGGGAGCGGGTATCGCTATTCTCGTTCCAACAGCCCTGGCGATGGTTCTCGGTGACATACCGCAAAAGCATCAAGGCGCAGCAGTGGGTCTATGGGGCTCGATTGGTGCTGTTGCTGGGGTGCTGGGACCGATATCGTCAGGTTCATTAATTGAGATTTTTGGATGGCGAGCTACTTTCGCTTTATTGGCAATTTTAGGGGTCATTGCCCTGCTAGCTGGAATGAGAGTCCTTAATGAAAGCTACCTGCCAGAAGCCCCTGAAAACTTGGACTTGATGAGTGTCTTCAGTGGGATCATTTCAATAGGCTCAGTCACCCTAATCTTGCTACAAGGGAATGACTGGGGTTGGTTCTCCAAAGAGATTATTTTCCTTTTTTTCCTGGGATTAGTATTAACTTGCATTTTTTTGATCAGTTGCAAACGTTCCAGAAATCCTCTTTTAGATCTAGAACTTTTCAATAACCACAAATACCGTCAAGTAACCATTGCAGCCGGCTTTCATCAGATAGCATTTTTCGCCTTCTTTTTCTCATCACCCATTCTTTTGTCCGAAATTTGGGGGTGGTCGCCAATAAAAACCGGATTTACAGTAGCTCCTGCAATGCTTCTAGCGATCTTGGTTCAGACACCTTTTGGTATTTTGGCCGATCGATTTGGGTACAGAAAACTGATCTTGTATGGAGGCTTTGTTCCTTCTTTGGGTATTGCTTGGTGGTTAATCTTTGTTGACTCTGAACCAAGTTACTTGAGTGCTTTTTTGCCAGGTTTGCTCGTCGTTTCGCTTGGGTCAGCGATGGTGGGGATCACTACGACCGGTGTTGCTTTGACGGTGGTTGATCCACAAAAACTGGGAATTGCTAATGCCATGCATCAGGTTTCGCGTCGTCTAGGTACGACAATGGGTGTTGCACTTGCTGTAGGGCTTAGCAGCGGTTCAAATAATTTGGAGATTCTTGAAAATGTAAAAGTATTGTGGTGGGTAGTTGCGTTCATGTACGCAGTCGGGTCACTTTTTGTATGGAAATCAGATGTCGAGTAATTGTTTTATTCTGAGTGCAATAGGGTGATTGCGGATAGTTAGGAGTGGAAGTGTCAGAAAAAAGAAAAGTTGATGAACTATTTGACTTAACGGGCCATGTTGCAGTCATTACAGGAGCAGGAAGAGGTATAGGTGAAGGAATAGCTGTGGCTATGTCTGAAGCGGGTGCTGCTGTGGTTGTTGCTGCAAGGAGAACAGAGGAAATAGAAAGAGTTGCAAGCGAGATTAATGACAATGGGGGTCAAGCTCTCGCTGTTACCACTGATGTTACAGATGACACTGCACTTGAGAATCTTGCAGAAGCAGCGGTCGATCGTTTCGGTTCCTTAACCGACTGGGTTAACAACGCTGGTGGTTCACCTCTACGCATGCCAATAATGGATTTACCGCGTGAAGAGTGGGATAAGACAATGGCCTTAAACCTAACTGCTGTTTACTCGGGGTCGGTAATTGCCGCTCGTCATATTGATACGGGGTCGATAATAAACATTTCATCAGGAGCAGGGTTCGGTCCCGTACCGGGTAGCGCCCACTATGGTGCCGCAAAGGCCGCAGTGCATTCACTCACATGGACCTTTTCGGCAGAGTTCGCTCCAAAAATAAGAGTCAACACAGTCGCTCCGGGAGCTATACCAACAGAGATAATGCTTAAAGCAATAGGGCGCAAAGAGGACGAATTGGACAAAGTGCTACAAGAGTGGAAAATTCCAATGGAGAGGCTCGGAACACCTCAGGATATAGGAGCTGCTTGTGTCTATCTTGCTTCTGATGCGTCGAGTTGGGTGACTGGAGAGATCCTTCGAGTGGGTGGCGGAGCTAAACCCCGGTAATAAGGTGTCGGCTAGCGAGTTTGAAAGAAACCAGTTTGTGGGTCGTCGTTAGATTCAGGCTTTATATTTTCAATTTTTACAGTAACACCTGAGTCATCCTCAACTATTTCGAAACAACGAACGCCTGTATAGGCGGGAGGTCCGCTGTGGGAGCCATCTCGAACATCAAAACTAGCCCCATGCAGAGGACAGTTGACTTGAAAACCTGAGAGTCTTCCTTCACTCAGCGGAGTATCAGCGTGACTGCAGTTGTCTTCAATGGCATATAGCTTCCCGTCCACTCGACAAAGAAGTATCTCTAAATCACCTACTTCACAAGTAGTCAACTCTCCATTGTCCAAATCAGAGAAATCACCAAGGTTATGATCATATGCTTGATTCATTTCTAATGCCTTGTTTCGGGATTACTTATCAGTATTTGACGATAAATAACGGTCAATATTTTCATGAAAGAAACGTATTCGTCTTTCTTGATAAGGCATGTATTCACCTCTATAGCCTCTTGAATTTAAACCTTGTTGCTGAGAAGACCAGATTGCAACATCTTGATCAATCCCGTGGCCACAAGAGATCTCCCCGACTTTTCCTGTTTCATGTTCAACTTGCTGATCTACAGAAACCCAGTCGCGCATTGAGTTCGAGTAGTACTCTTTTGCTCCTTCTGGGAATTTGGTTAAGTACCACATGTTAAAAAAACATTTTTTTGGATTGTCAGGATGAGGATATGCCATCAAGAAAATGCAACCGTCAGGTTTCATACTGAATGAAACATTTGGAAATACTGTGTAGTGGTAATGATCAGTCAGTTGCTCGTCAGAGTATAAAGAGAAGTCGTAACCTTTTTCGGCACCAGCTTTACGTTTGTGCTTTTGCAGTGCGACCCGAAGAGCGCTTAAGTCGTCTTTAAAAGGTGAAGGATCAAATTCCCAGAAATTAAAGTCTTCTTGTAATCCTTGAAAAGTCTTTTCATACGAACCTTTGTATTGGGGTCCTGGGCCTCCACCAGGCATCAGCATTCTGCAGTGCCCCGTGGGATACATATCGAATTGACACCCCGAATAATGTTCGTTCATAACGGTCACGGTCTGCGGGTGAACAAAAGGAAGATGGTAACTTTCGTTGAAATTGTCCTGAACCACCTTCCAATTGAAGCCACCTTCCAAAGTAACCCAGTGGGTGCGTTTCATTTGTTCCATTTGATAACAATCCAGGTGTTCTGAGACTGGGCTTAGATAATCGAACAAATCTTTACACTCTTGGTCCATGTTTATCCAAATGAAGCCACCCCAAGTATCACAAGGGATTTCCACTAGATTTCTTTTTCCGCATGGATTCCCTTGAGGGAAATCTTCTTCGCAATGAACCCAAACTAAAGTTCCGTCATTATCAAAACGCCATCCATGATATGCACAAGTAAAATCTCCGCCATTTAAAGAGCCCGTTTCAGCTGAAACCAAAAGGTTCCCCCTGTGTTGACAAACGTTGTAAAAAGCATGGATCTTGTTATCTGAACCCATAGAGCAAAGAATGGATTCAGAACCTATAGGCACGGTTATGTAGTCTCCAGGGTCAGAGATCTGATCTACTCGACCTGCGACAAGCCACACTTTGGTCCACATTTGTTCCCATTCAAGTGCCGCGAAATCAGCCGAGTTGTAACGAAATCCGTCTATAGGTCCTTGACCCAGCTCAGGTTCCGCGGCTTTATCTCTAGAAATACCAGCTCGGGGTTTATTTGTGTCGATATCAGTCATTGAAATTTCCCCTTCTACCTCCCATGTTAGACAATGAAACGGTGATTGCTTTATGTCGAACTTTCAGAGGCTCTATTAAGTCAGTTAAGGTGCATTTATAGTGGCGATTTTGACCATTGTGGGAGTTTAAAATGAGCGAAATTCAAGAGCTTTTTGACCATCAAGAAATTACGGATGTGATGCATTCGTATTGCAGGTTCGTTGATTTGAATCTTCCAGAAAAGCAGGTTGAGTGTTTTACGGTTGATGCGACTGCCGACTACTACGGAGGGGTTGAACTAGTAGGTAGAGACGCAATCCTAGAAATGCTTAAAAAAGCTCTAACTCGATTTACAGCAACGTGTCACACCCTTTCAAACATCGAAATCAATTTTGAAAGTTCCGATACAGCTAATTCAGTTTCGTATGTGCAGGCATGGCATAGAAAACCTTCAGGACCTGAAGATGATTATGAAGTTCGAGGTCAATATCATGACCGCTGGTCAAAAACAGAAGAAGGCTGGCGGATTTCTTATAGAAAATTTTTAACAATGGCGGCCACACCACCCAGACCAGATGCACCGGGTATAGGGCGAATTCAGTAATATTTGTTTCTAGTGTGTTGGGAAGATTTCAACGCGACAAACACCACTTAAACTTGATATATGAATGATCGAGAGTGGGGATTCAAAACAAGGGCCATACATGCGGGTGGTGGTCCAGATGCCTCAACGGGGGCACGAAACGTTCCCGTTTATCAAACCACCAGTTTTGTATTCGAAGACACTAGAGATGCAGCTGACATGTTCGCACTTCAAAAATTCGGATCTATCTACACTCGTATCTCAAACCCTACGATCAACGCCTTCGAAGAAAGAATGGCAAGCCTTGAAGGTGGTATTGGGTCAGTAGCGACATCGTCTGGCATGTCGGCAGAATTTCTAACAGCTGCAGCGCTTGCGAGCTCAGGGGATAGTTTTGTTACTTCTTCAGCGATTTACGGAGGCACTCACACGATGTTCGACGTGTCGTTAGGAAGATTCGGAATTGAAGCACGCTTTGTCGAAGGTGATGATCCAGAGTCTTTCGATGCCGTCATAGATGACACAACCAAATTTTTGTACACCGAAATTGTCGGCAACCCCTCTGGTTCAATAGCAGACATTTCTGTTTTAGCATCAGTAGCCCACTCGCACGACATACCACTTGTGATAGACGCTACTTTCGCCACGCCTTATCTTTGTAGACCCATCGACTTTGGTGCTGACATAGTTTTACACTCTGCAACCAAATTTATCGGAGGTCATGGCAACTCCATAGGGGGTGTTGTAACTGAGTCAGGTCGCTTCAACTGGGGGAATGGCAGATTCCCTGAGATGACAGAACCGGTTGCAACCTATAACGGACTTAAATACTGGGAGAATTTTGGAGAGTATGCGTTTTGTACAAAGTTACGATCTGAACAGTTACGCGACTTGGGTGCTTCTTTGGCTCCAATGAATGCTTTTTTACTGATACAAGGTTTAGAAACCCTTCCGTTCCGTATGGACGGACATGTGGCAAATGCTAAAACTGTTGCTTCATTTCTCGAAAACCACTCAGAAGTCAGTTGGGTCAATTATGCAGGACTTGAATCCTCTCCGCATCATGAACTTGCTAATAAATATATGCCTAAAGGTCCCGGAGCGATATTTACCTTCGGGGTCAAGGGCGGTCGAGAAGCTGGAGCCAAATTTATTGATTCCCTGCAGTTAATAAGCCATTTAGCGAATGTGGGAGATGTGAGAAGTCTTGTAATTCATCCTGCATCGACTACACATCAACAACTTTCAGATGAGGATCTTGCCTCCGGTGGAGTTAGCGCTGACATGGTTCGACTTTCGGTGGGATTAGAGGATGCTGATGACATTTTATGGGATCTTGATCAGGCTTTAGAGAAAGCGTCTTCTTGATGTCGGTCGAACAGCGAGAGGTTGAAGGCTGGGATGAACCAAGTGCTAAAGAAAGGCTTGCGTTGCTTAACAGGACTGAAACTATAGCGATGGTGGGTGTATCCGCAAAAAAATCCAGACCAAGTAATTTTGTCGCGACGTATTTTCTTAGTTCAAGCGCTGACTTTGAGGTTTTTTTCGTAAATCCTGTTGAGGATGAAATACTCGGCGAACCTTGTTATAAGAGTCTTTCTGATCTTCCGGTGGTCCCGGACATGGTGGACGTTTTCCGCAAACCTGAAGACCTGCCTGAAGTCGCCAAGGAAGCTGTGGAGATTGGCGCATCTTCTCTGTGGATCCAGTTGGGACTTTGGAGTGTCGAGGCAGCCGAAATAGCTTTAGCAGGAGGGCTCGAACTTGTAATGGATAAATGCATAAAAATCGAACATGCTAGATTTCATGGGGGTTTACATTTGGCAGGTTTTGACACGGGGGTTATTGATTCGAGGAGACGAAAAAATAGTTTCTAACTATTCTCTGTTCTTTTTAAAATCTCGAAAACAAAGCAGAGGCATATTAGGTTTGAACACCTACTTCGCTGTACCATTACTTCACTACCTTTATATTCTTAAGGTTTGGCACCAGTGCCCGAGCGGCCTAAGGGAACGGTCTGCAAAGCCGTAAAGTCGCGGGTTCAAATCCCGCCTGGTGCTCAATTAGTATAATTGGATGACTGGTACGGTTTCTTAGTTGTTTAGAGGATTGACATGTCTGAAGAAGAAAGTCTTGAAGACGTAGAGGAGAGTAGTTCTTCTTTGCCTCATACCCCTCCGTTTGGCATTAGAGCGCTTAGACCCGGTGAAGAGCCAAATCCACTCGACATGCAGGACGTTGATGTTTCTACTTCTCGTGAGAGGCCTGCTGGTAATTGGTTGGCTGCATTAGTTTCGTCGGCAGGTGTTGTGCTGTCGATCATAGGAACCTTTCTTCCTTGGGTTTCGGTAAGTGAGGATGAATACCAAAGCAACTTGATTGGCTGGGATCAAGGGGGCTCTGCTTGGGTTGTTTTGGTCTTTGGGTTTCTGGCCGCAGGAATAACCAGTCGATTTTTGAATGGCAGTCGGAATTTTTTGACGAATGTTTTGATGATTCTTTTTGGAACGGTGTTGTTGGTTGTAGGTGCTATTGAAATGTCTGAAGTGAGCAGTTATGAATCCATTTCGGGAATAGAAAAATCAGTGGGAATTGGTCTTCCTGTCATACTTGCTGGAGGGATTTTCATGATTTTGCCGAGTGTATTCGATAGGAGAACTTGGAAGTTTAGATAAAAAATTAGCTTCCTGTGTCCTCAGTTGAAGTCACTGTTACGATGCTCGCTATTGGGGCCGTTAGCTCAGTTGGCTAGAGCACCTGCATGACGCGCAGGGGGTCGGGGGTTCAAATCCCTCACGGCCCACCAGTTTTTCTGGTTTTGTTTGATGGCTGGTAGCCATTCTGGTAGCCAAACAAGTAAACGTATCTATACGTGGCAGTATCCGACGTGCACCAGAAGCCGCTGAAAGCGCTCGGCAGGGTCAAGTCTCG
>JASMLT010000050.1 GCA_030748555.1 Acidimicrobiales bacterium
ACATCTTGACCGTCGACTAGCACAAATGGAAATTGAGGGGACAGAGTTCCGCACCAACACTGAAATCGGTGTAGACATCTCTGCCGAGGAGTTAATGAAAGGTTTCGATGCAGTCGTGTTAGCTGGCGGGGCTACTCAATGGCGCGACTTGCCGATCCCAGGGCGCGAACTTAAAGGTATTTATCAAGCGATGGAGTACCTCCCGCAAGCAAACCGGATTCAAGAAGGCGACAGAAACACCGAAACGATTTCCGCAAAAGGTAAAAAGGTGGTCATCATAGGTGGTGGAGACACGGGAGCTGATTGTCTAGGAACAGCGCTTCGCCAAGGTGCAGAGATCGTAAATCAGTTTGAGATAATGCCCCGCCCCCCAGAAGATCGTGCCGATTCAAACCCATGGCCGACTTGGCCCTTGATCTACAGAGTTTCTTCTGCGCACGAGGAGGGCGGTAAACGGATATTTGCTATCAACACCTCAGAATTTGTAGGGGAAAATGGAAACGTCAAGTATTTGAAAACCCATAAAGTCGAACAGGTAATCGAAAACGGAAAGATGTCTTTTAAGGAGATCGAAAACTCTGAGGAGGAGATAGAAGCCGACATTGTCCTTTTAGCGCTCGGCTTCACAGGACCTGAAAAATCACCCATCCTTGAACAGCTCGGAGTTTCATTGGATGACAGAGGAAATGTCGACAGGACTGAGGCTTACGAAACTTCAATAGAGAGAGTATTCGCATGTGGGGATATGGGAAGAGGCCAGTCATTAATAGTTTGGGCTATAGCTGAGGGTAGAAGCTGTGCAGCCTCGGTAGATGAATTCTTAATGGGTTCTACTGAGTTGCCCTCACCCGTCACAGCGAAAGAAACACCTTTGAATTAGAAAGGTTGAGCGTCCAAGAAATCCAAAGATGCGTCGATGAAACCAAAATTTTTAGGTGTGGCAAAGTGGTCCACTCCCGGAAGGGTTACCAGCTTTACATCCGGCAGGGCATCCACTAGCTGATCAGGTGGATACACGAAGTCGTTCTCGCCAACGACAACAAGAGTCGGGGTGGTCACATTCGAAAGAGTTTGAGTTGAAAAAGCCGGAGAGTTCTTTCGTCTCATGAAAGCAGCCAAAGCCTCACGATTTGCGTCCGGAGCTTCTGGTAGTTGAGCGAAATACCTCAGTTCAGGATTGTCGGCTGAACCTGTTTCGACAGCGTTTGCGATCGAATCCCGAAAGTTTTGATCTCTTTCAAATAGATTCTTCCCAATGCCTGAAACTACGAGTCGATTGAACCTCTCAGGAGCAATGGAGGCTAAATGCAGAAGAACAGCCGCCCCCATAGAGAACCCGATAGCGTCAACCGGAGAATCAGGGAAATGAGAGAGAACATCACTCTCCAGATGCTCATAGGCAGCCGGGTCAGTGGGTTTTTCAGCCGTGCCGTGACCGAGCATGTCTATCCCTATCACCTCACGACCTGCATCTTCGAGCAGTGCTGTCCAACCATTGGCAACCCATGTCGAGTTGTACGAGGTTCCGAAACCGTGCACACAAACAACAGGAGGAGAGGTCATCACAGAACCTTACTAGCCGACTTCTTTGCATCGCGACTGTTCAACAATTCGTAAAATGCCGCTGCGGCGATAAATAGAACCGATATCACACCTAGTATGTGGAAGCGTTCAAAAAATAGCGGCCATACGAAATCTCTCGGGTACCTTTCTTTTATCTGATCAATCATGATCAAAATTGACGATAATCCCATGAATAAGAACGAAGAAAGTAAAAGTGTGTAGTCTGCTAAATGCAATCTTGAAGCTAAAAAGAAGAGCAGAGCAAGAACTAGTGAAACTATTAGCATATTCGGCAGGTTTAAAAGAGTGAATATGAGAACGCAAATACTGCACACTATTGCTTTAGAAAGTTCAAATTTTTCCGCATAGATTCCTGCACCTTGGCGGAAGTGTGGTGTTTGAATTGCCTGTGTGCGGTCAGGTAATGAGCGAAACGCCAGTGCTGTGAAAATAAGTATTGAAATTAGTGAAACCAGTAGAGCTGTCCAGACAGTTTTTTGAGGCTCCCATGACAGGGATAAATTCAGTGTTTCATCTGTCGGAGGGTGAATTAACCACCCGTTTGCAAACCCATTTACCAGGACTGGAGATTGGCTAGTTTTGTCTCCGGTTCCTTTCAATATCCAACCATCGCTGAAACTTTGGCCAAGAATAAGCCAAAACGGTTCTGTAGTCTCTGAAATTGAAATATCTAGTTTTGTGCGTGAGGTTTTAAGCGTTGAGATTTCTGGCATTACTCGGGTGCTGTTTTCTTGTTCGCCGAAAGAATTTGATGTTAAGACGAGTCTGTCGATATCAAATCCTGTTAGGAACCCAGGTTTGGTCATCAAAGTTTGCTCTCCCGGTTTGAGTTTCAGAGGGGAATTGTCGCATGTTTCCAATTTGAGAACCTCAGTAGCGGTACCGCTTATCCTGATGCTTAGTGGGGAGTTGTTGAGAGTCAACAGGTCATTTCGACAACCAGAATCAACGTAATCAGTTGTGTCGGTCATCAAAGGAACCCCAGATATTTCCAGGATCCCTAAAGGCATTATCTGTGGCAAACCGGAATACCAGTCCATAGTCGTACGGTGAGCGACTTCATCGAAGTTTATTGAAATGCTAGCGGCATCGAAAGGCTCGTTGTTAAAGCTAATAGTTTCTTGGCGAGTGGTCTCGGCAGTGATTTTCCCCGGTGTTGAAAGGGAGGAGAGGGGGACACCATCGGCGAATAAAGTGATTTTTCGCGGAACCGAATGATTGCCGTCTGCTACATAAGTAACAGTAATGTTTTCAAAAGTTTGCACTTTTTCAGTTTCATAAACAAGGGAACTGTTTATCGGATTCCCGATCCCAGTCCTCCAAGCAGTGTCGAAATTCGAGTCGAATGCTGAACGTGGTGAGGAACTCAAATGACCTGACAGTGAACTAGATGCTTTAAGAGAAAATTTGTCCAACCCAAGCAGCTGGTCGATAAGTGCAGACTTTGCATCAGTTGAGAGGCGCACGTCACCTTTTAGATCGAAATCACGTTCCCAAGGAGTCGTAAATGTTCGAGATATCATCTCTTCAGGGTCAGAGCGGATCGGGTCGAGAGGATCAGACCTCTCGCGAGAAACTAGAACAACAAGTTCTGAACCAATATCATTCTCAAGGGTTTTGAGAATGCCAGTAGGCATTCTGATCGACTCTGAAGGTGAAATGTCATTAACTCGGATTGTGGAAAAACCTACACCAGTAATACCCGCGTAATAATCAAGTTTCCCAACATCGGTCTCCAGTATTTCTATAGTCAGAGAAGAGGAGAATACAGAATCAAATTCGATCACCTGGCCAGGTTCACTGCGTGACACTTCGCCAAGTTCAACGTCTATACGTTCATCGTCAAAGTGGACTCTCACCTTGGTTATCCAGCGGTTTTGACCGATTCCATTAACTTGAGCGAACCTGATTTTATCTATACTGATTTTTTCGTCAAAAGATAAAAGTAATTCCTCACCAATAACTTTATTGAAAGCACCCACAGTCCATGAAGTTTCAGGAAACGAGTCAATTGCATGAAATGGGCGGTCGCCTGCAGTGAAAGTCACAGGATTTCCATAAGACGAGGCAGTTACTTCTATTTCCTTCTGTTCAGAGAAACTAATTGCAGAAGGATGCGAACCTAAAGAATTCAATCGGTGATCGGACAAATCTAAACGGACGGGTTCTTCATCAAGACGTTCTGTGTAGCCCTTGGTCTCTCGGATCGTTCCCCAACGTTGACCGGCTTTACGGTTGGTGTCAGTAATCACTATTCGAGCCTCCGGAGTGAGCATCGACGCTAACTCATCTGGAGATTCGACATAACTGGCGCTCATAATTACCGGCCTGCCTGCTTCCAGCAGTCCTTCAGAAGCAGCGTGGACAATGCCTTCCGCGTCACCTGAAATAATAATTGGACGAAATGGATCAGCTAAGTGAACTATTTCCACTTGATCTTTCAACTCAAACACTGCAGAAGGAGGCGGGGTTTCGTGCGAAAAAGGAATGGCAAGTGTGTGCTCGTCCAGCATAGGGCGTTCAGGCCCGGCAATATTGCTGACACGTTCACCAAATTCGACAGGATCAGAAAAACCTGGGGAATCGACAAGCTGAGCCCAGAGCTCCTCAGGGCGTGGAGTTCTGAAACGTTCGAACTGTAGATCTGAACGAACCACAACATCACCAACATTCATAAGTTGAGCCATCGGAGCTAATGAGTTCTTATCGAATCGTCCCTCCTGGATTTCACGATCAAAAGCCACGATCAGCTCAGCAGACGGCTCGGTACCGAGAGGTATCAGCTCGCGCGATGCATACGGTCTGTCCATCAAACCCGGAAGAAGAGGGTCTCCAGAATTGCCCCACCTGTAAGCAGAAAAATCAGCGCCTGGTATCTCCAGCACACGGGTGGAGGGGTCTTTTGAGTCCAAATAGTCAGCAGTTTCATTCCAATATTCAGGAATTTCTTCAGGTCTTTGGACAGTTTCCCCCAAGAGGCTCCCTGTCCACAAAGGTGAGAGATTACCGATAATTAAGAGTGAAATCAGAAATGTCGCAAAATGCTCAAGGCGAGGCCTAAATATACTCAAAGCGGCAATACCGGCACCAAGAAAAACTGCTATTGAAAGCAAGAGAAGTGGCAAAACCCTGGGAGTGCTCCTGAGCGCCAAACCTGAATCGCTTAGAGTCCATTCACGAAATATTCTTCCAAGGATTGACGGAGAATCGTAAGGATGAGACCCGATTGCGATAAGCATCGATATGAACATCAAAGCAAGCAAATGACCGCGATATCGGAACTTTACGAAAGCAGAAATAAGAAGAGCCAACAGGGGAAGGGCGAAAGAGAGAGGTAACGCCCAGCGTGTGTACAAGCTCGAAGGTTCTATCCATGCGCCAACTCGACCCTGTCCATAAAAATACCAATACCCAAGCCCGCGAAAAAGTTCAGGCGCAGTAGCAGCATCCGACACAACACGGTAATTTTCCGTTAAACGAAGTGTCGGAAGACCATATTGGGCTTGAATTGAAAGAGCAGCCATCCACCAAACGCCAGTTGCTATAAAAGCAGTTCCGATTTTTAAAGCAGTCTTTCTAACTTCTTTCCATGTGGCAGACTTATCCAACGCAGACCAAATAAGCCAAATAAATGGCCCCAGACCTACTAAAAGAAGAGAGCTGGCGTTAACGCCACCGATAGTGAGTGTGACTAGACCAAAAAGAGCTGGGTGTCTCCAACCGGGGGTACGTAATGAACGAATGGTTAAAGCCATTAACCAGGGGAGCCCTGCCCATGGTAGAAGTATCACAGAATGCCGATCAATGTAATTGAGAAGATACGGGC
>JASMLT010000051.1 GCA_030748555.1 Acidimicrobiales bacterium
CTCTCCAACTGCCATTGGGGTCAATGAAACACGCCTTTCATCGGTTTTTATCTCTGTAGGGATACCGATTACTGTGCTTGACATGGCTTAATTACCTCTCAATCGAAGTCCAAGTAAATATTCTCACAGAGGAATTTTGAAAAACAAAATTGTTATGAATAAAAATTTAGGAGTGTCATGATCAACGGAATTCACCATGTTGCCATATCAACGCCTGATCTAAACAGGTTGGTTGATTTCTACAGAGACGTCCTTGGTTTCGAAATTGTATATGAAACTTCATGGGATAAGAGAGAGGTAATCGACCAAATCGTCGGTCTAAAAGACTCTGCAGCACGTTCTGTAATGCTTAAGGCTCATAACACTCATATAGAAATTTTCGAATACTCTGCTCCGGAACCTGCTCGGGGGGATCCAAATCGACCTGTTTGTGACCACGGTTACACTCATCTGTGTTTTGATGTGGTTGATATAGACGCTGAGTATCAAAGGCTTTTAAATGCGGGAATCAAATTTCATACCCCTCCTCCTGAAAGTGACCAGCTTGGAGGCGGAAAAATCAGGGCTACATATGGGCGTGATCCGGATGGGAATGTTATTGAACTTCAAGAAGTACTCGATCCAAATAGTCGAATCAAGTTATAGGTCTGAGGAGGAAAAATGACTGATTACGAAGACGCAGAAAAACAAATAGTGGACTGTCTTCTTTCCTACACCCGCGGGATAGACAGACTAGACCCTGGTGCAATTCTCGCCGCTTTCCACCCTGGGGCTTTATTAGAGGGATATCAAGTTGACGCATTGGTACCGATTGAAGATTTTGCTCTTCCGGTTGTTGAAAGATTGAGAAAAAGATACTCCTCGACTCAACATCGCCTGTCGAACACAAAAATAGATTTCAATGACGACAGAGCAATCGCAGAATCTTACATTCTTGCCTACCATGTTCAACCGGCGGATGAAGACAGTCTTGAGAGGTTGTGGACTTTCAGTGGGAGGTATATTGACTATTTCGAGGATCGAGATGGGCAATGGCGCATCGCGAAACGTTTTCTAAGGGCTGATTGGACGAGAATCGAAACAATTGACGAAAAAATGCCTAATAAATTTATCGCTGGAACGCGAGATGAAAATGACCCGATTTACGGTTAGTAGCGGGGGCAAGATTCGAACTTGCGACCTTCGGGTTATGAGCCCGACGAGCTACCAGACTGCTCCACCCCGCGTCGTTAGAGTATCGCGGGGTGACCGTTGAGCCAACCAGAACTTATCTTGCTGTATAGCCAGCATCAACTGGGATTATTGATCCAGTCATATAACTAGACCTTTCCGAAGCTAGAAAAAGGACTACTTCAGCTATTTCTTCCGGTTCTGCTAGTCGTTTAATCGGGATTGTCCTGTTAGCTAAATCTTGGAGTTCATCAACTGTGGGAGGTTTGTCTCTACCTGATTTGATCATTGGTGTATTTACTTCCCCTGGCGCTACCGCATTTACTCTGATTCCATTTTCAGCATGCTCAAGTGCCAAGGCCTTTGTTAATTGATGAACCGCTCCCTTAGAAACGCAATACGCAGTCACACCAGCTCCTGCAACATTTCCCCAGATGGATCCAAAATTCACTATGACTCCAGACTTTGCGTTAACCATGTGTCGAAGAACTGAACGACACATAAAAAAGACCCCGTCTACATTGACGGCCATAATTCTTCTCCAGTTGTCATCATTTGTCTCTAAAGCATCTGCACGCAAAATAATTCCAGCAGCGTTTACTAATATGTCGATCTGGCCTTGAGCGTCGACAATAGAATTGAGTGTCTGGTCACAAAATTCTGAATTTGAAACATCTCCTATGAAAACTTCCGAACCTGTCTCTTGAGCTATTCCTTCAGCTCCTTTTCTGTCAATATCTATCAAATTAACTTGCGCCCCAGCTGAAGCTAAAGCTCTCACAGTGGCAGCTCCCATTCCGGACGAACCCCCAGTTACTACTGCTACTTTGCCCGTGAAACTCATTTTTGTGCCCTAGGAGTAAATTGCATTCCACCATAAGTTTGTTCTGTTGGTTGGAGCTCTATTCGATTAATATTGACATGTTGAGAAGCGTTTAGGGCATACATGACTGCCTGAGAAATATCTTCACTCGTTACTTCTTCTATTCCAGAGTTCTTTTTGCTTTCAATTATCTCTGGGTCGTCTAATGCAGCATCATAAAACTCTGTGCTCACTCGGCCTGGGCAAATTTCGGTTACTCTAACGCCTGTCCCTTGAAGTTCTAAACGTAAATCCATCGATAACACGTGCATGGCTCCTTTAGTCGCACCGTATAGCGACGAAGCCAAAGGGTATAAGCCAGCCATTGAACCAATATTTATGATATGACCATTCTGACGTTTAACCATGCCGGGGAGAACCGCTCTTGCTGCGAAAATAGCTGCTTTTATATTCGTGTCGATTGTTTTTTCAATATCTTCAAGATGTGCGTCAACTAGATTCCCATAACCTCTTCCTACACCAGCGTTATTAATCAAAATGTCAGCTTCAAGTGTTTCCAGCAAATCGACAAATTCTTCAGAATCGCAAACATCCATCGTGTGTAT
Organism: Acidimicrobiales bacterium; assembly: GCA_030748555.1. GTDB lineage: Bacteria > Actinomycetota > Acidimicrobiia > Acidimicrobiales > MedAcidi-G1 > MedAcidi-G1. The sequence goes on from JASMLT010000051.1 coordinate 2,599, forward strand.
TGTGCAATTTGTGTTTTCAGCGAGCTTCTCTAAGCGCTCTGTCCGACGCGCAATCGCATGAACATTAAGCCCTGCTTGACTAAGGCTTTTAGCAACAGCTTCCCCTATACCACTTGAGGCTCCTGTTACCACAACGTTTTCATAATCATCAATTGTCATTCCTAATTACCGTAGAGGTGAAAAAGCAATCCGACAAATAAGCGGGCTTATAACCTTTTAATGTTTTCGAGTAACAAGAAACTTATGCGTCTTAGTAGGTACTACGATTTAACTGTGGGAAAAAAATCAAAAAGATTCAAAGCTTCTTCTGAGAGTTCAAAATTTGAAATTACAGATGATACAAGTCAAGTTTTACTTGATTTGGTGAACGGCATTCGCGATCTAGAAGAACGGGTTTCATCACTGGAACAAAATTTCAATGTCCTCGGAACTACTACTTCTTCAGCAGATGAAGACGCCATACTCGAAACTCAACTTCATGTTGCTCGACTGTCGGCTGAACTTTCTCGTTTGACTGTAGAGCTAAGAGGTAAAATTTCTGTTCTTAGTAGTGACGCTGGAATGGACTTCGAAGAAGAGACAATGTCCCCATCTCTCGATGGTGATGAGGCTTTTAGTGACCTTGCATCAGATTCACCAGTAAGAAAACAAGATGACAAAAAAACTGGTGGCTGGCAGCCGCTAAATTGACTCTACGCTCAAGAAGCTTCGAGTGCTAGAGCATTAACAAGCTCTTGAATTTGTGCTTGTAGTCGTCCAAACTCCTCCCAGTCCGCAGGGTCGTTTGCCAAAGCTGTGGCTGAAGCTTTTTGTAAGCGATCTATTTCAGCAATAATTGTTGCCACATTTTCAGAAATATCTGATAATTCAATCTTAGAGACAGATTCCGTCTGAGGTTCATCTTCTACTTCATTAATTTCTATTTCAGAAGATTTTCCTGAACCTATTCCTTCAAATAATTCCGATAGAGAAGAATTTGTAAGAGTTTCAAGTGCGTCCTGTAAAGAATCAGCCATCACTACATCTTCACCTACAGCGACAATTACCTGTACTAGTTCTGGGACTGTGCTGTCACCTTCAGCTTGCACGTATAAAGGACGGACATAAAGTATTGAGTCTTCTATCGGCACTAATAAGAGTTCTCCGAATAATACGGTTGAACCTCGTTGACTTAGTAAGGTTTGAAGACTAGCTACTTCTTCATCGTTACGAATTCTTTCCTCCGCTAGAGCCGGTCCATCAAAGTTTGATGAAGGCGGCCTGTATACAGCCAATTTGCCATAATTATCTTTGTCGCTTCGCCCGACTATAAATGCTGCAAGTTCTTTACGCGTGTCTTCCTCGTCTAGGGGAACGAAAGCTCTCAGAACTACATACTCAGCTTCATCAGAATCGGGTAGTTCCACGATTGTTCTGTACGGGGACATTCGCATATCCCTACTGCCAATTCGGATGCCCTGTTCATTTACTATCGCTAAATTCGCGGCACCTTCTCCAGTCCTGCCTGGGTCTTGAGAAACTGCCCATTCCGCAGCTCTTTGGTAAAAATTCTCTGTGTCCTCAACGTGATATTTTCCCCAAAGTTCTGTTTGCACTCGAAATAAATCTTCTGGATAACGTACGTGTTCGAGCAAAGAAGCAGGCATCTCATCCATTGGTTGGAACAAACCTTCGAATGCTCTTTGGTAAGCATTTATCAGTGGATCTTCTTGGTCAACAACATAGAAAATTACTTCCCCCGTGAAAGCATCGACTGTTGCTTTAACTGAATTTCTTACATAATTAAAATCGTGACGTAATCCGCTCTTTCGTGGAAGTTCTGCCACAGGTGCGTTTTGGGCATATGGATAACGATCTGTTGTGGTGTAACCATCGATCATATAAATAATGCGTCCATTTTCTAATATCGGATAAGGATCAGCATCAAAATGCAAGAAGGGTGCAAGTTTTTCAACCCTTTCTCGCACATCACGAACGAACATTACTTTGGAATCTTCTGTTACAAAATTTGAGATAAGAGGCTCTAGTTGGCCGAATCGAAGAGCGAAAGCGATTCTGCGGAATAAAGATCCCATACCAACTCCGCCATCGCCACCTAATTCTTCATATCGAACTGCGAGCGTTTGTTGATTTTCGTCGGTGTAATCAACCTCATTTCGACTCGCTCCTAAAACCGCATATCCACCTAGATTTTCACCCACATAGATTTGAGGCCTATCGAGGGTTAAGTTCATTGCTTCGTCAATTGATACTGGTAAATCCCCTATCAAGAAATCAGGGTCTCCAGAACCTTTAACTCTTGAAACTGGTGCTAATGCAAGCCCATAACCGTGAGTAAATGCAACATGCTGGTTTTCCCACGAGCGGGTTTCATTTAAATTAAGTTCTCTTGCTCCAAGTAGTACCTGAGTTATTTCTCCATTTACTTCATACCGATCAGTATCTAAAACATCGGAGAATCGATAAAACTCTCTTTCGCCCTGCAGACGGTCGAAAGTCGCTTGAACAATAA
>JASMLT010000052.1 GCA_030748555.1 Acidimicrobiales bacterium
AGGTTCTGTTGTGAGTATGACTGAATCACTTTTATCTTCAAAAGGATTAAGAGTCGGATCTTATATGAGTCCGCATGTTGACAACATTAGAGAGCGTTTCACTCTCGCAGGTTCTCAGATCACCGAAGAAATATTCTCGGAAATAATTTTTGAAGTTTCTCAATATGTGGAGAACAATGAATTGGAACCTAGCTATTTTGAACTATTGACTGCAGCGGCAATTCTATTATTCAGCAATGAGGCTGTTGATGCAGCTGTCGTTGAAGTTGGGATACTCGGACGCTTTGATGCAACAAATGTTCTTGAAGGGGAAATAGCTGTAATAACAAATATAGGTAAAGACCATACTGATGGATCTGAAGGTTGGAGAAGGTCAATCGCAGCAGAAAAAGCTGGGATTATCGTTGAAGGTAAACCATTACTACTGGGCAATCCGGAAGAAGATGTTCTTGATTTGTTTGTGTTGGAAAACCCTGAACCTATATTCCAATATGGAAAAGACTTTTTAGTTGAAGACTCTCTTCCTGCTGTTGGAGGGCAAGTTATCAACGTAAAGGGGATTTTTGGCCAGTATGAAGAAATTTTTTTACCTCTATATGGAAAACGTCAAGCACAAAATGCCGCGCTGTCATTAGCCACCGCTGAAGTTTTCCTAGAAGGCGCAATCCCAGAAGAAGTAGTGGAGGATGCTTTTGGGCAGTTGACAATTCCAGGTCGCTTAGAAATCCTTTCTCGTAGACCGGTAGTTCTAGTTGACGGAGCACACAATAAGGATTCAGCAAATCATCTCGCAGAGACCATCAACGACGTTTTTCCGGAGAGTCGAAGAATCTTGATCCTGGGAACACTGGAACCTCATTCCCCTGCGGAAATTTTTACAGAGCTTAAAGCGATTTCCCCTGAGCTTGTAATCGTTTGCGCAGCGCCTTCCCCAAGAGCAATCAATCCCAAGAAATTAGAAGAGGTGGCGGTGGGACTTGGATTGGATGTAGAGAGAGCAGAGAATCCTCATGAAGCTACTTTGAAGGCATTGAGGGTAAGTGATGAAGAAGACCTTATAGTTGCAGCAGGTTCCTTTTACAACATTTCCGAAGTTAGACGCGCGGTTGAAAATTTTCAAACGTTAACGTCTGAAATTTAAATCGACTGCAACTAAGTTCCCTTCTAAGTCATATCATGTTCTCATGAGTAGAACTTTCGTAATGTGTAAACCAGATGCAGTGGAGAGAAAACTGGTCGGTGAGATAATCCGCCGTCTTGAAGAAGCGAACTTGAGTATCATCGCAGCGGAGCTTAAAAAACTAACCCCTGAACTTCTTTCACAGCACTATGAAGAACATGTAGGAAAACCGTTTTATGACGAATTGGTGGCTTTCATGTCCAGATCACCTGCGATGCTTATGGTTTTGGAAGGAGAAAGAAAAGCATTTGCTGTTGCTCGAGAGTTGATGGGAGCTACGGATCCTGCTCAGGCGGAAGCAGGAACTATAAGAGGGGACTTAGGTACTGTGATGCCTGAAAATCTTATACATGGTTCAGATTCTGAAGAATCTGCAGAACGTGAGATAGCTATTTTTTTCCCAGAGTTGTAAATCACGCTCTATGTGGTTATATGTGCGCTCAGAGTGGTAAAAACGTTTTACTTCGGCTAATGTCTAGGGATAGTTATGTACTTAAATATAAGTATTGAAAACACAAGTTTAAAGTCTTTAAAAGCCGAAATATCAGGAAGCAAATTGCAATGAATTCGCAAATCGAACAGGTGACTAGCACCTCTTTTTTTGGTGGCCGCGATATCGCAGTCGATTTGGGTACAGCAAACACACTCGTATATGTAAGGGGTGATGGAGTAGTTTTAGATCACCCTTCTGTAGTTGCAATAGACATTCGCGACGGGACAGTTTTATCTGTAGGGGCAGACGCCAAGAGAATGATAGGACGCACGCCAGGTCATATACAGGCAATCCGACCACTTGAAGACGGAGTAATCGCCGACTTTGATGTATGTGAAAAAATGCTTCGATATTTTATTCAGCAAGTTCACAGTCGGAGGTGGGCAAAACCAAGAATGGTTATTTGTGTCCCATCAGGAGTTACTGGAGTTGAAAGAAGAGCCGTTCAAGAGGCGGCTGAACATGCTGGAGCAAGATCACCCGCCTACATAATAGAAGAGCCTATGGCGGCAGCTATTGGAGCGGGCTTGCCCATTGCTGAACCAACAGGCAGCATGGTCGTCGATATAGGTGGAGGCACTACAGAAGTCGCAATGATTTCTTTAGGAGGAATTGTTGCGAATCAATCAATACGCATAGCTGGAAATGAACTTGATGAAGCAATTATTCAACATTTAAAACAAGAGCATGGGGTAGCCGTGGGGATTAGAACAGCGGAAAATATAAAGATGAAGCTGGGTTCCGCTTACCCGCTTGAAAAAGAATTAGTAGCCGAAGTGAATGCAAGTGACCTAGTTACGGGGTTGCCGCGAACAGTGAATTTTACAACAACTGAAATTCGAGAAGCAATGGCATTCCCTTTAATGGCAATAATTGACGCAATTAAAGTAACTCTGGATTCTACTCCGCCGGAACTAGCAGCTGATGTTATGGAAAGAGGAGTAGTTCTTACAGGTGGTGGTGCTTTGCTCGTCGGACTCATTGAAAGACTTACTGAAGAAATTGGAATGAAGGTTCTGATGGCACCTGACCCATTGAACTCAGTGGTTCTTGGAGCTGGGAAAGCACTAGAAGAGATTGACCGTTTTGGAACAATTTTCTTCGGCAGTAACCAGGAGTAACACGCGTGCCCAACAGGTCAAGTGACAGGCCAAGGGTAGTTCTACTCGTGTTAATGGCGGCCGCTTTGACGTTGCTAACAGCACAGTTTAGAAACTTTCTCCCAGTAGATGATTTTCAACAAGGTGTTCGTGATGTTATTAGCCCATTTCGCAAAGTTATTGATAGGGCGACCGACCCATTCCAGACAGTTTGGAATGGAATTTTCGATTACGAAGAAGTAAGTGATGAAAATGAGCGCTTGCAGATGGAAATTGCCCGAATGAGAGGAGAAGGACTACGAGACGAAGCCGACCGTGAACTTCTTGAGAGATTATTAGGCGAGGTAGATATAGATTACTTAGAGTTGCAAACTGTGGTGGCTCGAATCATTGGAGTACCAGGCGGAAATTACAACAGTCATGTTGTCGAGATAGATAAAGGCACTGATGATGGACTAGAAGAAGGTGCCGGTGTAATAACAAAAGCTGGACTTGTGGGTTACCTAGATGAAGTAGACCGTTCAACCTCTCTTGTAAGACTTGCTACACATCCTGATTTTAGGGTCGGAGTCCGGCTAGTCAATTCTCAGGATGAAGGATTAGCACGTGGAAATGGTTCAGTTGGTGTCTTGATCCTTGACGCAGGAATAAATGTTGATGCTGAGGTATCAATCGGTGAAGTTGTAGTCACGTCAGGTGGAAGAAGTATTTTCCCTCAAGACATTCCAGTTGGAAGAGTTATCAACCCGGATAAAGAAGCTGACTACGCACGTTCGATAGAAATTAATTTGTCAGCATCGCTAGAGAATTTAAGTTTTCTCAATGTGATTTTGGAATCAAGAGAGAACCAAAGCAAGTGAATACATCGCTAAGAGTTTTAACTCTTCTTATTGCTGGAGCAATTTTACAGTCTTCGATTTTTACCGAAATACGTATTGACGGTATGGGTGTAGAACTTCTTTTATTGATTTCTATATTGTCTGGCTACCACGGAGGTCCTATTCGTGGAGCTTATGTTTCTTTTTGGACTGGCTTAGTCAATGATTGTGTGGTCGCGTCTCCTTTAGGAATACACGCACTTATCTATCCGGTAATTGCTGTAGCAGTAAGCAACCTGGAAGAAAGATTCATTAGTGAAAAACGAATTATACGAGCGTTCGGAATAGCTTTGGCTGTTGCTACTGGTGTTCTCTTAACTGCAGCAGTGGGACATATTTTCGGAGAAAATACTTTTAACACAAACTCTTTACCTGAAACAGCAATTATTGCCGGAGTTATGACAACCTGTTTTTCTAAACCAATTAGCCGCATTGTTAATTGGACGGTGTCTAGTGGTATGCCGAAAGAAGTTAGAGCTCAGTTTGCAGGGAGTCCTCGTTGAGAGAGGAAATAATTCGCTACAGAATGCGAGTATTAGCAGTAGTAGCTTTGTCTATGTTTCTCGCATTAACTGCAAGGCTTTGGTATCTGCAAGTGTTGAAATCAGATGAGGCTAAAGATGTAGCTACAACAAATATTACTCGAGTGATAAATATTGAAGCTCCGCGAGGACAGATTTACGACTCATCTGGAAAATTGCTAGTCGGAAACAGAGTCGTAGCTTCGGTGACGATTAATCCTAAAGAAATTGAAAAGTCGGAAATGGATCCTCAGGAACGCTATGAGATGCTGACTGAAATAGCGATTGAAATAAATCGTTCTGGGAAATTAATAAAAGTCACAGATATCGAAGCGATGCTGGAAGATTCTT
>JASMLT010000053.1 GCA_030748555.1 Acidimicrobiales bacterium
AATAGCCCATACGATGGAGGTATGAATAAATCTTCAGAACCAGACTCACACGAAGCTGAGTCTAACGACGACCCGAAACGATCAGGGTTATCGCGTTGGTTTCCTTGGCTTGTTTTAGGCGCATTAGCGTCTTTTATACTTCTACCCAATATTTTGCCCGGAAACGAAATTGAAGAAATTCCATATGACCGTTTTCTTACAAAAGTTGCGGATGGAGATATTTCCAAAGTTGAAATAGACAACAGAACGGGACAAATCAATTTCGAATCCGAAACTGGTTTGGAACAAAAAACAACTGGACCGATAGAACTATCTGACGAAGACAGGAGACTTTTGGCTGAGAGTAATGCGTCTATAAAATTCAGCACCCCTCAGCCAGGGTTCTTTCAAACCTGGTTACCTCTACTCCTCCCAGTGGGCTTGATAATACTTTTCTTCTGGTGGATCAATAAAAGAGCCCAAGGCCAAATGACAGGAATGATGTCTATAGGGCGTTCCAAAGCGAAGCTCTACACAACTGAAAGACCAGGCACCACTTTCGATGACGTTGCCGGTTATGCAGGCGTGAAACAAGAAATCCGTGAAATAGTTGACTTTTTGACCGAATCAAAAAAATTCGCTGAGATAGGTGCAAAAGTCCCCAAAGGCGTCCTTCTGGTAGGTCCTCCTGGAACTGGCAAAACACTGATTGCTCGTGCGGTAGCAGGAGAAGCAGGTGTTCCATTTCTTTCCGTGACTGGCTCAGATTTTATGGAAATGTTTGTCGGTGTAGGAGCAAGTAGAGTACGTGACCTTTTCCAATCTGCAAGAAAATTAGGAAGCGCAATAATTTTTATTGACGAGGTCGACTCTGTCGGTCGTAAACGTGGCGCAGGGCTTGGAGGGGGTCACGACGAACGCGAGCAGACACTGAATCAAATGCTGTCAGAAATGGATGGTTTCGAGGGCAGTGAAGGAATAGTAATGATGGCCGCAACAAACAGACCTGACATATTAGATCCGGCCTTACTGCGACCTGGAAGATTTGACCGGCAAATAGTGGTTCCTCTACCTGAGCTCGAAGATCGAAATGAGATTCTCAAGGTTCATGCGAAAGGAAAACAAATCTCTGATGATGTCGACTTGAATGTTGTCGCACGTGGAACACCTGGTATGAGCGGTGCAGACCTAGCCAATCTAATAAATGAGGCTGCACTCACCGCCGTTAGAGACAATTCAGACTCTGTCAGAGCTGAAGACTTCGAAGTCGCGAGAGACCGGATTCTGATGGGTCAAAAACGTGACTCACTAGCACTCACAAACGATGAAAAAGAAGCAATTGCCTACCATGAAGCGGGCCACGCTCTATGCGCTGCCCTGTTGCCCAATACAGACCCTTTGCACAAAGTCACAATAATCCCTAGTGGTATGGCTCTTGGAGTGACCATGCAGTTGCCTGAAGAAGAGAAACATATTTACAGGCAAAACTACATAGAGGACTCTCTGACAGTTCGTATGGGTGGAAGAGTTGCTGAGGAAATAGTTTTCGGGATTGCTTCCACGGGCGCCAACAATGACCTCGTGGGAGCTACCGAACTTGCTCGAAAAATGGTGCGCGAATGGGGAATGTCTGACGAAGTGGGACCAATGGCATGGGGAAACCAAAGTCAGGTCTTTCTAGGAGATGATTTAATGGCAGGTCGCGAATACAGCGATGAAACAGCTCGAGTTATTGATGAAGAAGTTCAAAAAATACTTGTCAGGCAGGAAGATTCTTGTCGTAAATTACTTGACGAGAACAGAAATGCTCTTGACTTGATCGCAAGAGCTCTACTTGAACATGAAACTATTAGTGGAGATGAAGTCACCAGGCTTATTCAAGCGGCAAATGGAGATTCAAAAACCGAGAGCATCGAGGATGCAGCAACAGTAGATTAATCAGCTATGTCACGCCTGATCGTCTTAGTAGTACTTTCATGTGGAGCTTCCCTCGCTGCTGTTTTGTTAAGGAAATTGAACTATAGAAATTTTGTGAAAAGCGGCTGGTCCATCCCGGGTCACTTAAGTAGAGAAGATTTTGGTTTCCTTTACGAGCCTTGGCTTGTAGTAATTTTTTCATCCGAATCTTGTGAAACATGCAAACCTGTAGTGGCTGAGGGCATGAAACTAGCTTCATTAGGAATTGCAATTCAAGAAGTAGCCGCAGAAACAAATAAAGGCTTGCATGAAAAATATGACATAGATGCTGTTCCGATGCTTTTACTGGTTGACAAATTTGGAGTAGTAAGATCCAGCCATCTCGGTCCTATCAACTTTGATGAAGTTAAAAAGTCAATCGAAACTGTTATTTTTGAAACCCAGCAGTCAGATTAAGGTGCTGGGGTCTCTGAAGTTTTAGAAATCGCTACACCATTTTCAAAATTCAATCCAGAAGAGTTACGACCCACCACACCAACTAATACTGGTGAGGTCGAATCAATATCTAAAGCTTTGATGGAGCTGTCCGTTATTGGGAATGAAACACTTTCTAAACCGTCAAGCTCGATTCGATCAGGCACTCCCAAAGGTAAGGAAGATTCTTGGTTGGAAAATTTAATAGAAGCTATGGTTTTCGAGTTGGGATTGAAAACAGATAGGTAACCACTTTCAAAAGAACTGCTTTCAAGTAGCAATTTCCAATTTCGCGCAGCCAAATCAACTCCATTTTGAGTGGTTAATCCAATATCTAATGACTCTTCATTCGAGCTTTTGCCTTTCCATGAAATGAAGGACGCAGCTATAGGTTCACCGTCGAAAGATTTAACTTCCACTCCATAAGTGGCATTGTCGCTCTCAAACGACCCCAATTCCAAAACTTGACGTTGAAGAGCCCTTAATTCTAATTTTTTTGGTTGTATATTCTTTACGCCAGTACCAAAGAAACTGATCTCCACTTCAACGAATTCTTTGTTTGGATTGAGAATCGAAATAAGTTCAGCACCCTCTGACCCCTGTTCATAGCCAGTAAGAAAAACCCTTCCGGCTGCCCTATTTGAGCCGTAAACCAAATCTAAACCTTTTCGAATGTCATCTCCTGCTGTCTGCATTCGGGCGACAACCAACTGACCTACTCTGACATCAACTGTTGCGGAAACTATCGATGAATCTGGTATTCGAGCAGTGATGTCAAAAACCACTAAAGAACGGCTTGGTATAACAACACCTTGGGAATCCAAAGTTTCACGACGGCCAACGTCACCAACGAAATGGAGGTCTGCTACTGCAGGTGCCTGAAAAGGGTTATAAAAAAGTAAAGATGATTCATTGCCTGGTCGTAAGGTTGAAGACCAAGGCAAATACCAGAAATCAGAAGTGGTCGTCACACAAGGTTCTATGTCTAGTCCGTTGCCAGCTATCTGCTGTTTAACAAGAACCTCTCCGCTTGGAATTTCAACAGTGACGGCAGCCCATTCTGCACCTGGAACAGACTGTTCAGGTTTGATTTCAAAACTTTGTCCAGATTCTAGGAGTATCTCTCTTTCTATGTCATTACCTAAATCATCTGCAATGGTGACGCGGCCAAAAGTGTCTGTGTCGGAAAAACTTGTGAGAGTTATTGTTCTTTCACTGATTCCGTCCATTTCTCCGGTAGGCCCTACACAAAACCAGAGATCACCTGATTCTCCGGCTGTTGAAACTTCTACTGGGTAAACAGGCAACGGAATGCCTTCTACACCATCATCTCTTTCAATTGAAAAAGCAACTACAGAGGCTAAAAGGACACTCATTAAGAGAAAAACAGGTAAGCGGAATGCGTTCACAGCTCACCCTTATCTGATCGTAAACGGGACCAGTTGGTAACCAAAAGAAGGATAATCAACAAGGCGATTTGTAGACGATGACGAGCTTTCGATGCTGTGCCATCTAACTGAAGTAGAGAGGTTCTCTCAGAAGCAACTCTGACTGATCTTCTAGTCGGCAGCCCTCCTTCGTCTCCTGCTCTCAATATGGGAGTTTCACTTCCGTCATTGTAAATCTTCCAACTTCCCACAGGCTCTAGCATCCAACGAAATGCACCGTCAGCGTTACTAACTACCAAATAGTCGTCCCAACTTATTCGTGCTACTTCTGCTGGCACAACTTTTCTATTACTGTCTCTTACAACTGCGTGAACAGCCTCGTGGGCTGTATTCTCAAAAATTGTCACTGCACTATTTAGCCCTTCGGTGCGTGCAAGGTCTAGCTGTCTGGTAAGAGCCGCCTCATAGAAACTGGGCAGATGAAATCTTCTTTCCTGATATGGGACTGGAGCTATACCTTCCACAAGAATTAGATGTTTCACTCCCCATTTTCCTAAGATTTCGCCTAGACGATTCGTGTCTCCTGCAATAGCCTTTGCTATTCCTTTTCGGATTTCCAAGGCACCTT
>JASMLT010000054.1 GCA_030748555.1 Acidimicrobiales bacterium
GATAGGGACATGGGTCCAATAGCAATAAGCAGCAATAAAAGAAACGAAATGGCTAAGGACCAATTTCCAAATGGTAGAAAGTGAAAACCACTAGTCGAGATTGATGAAGAAACAAAAAGCAACGACTGACGCAGTGATGAGTGAGATCCGCTGTCAGTCCAAAGGTAAAACAAAATAGTTGAAACGGTTATAAGAGCTAAATATGTACGAAGCTCACTTGAGCGCAGAGCCTGCGTGAACCTACCCGTCGCCAATCTCCAGATGATCAAAAAACTTGTTCCAGCGACGATCATCCCTACTATTAAAATCCACTGGACAGATGGGTCTGCCAGCAGTGACGAATCGTTGCTAAAACCTCCCGTTGAGACCGTGCTTAAGGAGAGTAGCAAGGAGTCGTAAAAAGCCATTTTTCCAAAGGTCAAGAAAATAGTCATAACAATTGTTGAAAAGAGGTACACCAAGGCAATGTTTTGGATCGCTGCAAATCGCCTATGGAGAAACACCTTGTCAAGTTTCAACTCTGAAGAAGTAGACCCTTGTTGTTGTCCTGAGATGGGGAGGAGTGTTACCGCAGTCAGAATTGCGGCAAATGATCCAACTAGCTGTGAAAAACTGCGGAAGAAAAGCATCCCGTTTCCAAAAGTGTCTGTATCTAAAACACTCAGTGAAGTAGTTGTAAGCGCTGCACTTGACTCAAACAAAGAATCACTAAAACTGCTACTGTCACCAGTGATTAGGTATACAAATGAAGATGTAAGAATACACATCGCAAAGCCACAAGTAACACCCAATAGGGATTCAGATTTACTTAGCTTCGCCTCGGCTAGATATCGGACTAAAAACGAAAAGACGAGGATGCTAAGTGACCCAAAAATAAGCAATTTGGAAGTATCATCGCCTGTTCCGGTTAGATCAATAAGACCAGAAACTATAGCGAGGAAACCAATAACTGATACTCCTGCCACTATCCCACGGCATGCGGCGAGCAAACTCGGAGAGACTACAAAATTGCCTTTACTTGAAGTCCCTGCTCTAAACGGTCGAGAAAGAATCACACGAAAAGAGCTGTTAGTTTGTCGACTGATTCTGGTTTAGCAATGGCGATTACATGGTCATTTGATCGAAAAGTGCTTTGTCCACGAGCTATTTGAGCTTTGCCATCACGCACGATGGCACCCACAAGAGCATCTTTTGTTACCTCCATGTCTGAGAGCGTTTTCCCAACACAGGGACTCTCGTCAGAAACGGCAAATTCTAGAACCTCAACATCGCCATGTAAAAATGTTTCCACTGCAGCCACACTCCCCACGTCACCTCTAACGAATCGCAGAACACTATTTGCAGTTGCCGTTCGCGGACTCAGAGCCGTATCAACCTGGTTTGTTTCAAGCAAATCAAGAAGTTTCAATCTGTGCACTACAGCAATCGTTTCAATTCCGGCCTCGTTGTTGTTCTTTTTTGAACGTGCAGAAGTCGACTTGGCATATAAACAAGCCAAAACATTTGCATCATCTTCACCCGTCAGGGCAATCACAAGATCTTGGCGTGCAACATCTGCTTCTTCAAGCATCTCAACATCTGTTACATCTCCTTCATATACGAGTGCTTTGGCCAAAGTTTCGCTCAACTCGAGGGCTCGCTCGTGCTTCTTTTCAATAATTGCAACATCGACTCCCCGATATAAAAGCGACTCAGCGATCATTTCTGCTGTTCTTCCTCCACCTAACAAAAGCGCTCTTCGAGGCACATCTTTTGCTATTCCGAGGCGGTCGGTGACATCTCGCAAAGCCCGACTTTTGCAAATTACTCGAAGCAAGTCACCTTCTCTAAGAACTTCGTCTTGACGTGGAATGATAGTGCTTTCCTCTTGGTCATCTTCTTCAACTTTCCTAGTGATCGTTCCGACTATAAAATCCCAGTCCGGATCGAGTTCTCTTCCTAAAGCGTGCAATGAAACTCCGACTAGTGGCGCATGCGCAGGCAAACGTGCTCCTATGATGACAACTTCTTCATTGGCCATTCTCGACAGATCCATTGCACCGGGATACTCCATTAGTCGCAGAACGGAATCTGCCACTTCCTGATCAGGATCGATAACTAAATGGTCATCAAATTTTTCGAACAGGGCAGACACTTCTTTACTTCGAAGCTTTCTAGATTCAACGCGAACAATTGTCTTACCCACTCCCGCTTGTCTTGCGAGAAGGGCGGAAAAGAGATTAATTTCATCCTTATTTGTTGCAGCCACAAGCAAATCAGCGTCTTTGATTCCTGCTCGCTGCAACGCAGCTGGGTCAGTCCCACTGCCGTTTATCGCCAAAACATCCAGTTCTGCATCAACCTGCATGAATCGTTCCGGATCAAGTTCAATTAAAGATATGTCGTGCTCTTGTCGACTAAGGCGATCTGCCACATAAGTCCCAACTTCACCTGCTCCAACAACAATTATTCTCACTTGTTAATACTCCCCCATGGAAACTCTTGCATGTGCGATTTCTCCGAAAAATACTTCGTTTTCAGTCACGACGATGTCTAACGGGACATCCCATTCTTCTGGTTGTATTTTTTCTACTACTTGAAAACTGTGAGCCAAGCCAATCAATTTAGGGCGCTTAGACACTTTTGCAGAGTCGAAAGTTTTGTCATAATAGCCTGCACCATGTCCTAATCGGTTACCAACACGATCAGTCGCTACCAGTGGCACGATCACTACATCTAGTGTTTGCAGTTGCTCTTCAATTTCTGAAGTGGGTTCGGGGATCCCCAATGCCCCCATTGCCAAATTTCCATTCACACGAAAAAATTTTAGATTTCCTGTTTTTTGAACTACGGGGAAAGCGAATACTTTACCGCTACTTTCAAGATGTCTTGGATCGATTTCTCCATTAACTGCCATGTAGGAAGCTATCTTTCTCCCCTCTCTAAAGCAGTCTAAATCTTTGACTTTTTCGCATACTTCCAGCGAAACTGCCTCTACTGTTTCAGGTGTTAGAGTTTTACGCTTTTTAAGCATTTTGTGACGTAAATCCCGTCGCTCCATACATTAAGCGTTGCCGATCTTTTATGTTTGCGCCACTTATTTGATCATTTACTCAGTTAAATGTGCCACTGAGGTTGGAAGCGCGTATCACACTTAATACCGTCATTTTGGTTATTATTAGCCTTACTGTTCAGCCATTTCGGTTGTTCATAAATTATTCGCCTAAATAGAACCAATCAGGAGACAACCCCTTGGAAGCCATACCTTACCTAGCACTTTCATCTGCTCTATTAGCTTTACTCTTAGCCGGCTATTTTTATACAAATGTAAAAGCAGCGTCACCAGGTAACGAGCGCATGATCTTCCTTATGAATGAAATTGAGAAAGGTGCGAGAGCTTTCTTGCGTCAGGAATATTCATGGGTATCCATTTTTGTCGCTGTTATGGCAATTCTCATAGGAATACTTATCGCTCCAGTAGCCTCCCTTACTTACATTATTGGTGCAGTCTTGTCTGCAACAGCCGGATATGCAGGAATGACCGTAGCCACTATGGCCAATGCCCGAACTGCCCATGCCGCCCAAGACGGCCCGGGTAAGGCCTTACCGATAGCTTTTCGTGGCGGCGCTGTAATGGGGTTTTCTGTCGCTGGTCTTGCTCTCGGTGGTTTAGCACTTGTATACATTCTTTTCGTTTTAGTTGCCGAAGTTAACGATGCTTTTGAGGTGGTGACTGCCTACGGACTTGGTGCTTCATCAATAGCTCTTTTTTCGCGTGTGGGCGGCGGCATCTACACCAAAGCAGCAGATGTTGGAGCTGACCTGGTCGGAAAAGTTGAGGCGGGAATCCCAGAAGATGACCCTAGAAACCCTGCGACAATCGCAGACAACGTGGGCGATAATGTTGGTGATGTCGCTGGAATGGGTGCTGACCTTTTTGAAAGCTACGCAGGTTCAATAATTGCACCTATATCATTGGTCGCCTTTGCTTTGGGTCTCACTGCAGAGGATGCATCAGCATCAACGAACATCTCTCTCCTGCTATTCCCACTAGCAATCGCTTTCGCTGGAATGTTGACGTCCATACTTGGTTCGTTTCTTGTCCGTGGTGGCGAATCTACTGACAGTCGAGCTTTAAGTCGCGCCCTCCATCTTGGAACTAACGTTGCAATGTTTTTAACAGTTTTAGCAACTATTGGTATTGCTTACTGGATGTTTGGTGATAATGCAGATTTCGACAATCCAATCGGATTAGCTATTGCAGTGGTTGGTGGATTGCTGGTTGGTTGGGCACTAGGCAAAACCGCAGAATTCTATACTTCTGACCACTTCTCACCTGTCAAAAAAATC
>JASMLT010000055.1 GCA_030748555.1 Acidimicrobiales bacterium
AATCTGCTGCTGGTCTTGTTTCAAGCTCTTCTTTTCTCACCTCCCAAACGAAACCACGTTTGGGGTGATCTTGCTTTAACTGCCAAGAGACTGGTGCATGAATCCCTTCATATTTGAGAATGTCACTTGCATTTCTCCCTGTGCCGTGAGATATCCCTAAAGAAACTAACCTGTCTTCTCCTTCAAAAACCAATGTTCCTATTGGCACTTGTGGTCCTCTTGCTGAAAACCAGCTGAACAAGCCCGGTGTTTCGCCCCTTGAGTCGTCTTCGACTACAGGTTCTACATTGACCCAACCATTCAGAGATAGAACTTTTTCAAAAGCTGCTGCTAATTCGTCTTTTTGGTCGTCTGAGAGTTTGAGTATCTCATGCAAATAATTTTGTTTCATAATATTTCTTCTGTTAGCAAGCGAACCTTGTTTTCAATTTGATCTCTGATTTCCCTTACCTTTTCTATCTTCTGGCCAGCCGGATCATCTAGTTGCCAGTCTAGGTAATTCTTATCCGGCAAAATTGGACATGTGTCCCCGCACCCCATTGTTATAACCGTATCGACTTCTTCCATAAGGCTTTTGTTGAACTGCATTGGAATATTTTGAGAAATATCTATTCCTATCTCAGCCATAGCTTCGACTGCTGCAGGGTTTAATTCATTGACAGGTTTCGAACCTGCTGAAAAAACTTTGACCTTGTTCCCAGTCAAATGCTTCAACAAGCCTGCAGCCATTTGAGAGCGTCCTGCGTTATGCACGCACATAAATAGTACACTCGGAGTTTCTTTGCCCTCCGTTGGCATTATTAACTGTTTTTTGGTTCAGAAGTGCGTGAAGCTCTTTCCTCTTTACTTCTGATCAGTTCAGGTGACCGTGCCCACATCAAGTCACCGTCGTAACTGAGTTTGTAATCAGGAGTAAACTCAATTACCACTCTTGCGGGCGAATCGAGAAAATCTCTGAAAATACGTGCTTGATTTTCATCTGGTCTTAGAAATGCTGCGAATTCGGGGTAGAACCAGTCTTTTGTTTCACGGTCGTCATGAACTACGCAGTTCCCTTTATAGGTGACTGTCTTTCCTCCACCCATTGATGTTCCTGTGCTGTTGATGCACACCGAGGCTCTAGGAAATCTTCTTATTGCTGAGATTCGGGCTCTTCTTTCTGCGGCCGTCATCCAGATTTTCCCGTCTTTTGGTAAGTAAGCCATTACCACGCCGAAGGCTTCCCCTTGTTTGTTGGTCCACATGAAAACACATTCTCGGTTTGTGTTAACTAGCTGTGCTTCAAGTTCTTCACTCAGAGCGCATTCGGTAAGATCTTCGTAGTTGTCTTCTGTCATATTTTGAACCTAGAGGGATCAATGCATTTAAACAACTGTTTGTTTAATTTCTCAGCATTTTCCCGTTTAAGGCACCGGAGTGTTCACCGTCCTGCATGAAGACTTCACCGTTTACGATGGTTTTTGAATAGCCGGTTGACCGCTGAATGAATCTTCCTGCGCCTCCAGGGAAGTCGTTGACAATTTCTGGATATTCAAGTGACATCCCATCAAAATCTATGACGTTTATATCAGCGAAAGATCCTTGTTTCAGACGTCCTCTGTTTTGGATACCGAAGAGATCAGCCGTGTCTGATGTCATTCGGCGGATTCCTTCTTCGAGACTGAACATTCCTTTTTCTCGTATCCAGTGTGTTAAGAAGAAAGTTGGTTGACTGGCATCCATTATTTGTTTGGAATGCGCTCCTGCGTCGGCCAAGCCGAGTGTCACGTATGGCCGTGTCAACATTTCGGCGGCGGCTTCCATTTGTTGGTTTAAAACAGGGAATATGAAAAGGCGTTTGCCTTCTAGCTCTAATGCTTCGTCTATCCATTGTTCAGGTATAGACACTCCTCGTTTCTCCGCCTTAGCTGCAACACTTTCTTCCGGGCGTAAATCGTGTCTTACCGGATCATCTGGGAGGGCGTAAAACTTTCCCCAGTCCAGTGGCAAGCTCTCTAATCTTTCTTCAGCTGCCTTTATAAGCATTTCTCGTGTCTCCGAGTTTGACATTCGAGCTATCTTTTCTTCAAGTGGTAGATCTGTCATCTCCACCCAGCCTTCAGCCCGATCAAAGGGAGTTCTAGCACTTAAACCAAGCAGTACTCCTATGTGTTTTGATGTTGTTTGCGGGTGCAGGTCTGCTCCGAGCTCATTCTCTTCTTCTACATAGTCCAAAATTTGTAGGTGTAATTGAGGGGCTATATCAACTTGGGTTAATCCGAAAGTAACAGGACATCCAGCTAATCTGCTGATATCGCCATACATCTTTATTTCCTCTCGCGAGTCTTTCCCTCCCAGTTTTGCTGCTGCTTCGAAAACTGTTCCTTTGTATTGAGCCATCACTTCAGCGAATGCCAAAAGTTCTTCTGCAGTTGCATGAGTCCCTGGTACGAAACGTCCATCGGGAACCTTGTGAAGAAAAGTTCGCGATGTCGAAAAACCAAGCGCTCCTGCATCCATTGCTTCTTTCACCATCGGAACCATCGCCTCGATGTCTTCAAGTGTTGCCGGCGTTTCGTCAATTGATCTTTCACCCATAGCTGCTAAACGAACTGCACAATGCCCGACCATGCCGCCTACGTTCACTCCTTTTGGCAGGTTCTCTACTTCATCTAAATACTCTCCATACGACGACCAGTTCCATGAGAGTCCGTCGAGAATGCTTTCAGCAGGGATGTCTTCAACTGATTCCATCATTTCTGCAAGCACTGTTGCCCCGCCTTTTGCGACAGGAGCGAAAGTTACTCCACAGTTTCCTAAAACTACTGAAGTTACTCCGTGCCAGCATGATGAGCTTGCAATCGGGTCCCATGCTAGTTGGGCGTCTAAGTGTGTGTGTATGTCCACAAATCCGGGTGTGACGATCTGACCGTCAGCATCGATTTCTCTTTTCCCTTTCCCCTCTACCTTTCCAATTTCGACTATCCGGTCGTCTTCTACCGCGATATCGGCTGTGAACGCGGGAGAGCCAGTTCCATCGATTACTGAACCTCCCCTAATCACTAGATCGGTTGTCATTTAGCCTCCCTGTTGTCTCATATTGTATTCACCTTAAAAAACTCACATAGCTGTCGAGGGTTTCTAACACATTCTCCCTTGGCCCTGCGGGTAGTCTCAAAATTACTTCGTTTATTCCTAATTCTTCGAAATAGTCGAGTTTTCCCTGGTCTGGGACCGTTCCGAACGGCACGATAGAAATTTCTGAGAAGTCTCGGTCTTTGGATTCGCAGACTTTTTGCAATTCTGACAATGATGCCTTTATACCCGAGCCTCCTATAGGCATCCATCCGTGTCCGAATTCCGCTATGTGTTGAAAGATCGTGGGACCTGGACCTCCCCCTAACATGACTCGTGGTCCTTTTTCCTTAACTGGTTTAGGCCAGGTCCAACTTGGGTCAAAATCTATGAACTCGCCATGAAATTCGGCTTCTTCCTCTGTCCAAAGTTGTTTTATTGCGAGCATCGTCTCACGGACTCTTTCTCTGCGGGTTGAGAAATCAACCCCATGATGGGACATCTCTTCACGGTTCCATCCATATCCGACACCCATCTCGAAGCGTCCATCAGAAATCACATCAAGTGTGGAAGTGCTTTTAGCTAGAGTTATCGGATTGTGTTGAGCTACAAGAAGCACTCCTGTCCCTAATCTGATTTTTGAAGTAACTGCTGCTGCCGCTGAGAGTGAAACAAGCGGATCAGGTAATCGTGGATAGTCCTCGGGTGCAATCCCGCTAACAGCGGGAATGGGTGTTTTTTGGCTTGAAGGGATATGGGTGTGTTCAGGTATGAACACGGAGCTGAAACCCCTCAGTTCGGCTTCGACTGCGAGTTCTCTGATGTCTATACACCGATCCGTTAAATGAATTGTTATTCCCAAATCCATTCTTGAAGAATAGATGCGAATTGGGCCTAGTGGTAACTCTTAAACAACTCTTGTATATATTTGCTGATACCTACTATTTAAAGGAGTTGAAATGCCTCATTTTTTGGTTAAAGGCAACTACACCGCTGAAGGTTCGAAAGGACTTTTAGGTGAAGGTGGTTCATCTAGGATTGAACAGGCTAGGTCGTTAATTGAATCCCTTGGTGGGAACCTTGAATGCATGTATTTCTCTTACGGTGAAGATGACATAGTGGGCGTATGCGAGATGCCAGACAGTGCATCCGCTGCAGCTGTTAGTTTGACGGTTTCTT
>JASMLT010000056.1 GCA_030748555.1 Acidimicrobiales bacterium
TCATCTCTATCTGGATGTTGAGACCATAGTCTTTCTGTAGAAGTGAAAAGATTGTGTGGCGCTCTTCGCGATGTCGAACGCCAGTAACTTTCACGAGAAGTGTCATATCCAACGTCCGTCAGGTCAGAGTCTTTCACCACTTCTCTGGTCCCACGGTTAGCTCCAGAATAAGCGAAAAGTGGACTGTCGAAACCGGTTAGGAGAGGTGGGTCAGAAGTTCTAGCTGAACGAACAGGGCCAACTACTCGCGAATCTGTTGTTTGAAAAATAGCGATAAGACGTGTTAAGCCTGCCTCTACAAGTTCTTCATAAACGACGTCAGCTTGGTTGATTCCGGCCTGCGGTCTTGCAATTGAGACATTATCAATTTTAACTGCAAGAGCTGGTCGACGAATGTCGGTCCCCGGAAGTCCAGTCCATTGTTTTGACAGCTCTAAAAGACGGTATCTGTCTATTTCTCCATCAAGTATGTCTATTTCAATTTTTAAATTCTCTATATTGCTCTCGAGGGTACTTATTCCCGAACGTAGGTTCGAAATTCTTTCTTTCACCGCAGGTATACGAGAACGAGCTTCTTCTTGAAGCAGTACATAATCTTTTTGTTTATTTCGAGCTGCTGCAATTTCGTCATGGACTCCTGAAACACGTTCTCCAGTAATACGCATTTTGGAATCAACGGATTCAAGTCTCCCTTCTGTTTCGTCAATTAAAGCCTTGTAAAGTATCTGACTTCTTATGCCACGAAGAGTTTCATCAGTTAATTGGGCTGACTGCGTTAGGACGGAGTTCATTCTTTCATCGTTTCGCACATAGGAATCAATGGCTAGTTCACGCCGAAGCTGAAACGGTTCTGAGCGAGATGACCATACTTCTATGTAGTCGTCTGCCAACAGCTCGAGTCTTATCGGGTGTTTTACGAGTTGTGCGTCTTCGCTGTTTATCAGAGCCTCAGTTTCCGCGATGGTTTCATCTATTTCTAAAAGCTCATTTTGAAGGTCGACGATTTTTTGTTCTTCTGTTTTAACGTCCTTTTTTATCTCGTCGATGTCAGAATTCACCTCATCAATCTGCTTTTGCAAGTCTTCTATTTCCTTGTCATAAGGCCCCGCATGAGCGTTTGGGAGGGTAGCGGCAGCCAAAATAGCGACAGAACAAAAGCAAAAGATAAAACGCTTAACAGCCATAATGCGAGCGTAGATCTCCCACCACCCTGAGAGGGGGCATACAGTGAATTTTTTAGTGGTCTTGACTCAGAATTAGTGCACTAGTAGGTACGGAAGTTCCTGCCGTAACTAACGCGTTCTCAACGTTTTCAACCTGATTAACTGAGGTTCCTCGGATTTGACGGACAGCTTCTGCTATACCGTTCATGCCATGTATATAGGCCTCCCCTAATTGGCCGCCATTAGTATTTGTTGGCAACAGGCCACCCATCTCAATATTTCCATCACGCAAAAATTCTTTTGCTTCCCCTTTTTCACAGAACCCAAATTCTTCAAGTTGGGGAAGGAACAGGGGAGTGAAGTGATCGTAAATATTTGCGACTTGGATATCTGATGGACTCAGACCAGTGTTTTTCCATAATTGATCTGCACACAATTTCATTTCAGGGATTCTTGTAATGTCATCTCTGTAGTAGCTCCTCATGGCTTGCTGGTCATCCGCCGATCCCTGAGCGGCTGATGCTATTACCGCAGGAGGATTAGGAAGATCTCTAGCGCGTTCGAGGGAAGTGACAAGAATCGCCTGTCCACCATCAGATTCTTGGCAGCAGTCCAATAGATGAAGAGGCTCAACAATCCATCTACTTTCTTGATGCTCTTCTAAAGTAATCGGCCTTTCGTAGAAAAAAGCTGCAGGGTTTGTTGCAGCGAATCTTCTATCGGTAACTGCTACACGTCCAAAATCTTCAGAAGTAGCTCCAGACAAGTGCATGTAGCGAGTGGCAAACATCGCAACCCAGCTTGCAGGGGTTAGAAGACCAAATGGTGAAGTCCAGCCGAAAGTAACATCGAATGCTTCCGTTCCACCATGCCTGTCTTGAACCCCGCTACCGAACCTGTGCCAAGACCTTTCGTTAAAAGCCCTGTAGCAAAGTACGTAGTTGGCAGATCCTGAATAAATTGCTGCAGCAGCTTGACCAATAGTTCCACACGCTGCACCTCCGCCGTGGGGAATCATGCTGAAATGGCTCAAGGAAGGGATTCTTAAATTTCGTGCAACTTCAATTTCAAAATTCTGCTCTGCGCTGAAAGTCACTATCCCATCAACATCTGAAGCAGCAACCCCAGCATCTTCTAACGCTACTTCGCATGCCTCAACAGCAAGTTCCATAGGGGTTCGACCTGACTCTTTCGAAAATTCGGTGGCACCGATTCCTACAATCGCCGTTTCAGAAGAAAAATTAGCGTTCATTTAACCTTCCTACTGTTTTCTGGGAGGAGTATTTTTGCATTGCCAGAAACATGAACGCCTCTACCATTTTCACCTAAGAAGGAGATATTTAAAGATATTTGGCTTCCATGTTCAGTTTTTTCCGTTATAGAGCCTGACAGAGTCATGGTGTCATCAGGGTGGTTGGGTGCGCCTAGTCTTAATTCAATAGAACTCCAATCGATATCAGGCCCGGCCCAATCATTTATCCAACGGCTGACGATTCCTGCTGAAGTAAGAATGTTCATGAAAATATCAGGCATTCCTTTTGATTGAGCGGCTTTAGGGTCATGATGCACATCCTGATAGTCGCGAGTAGCTAAAGCAGTTGAGACTATAAGAAGTGTTGTCACCGGCACTGGGCAGATTGGCAGTTCATCACCGATTTGGATGTTGTCTGGGTCGAGTTTTGACACTTGTCTTTGAGTGCTTTCCGTTGCCGGATTTTTCTGACCGGAATCAAAAGTCTGATCATTGCTGCCATCTGTTTCGGTATTCTCAAGTTCTGGCTCTTGGTTTTCAGTGTGTGCTGGTTTGAACTGATGCAATGTGAATTCATTGTCAACATTTAGCCAGTGAACTTCTAACGGCATTCCTATTTCGAGTTCCTCTGGTTCAACATTGGTGATGTTGGAAACTAAGCGGACACCTTCATCTAATTCCACCAACCCAACGATTAGCGGATAGTCGAAAGCTGGAACTTGAGGATAGTGCGCAATAGCCCAACTATGAAGAGTGCCTTTACCAGTTGCAATAACACTGTCAAGTAAAACGGAACCACATGAGAGGCAACGAACAGCAGGCGGATGTTGCAGATTTGTGCATTCATTGCACGATTGGATGCGTAGTTCTTCAATGTTGCAGGCATCCCAAAACCAGTCAGTTGAACTGTTGGAAGCTGGTTTGGGTCTTGGGGGTTTTGTCTCCGATTGTTCATTTTTTTTCCCAGTACCCGGTCGAAATTTGAGCACTCGGAATTCCATTGAGCCAACCTGTTTTCCAGAGGCATCAGAATATATTGTTTCAGTCGTAACAAAATGACCCACGCCGAGAGATGTTGTTTTTTCTTCTGAAACGTCAAGCAACTTCTGACTAGCGGAAATTAAATCGCCGGGTCTGACTACTTCGCTGTAGTGGTAAGTGGCGTTTGTCGCCACTACACCTGTAAAACCAGCCTCGTCAAGAAGTTGATAAACCCCAGCGCTAGGTGAATCCTCAGTATTTCTTTGGAATTGGTTACCTAGATGAAGACCAGACATGGTCCAAACTTGCAACATTGCAGGCGGGGCAATAATCCCGCCGTGTTTTGAATCGTTCGCAAAATCTTGATTGATGTAAAGAGGGTTACTTTCTGACATGGCATCACACCATGACCGAATCACAGGTTCACTTACGCTGTCGCGTGCCATTTCGATTTTTCCGGTAGAACCAATTTCAGATGTTAGCGAATTGTGAAATTGGGCTTGTTCGCTATCTGTTTCAGCTGTTTCATTAGTTTGAGAAAGATCTCGGTTCAATTTTCACCTCTTCAAAGCGATCATACTCACATTACTCTTTGGTTGGCTCATAGAGTGGTTAGCTAATTTGACACTGTGGACACCAGGTTGTCGAGCGCTGACCAACAATTCGATTCTTTAAAATGGAAGAGCAGTTATTGCATGCTTTTCCAGCTCTGCCGTAGCAATCAAGGTTGTGCTGATTTTTTCCTGTCAGCCCATCAGGTGTCCTATAGTCACGGAGAGTAGTGCCACCATTTTTGATTGCCTCGGA
>JASMLT010000057.1 GCA_030748555.1 Acidimicrobiales bacterium
GTAACTGAGAGTACTGTTCTTTGGTTCCGTCATCAGTCAAATCGCCCGTAGCTAGAATCACGTCAGGTTGAGGTTCAAGTGAATTCAATAGTTGAACCGCTTTTTTTAGAGTCTCTGAAGTGTCCACAAGCCCACCAAACAGTCCCATATGGTCACGAATATGGAGGTCTGAAATTTGGGCGATTAACACAACGCGATGCTAGAGGGGTATAACTGAAAAAACCAAATGAATCTAAAGTAATTTGTCACATCAGGCGAAAACAGGCAGATTTAAACAATATTTGAGCGGGTGAGGAGAATCGAACTCCCATCATCAGCTTGGAAGGCTGAGGTTCTAGCCGTTGAACTACACCCGCAGTCAGTATCGATGGTAGCGGTCAGAGCCTATTCTGAGGTGCAAATTAGAGAGAATCATTATGTTTAGAGAAGTGAGTGTGGCGATACACTCTCATGTCTGTGGATTCAAAAATAACAACCCAAGATGACGACAAAGTTAAATTAAGTGTTGTAATAGAAGACGAAGAATTTGACCGTGAAGTTGGCGAAGCTTTAAAACGAATTTCTAAGAATATAAAACTGCCTGGCTTTCGGCCAGGGAAAATACCCAGGAAGGTAATTGAAGCACGGCTCGGACCGACTGCTGGGAGACAAGATGCCCTCGAGCATTCATTACCTACCTATTACGGACGAGCTTTGATCGAGAATGGAGTGGATGCTATCGGTCCGCCGGAAATTGAAATCACTAGTGATATAAGTCATGGCTCCGTTACGTTTGATGCAACTGTTCCGATTCGACCTAAACCTTCGATAAGCGGACATGGATCCTTGGAAGTTGAAGTTCCTTCCCCAGAAGTAACGGAAGAAGAATTCCAGACTCAACTGGACTCGATGAGAAAACATTTAGCAACACTTGAAGAAGCTGAAAAACCCGCTGAAGAAGGTGACCTTGTCACAATTGATATAGAGGGGACACAAGATGGTGAAGCGGTGCCTGGCCTCAGTGCAACTGACTACCTTTATGAAGTCGGCAGCGGAACAGTTTTGCCTGAAGTCGATGAGTACTTAACTGGTAGCTCAGAGGGAGATCACCTCGAATTTGACGCAAAACATCCAACAGAAGAAGAAAGTGTATTTGCAATAACTATCAAAGTGGGACAAGTGCAGATTCGCATTTTGCCAGAAGTGGACAATGATTTTGCTTCTCAGGTATCCGAATTTGAAACAGCGGACGAACTTCTAATCGATCTTAGGCATCGAATGAATGAAACAAAATGCGAACAGGTTGGAATGTTAGCTCGTGACCTCATAGCGAAGGCAATAGGTGATTTAGTTGAAATCGAGCTTCCAGAAGAACTAATCGAAAACGAGATAGATCGAAGGATTAGAGACTTGGAAATGAGACTTAATTCGCAAGGTCTTGAACTGGACAAATATCTAGAAGCAACGGGCGGGGAGATCGAAGCAATAAGAGAAGATTTTCGAGAGACTGCAGAGGTTTCAGCTCGCATCGACTTAGGTCTACGTGCGGTTGCCCATGTTGAATATTTAGATGACGAGGAAGAAGCTTTCGAGAACTATTTAGAAAATATGGCTAAGCAAATGCAGATGAAGGCAGAAGAACTGCATGACGCTTTGAAACAGTCCGGACGACTAATTGATGTTCGTGCAGATATAGCAAAAGAGGCTGCTCTACAGTGGATTTTTGATCGTGTAAAGCTTCTAGATGAGGATGGAAATCAGGTAGATTCAGCAATTTTGGAGGTCAAAGAACCAGATATCCCTGACATGACCTCAAAAATAAGCGAAAATGATTATGTAAGCGCGGACGATCTGAGCGAAGATGACTTGATGGATGATCAAATCGTCGACCCAGAAAACAATGATGGAGATGATGAATTATGACTCTTGCTGACTTAAGCATTAGTAATTATCTAGTCCCAACGGTAGTTGAACAGACAAATCGTGGGGAAAGAGCTTTTGATCTCTATTCACGTCTTTTGAAAGAGAACATAATTTTTTTAGGTACACCTATAGATGATGCGGTAGCAAATTTAGTTTGCGCGCAACTTTTACATCTGGAGTCAGAAAACCCAGATCGTGATATAAGTCTTTATATAAATTCCCCTGGTGGTGATATAAATGCGCTCTTCGCTATCTACGACACCATGCAATACATAAAACCTGACATAACGACAATTTGTTTCGGTCAAGCTGCTTCTGCAGCAGCGGTATTGCTTGCAGCAGGATCTCAAGGAAAGCGACTAGCTCTTCCTCATGCCCGAGTTCTTATCCACCAACCTTATGCCGGTGCTGAAGGACAGGTTTCAGATATAGAACTAGCTTCGAGAGAAATTCAAAGATTAAAAGCTCAGTTGGAGGAAGTCTTAGCTAAACATACAGGTCAGTCGACAGAAAGAATCCATGACGACACTGATCGCGATTTTGTAATGACTGCATCTGAAGCAGTGGAGTATGGAATAATTGATGAAGTAATTGATTCAAGAAATTTTACGGATAACAGCGGACCTATTTCGGCAGTTACCTGATCGTGATAGTAGACAAGAGAATACAGGAAAGGGCGATTTAAAGTGGCCAAGTTTGGAGAAGGCGGAGAACTCCTAAAGTGTTCATTTTGTGGTAAAACACAAAAGCAGGTAAAGAAATTAATCGCTGGCCCCGGCGTTTATATATGTGATGAATGTATAGATCTTTGCAATGAGATAATTGAAGAAGAGCTTTCGGAAACTTCAGAGTTTACTCTGACAGAGTTGCCCAAACCTCGTGAAATATTTTCTTTCCTTGACGAGTACATTGTTGGCCAATCGCAAGCTAAGAAAATACTTTCCGTAGCTGTTTACAACCATTACAAGAGAATAAAAACAGCGAGCGTTTCGGTTGAGGATGTTGAGGTTGCGAAGTCTAATATCCTTCTCATAGGACCGACTGGCTGCGGTAAAACCTTGATGGCTCAAACACTCGCAAGAATGTTAAATGTTCCGTTTGCTATTGCAGATGCTACAGCTCTGACCGAAGCCGGCTATGTAGGAGAAGATGTAGAAAACATTCTCCTCAAACTTATTCAAGCCGCTGATTACGATATTAAAAAAGCTGAAACAGGAATAATTTACATAGATGAGGTTGACAAAGTAGCTAGAAAAAGCGAAAACCCTTCTATAACGCGTGATGTTTCGGGCGAAGGTGTTCAACAGGCTCTATTGAAGATTTTAGAAGGCACGAAAGCAGCGGTACCACCACAAGGTGGAAGAAAACATCCCCATCAAGAATTTTTACAGATTGATACTACGAATATCTTGTTTATTTGTGGCGGAGCTTTCGCTGGACTCGAAGAAACGATAGAAGCTCGTTTGGGAGGTGCAGGTGTTGGTTTCGGTGCTGATATTCGTTCCGCTCAAGAGAAAGATTTAGGAACACTATTCTCGGGAGTATTACCTGAGGATTTAGTCAAGTTCGGTTTGATACCTGAATTCATTGGACGACTTCCAGTAGTGGCCACAGTGTCACAGCTCGATATAGAAGCCTTGAAAAAGATTTTGACCGAACCCAGAAATGCTCTAATAAAACAGTATGAGAAAATTTTCGAATTCGAAGACATCGAACTCGAGGTAACAGATGAGGCTCTGAACGCTATTTCTGAACAGGCTCTTGCAAGAGGAACAGGAGCTCGAGGCTTAAGGGCAATACTTGAAGAAGTTTTACTAGACCCTATGTATGAACTACCTGGTGACAAAACGGCAGGTCGCGTAGTTGTGGATGGTGAAACGGTTATCCAGCGTGCTCTTCCGAAAATCGAACCGAGAGACGAAGAACAGACAGATCGCGCCGCTTCTTAAGATCACTGGCAATATCCTAGAGAGGTATGAATTTTAGGGAAGCTCTGCAGTTCTTAGATCGCTTTACGAACAGAGAAGCAACTGCTGGACGCATTCACGGTTTGAGTTTGGCGGCAATGTCGCAACTGACTGAATGTATGGGTGAGCCTCACAAAGATTTACGAGCGATTCACGTAACTGGAACAAATGGAAAATCTACAACGTGCAAAATTCTCGAACATGTTTTAAAAAAAAACAAAATTAACGTTAGGCTAGGAGGAAATATAGGAAAACCAGTTTTAGATTTAGATTTAAAAAATAA
>JASMLT010000058.1 GCA_030748555.1 Acidimicrobiales bacterium
CCCAGTCATAATGTTTAAGAGTTCCTTCTAGAAGAGGCATCGTTATTTAAGCTTCAAAAGTGAATGAGATTCCATCTGACTCGACTTTTTCAATAATTCTTTTGTGCTCGTTATCGTCAACTTCATCTGCTTCGTCTATAAGCATGATCGGGATGTCGTCTTCTATATGGTAGACCCTTCGCAATCTTGGGTTATAAAGAGAGTTTTCATCCCCTAAGTAAAATAGAGGCCCCTTGTCTTCAGGGCAGGCCAAAATCTCTAGCAACATGGGATCGAGGGGCATATTTTCTCCTAACTACTTGTATTTAGGTTATTGGGATAAAAGAGTTCTAACTTCTTCTATTGCTTTCACACATATTTTATTGTTATTTGCTTCAATATTTAGTCTAAGAAGAGGCTCAGTGTTCGATGGTCTTAAATTAAACCACCAATCACCCACATCCACTGTTAATCCGTCTAACCAGTCAACTATCGAATTCTTATAGTGTTCTGCTATTTGGTTTATAGAGGCATCCACGTCAGGAACTGAAAAATTCAATTCACCAGAACTTTCGTACCTGTTGAATGGTTCCAGCAACTCACTCAACTTGCCCTGATGCTGAGACAAGGCTTTTAATACCACTAAAGCTGCTATCACTCCTGAATCGGCTCTGTAATTCTCTCGAAAATAATAGTGACCCGAATGTTCGCCAGCGAATATTGCGTCATGCTTTTCCATTAGTTCCTTAATAAACGAATGACCGACACGGCTACGTATCCCCTTGCCTCCATGCTCATGAATCACTTCTGGTACGACTTTCGAGCAAATCAGATTATAGATCACTGACTCGTCTGGCCTTTCTTTAAGAATTTGCTCAGCGATAAGCGCAGTTGTAAGCGACCCCGAGACGGGCTTTCCCTTCTCATCGAGCAAAAAAACTCGGTCGGCGTCACCATCAAAAGCCAAACCTACGTCTGCTCCCGTCTCAAGTACTCTTTGTCTTAAATACTCTTGGTTTTCCTGCTGCAAGGGGTCAGCTGGATGATTGGGGAAATTGCCATCCAGTTCAGGGAATAGAATCTCTAGTTCAAAAGGCAATTTGTTGAAAACTGGTGGAAGGATCAACCCTCCCATGCCATTCGCTGTGTCAGCTACAACCTTAAGAGCGTTCAAATTCGATGTGTCTATGCTTGAACAGACATGAGTTGCAAAATCATCCAGAACATCGACCGTTTCGCTACTTCCAATTGCTGCTTGTCTTTGCGGCGAGGTATTGACAATTTGTAGTATTTCTTTCAATCCTGAATCCTGCCCGACTGGTCGAGCTTGATTCATACAGATTTTCAACCCGTTGTATTCTGCTGGATTGTGACTGGCGGTCACCATGGCTGCCGGAAAATCAAAATGACCCGAAGCGAAGTAACACATATCTGTGGATGCAAGTCCTATATCAATGATGTTCAGACCCTGATCCATCACTCCAGTAGCAAAAGCGCCCGCTAAAGACTCGCTACTATTTCTCATATCTCTTCCGACAATTACCGAAGTGTTTCTTTGCGTTTTATTTTTAATGAAAACAGAGAACGCTCTCCCTATATTTCGAAAAAGTTCTTCATTCACCTCTTCGGGGAAAATTCCGCGAATGTCATAGGCTTTAAAAACATTCTCTGCTTTTGCCATCGCGTTACCTCCCCTGTTTCTAATGACTGGAATTCGAAATTTGCTCTATTCCACTTTCTGGATAAGCGCCTCTTCTAGCTCTCTGTCGGATTCTTATAAGATCTAACAGCAAAAATACCCCATCACGAAGTGCGCTCACTGACGATCTTTGCGAGTTTTCCACCTCAACAGGAACTTCCATCAAACTCAAGTTCCATCTTTCCGCCAGATGAAATAATTCGACATCAAAAGAAAAACCGTCAAGTGTTCCTGCAGCGAATAATGACTTTGCAACTTGTGATTTAAATGCCTTAAGTCCACACTGAGTATCTCTGTAATGACCGAGCAAAAGTCCTGAAGTGGCTATGTTTATCAACCTTCCACCTATCTCCCGAAATCTTCCTGCTCTGACTAGATTTTTTGTTTCGATATGTTGACGACTTCCTACAACCATGTCGTAGCCTGATTCAACTAGGGTTACCAGTTTCAAAACTTGCCTGGGGTTATATGCAAGATCAGCGTCTGTAAAGGCGACAACTGAACCGTTTGCTTCTTGCACACCGGCGCGGACTGCCGCTCCTTTGCCTTTGTTCTCTTCGAGTCTTATTACAAGATCCGCTCCTGCCTGTCTCGCTATTTCAGATGTAGCATCCTCTGAGCCGTCATCTACAACGATTACTTCCATGTCACCACTTTTTTGCAAAGATGCTCTCAACTCAGAATTGATAGTAGATAAGGTTTCGGCAATTCTGTCGGCTTCTTCGAATGTAGGGATGATAAGACTGATACGAGGTGTCTTGTTAGTTAAATTTTCAGCACTTGGTTTCATCTGTTGGTTTCTGAATTCACGAAAAAGAACAAATCTGTAAGAAATACCTCTTACTACAGCTGCACCTAAAACAGCTGTGAGTTTTGCAGTAAAACAAGCTTTCCAACTTTCGCCTGGGTCTAATGAAATTAGAATAATCAAGTCAATAACTGCGGCAATAACGACTACGGATACGAAGACTTTTATGTTTCTGATCCAGCGTGCATGAGGATCATTTATTAGAGTGATTTTTTCGTGCAATGTCCTTGCTGCTACTGCCGCCAAAGCTAAAGCCAGTACATCTGCTATTACAGTTGGTAAACCCATTTGCATTAATAAGACCGCTACACCTACATCAATTACGGTCGCTGCTAGTCCGACAAACGCGAAACGTCTCAACCAAATGTTCACGACTGAACTTCTTCATTTAGCAACTCGGAGGTCTCTATTCGGTTTTCTCCAGAGCTACTCTTTGACCATTTGTTCAACCTTTTATCAATGTCTGGAAGAATCAGATTTGAATCAAACCACGCAGAGGAGAAATCCGAAGAATTTGGTTTGCGAGCTACGAAAGCTATAGAAATTAGACCCATCAAAGTTAAAAGAATAGATACGATTTCGACTGGGCTTCTACCATATTCTAAAATCACTTCTTTTTCTGTTGGGACTACGACCATGAGATTCGGTGTTGCCCTCCAGGGTCCTTCAGCTCCTTTAGCTTTCCAATTGGGGAAATAAGAAGTTTTCACTATTACCGGTACCCCTGTTTTGTCTACTTTGAATTCTATGCGATCAGTGTCAACGTTAATTCCCGAGACCTCTACCTGAGGTAAGCCGATTCTCTCTGGCTCTTCCTCTGGGTTCACATGTTGCCAATGGTTCATTCCTCCCAGAGTTCTCACCACTGCTTGTGAACCTTCTTGAAAAACTTCAACAGATGGATCCAACCATTCTGAGTGTTCCAAGTGGCCAAAAATCGCAGGTTCGAAATCTAACTGGACTACCAGTTCAGAATTTTTCACCCTAAAAATAGTCCATGGGCCGCTATTAGCTATTTCATTTAGGGACGGATGCTGCTGGGCTTCATCAGTCGCAACTTGTGAAGAGGCTGCATAATATTTCACTCCAAACTGTTGGAGATGGTCAATACCTGCATTGATATCAAAAGACCTGTATGGGAGATCTCGTTGCGCTCTTGATGGAGCGGTTGAAAGTTCGGATTGAATAAGAAAGTGAAAAGGTGTAGTTGTGGATGACTCAAAATAAAGACCTTCCATGGAACCGATGCAACCATCTGTCCAATGTGGCATCAGCATGGGCGCCATGGGTGTTCCATACCTAGTTAGCTCACTCGAATACTCCCACATTAAGCGACCGCATCCGTACTCTCTGGCTTGATCATCCATCGTGATCACGAAATCTGCTAATTCCTCCCAACCTCCACCTGTTGAGTCTCCAGTCCGAGCTTCATACCCCTCAAAATTCCATAAGGCCCAGGACCGACCTATATTCAGATCTTCAGTTTCATATCCCATC
>JASMLT010000059.1 GCA_030748555.1 Acidimicrobiales bacterium
TTTAATGACCCCAGTATTCTTGATCTGTGGGGCTATCGAAAAAAAGATGATCGTATTGCAGAGGGCCGCGCCAAATTAGAACAGATCAAAAAATCCGACATTGGGGTCAAGCCCAAGACGACCCCTGGCCTGTCAACCAGTGAACGGCAATGGTTGCAGGTACAAAAAGCAATCGATCACGACACCACGCCTTGGCTGGATGCGCCAGGACTGTGCACTGAAATGGCAACCTGGACTTATCCGCTTCATTTCATCGACTTTGAAACCACGATGGTGGCTATACCTTTCAATAAGGGACGTCATCCCTATGAGGGTGTTGCCTTCCAATTCTCTCATCACACTATTCAAGAGGATGGGTTAGTTGCGCATACTGGGGAATATCTCAATACGGAACGGGGTGTTTTCCCGAATTACAAGATGGTCCGGGAACTGAAAACCCAGCTTGAAAATGATGATGGAACCATCTTCCGGTATGCCCACCACGAGAATACCTTTCTCTGCATGATCCACACCCAATTGCGAACGGATCCGGAACCACCAGCGGATCAACAGGAGTTGATGTCATTTATCCGACGCATTACGCGCTCTGGCCGTGGAAACAAACAAGAGTGGAGCGGCAAACGGCGAATGGTTGACATGTTGGAGTTGGTAAAGCGCTACTGCTACTTGCCACAGACGAACGGGTCAAATTCCTTGAAGTACGTACTTCCCGCAATACTGAACGCTTCTGTCGCACTACAGGCGAAATATTCAAAACCGATCTATGGAGCCGAAGGAGGCATTAAGAGTCATAACTTTAAGGATTGGCAGTGGGCTCGAAACGAAAACGGCAGGGTCATCGACCCCTACGAACTATTGCCTAGGATGTTTGATGATGCCTTCGGAAAGACGCAGGAACTCATTAGTGATGAATCGGAACTGCACGATGGAGGTGCCGCTATGATCGCCTACGCAAGGGCCCAGTATGAGGAAATGGGCGAATATGAGCGGGAACAACTGTTTCAGGCGCTTCGCAAATATTGCGAACTGGATACGTTAGCGATGGTGATGCTGTATGAAGGGTGGGTGGATATATCTAGATCACTAACGAGGTAATGCGCGATGAACAAACGGTCTATAGTAGGAATAGTCGATGAGCCGGAATTTCGATCCGAAAATCAAGGCAAGGATGGCCTGAAGGTAGTCGGCTATTACAACGCTTTAGCGGATTTTATACGTCATACCGATACGCCAATGACTATAGGTGTACAAGGTAATTGGGGAAGCGGAAAGACCACCCTTATGAATCACCTTTGGAAATCACTTGGAGGCTATGAACAACACGATATCAAGAAACCCGGAAAAGATACGAAAGCTGCCAAGGAAGGAATGCAAAACGAGTGGGTAGAAAACAAAAAAGCTGGGTCATACGTAAATATTTGGGTCAATTCTTGGGAGCACTCCCTGATGGCAACCCCTGAAGAAGCTTTAATCAAGATTATTCAGCACGTCACATTAGAGATTCTAGCGTTTAGCGATCAGGGGCAAGAAACATGGAACAAAATAAAGAAACATACTGAAAACTTAGCCAAAAGTGGATTACGTATGACAACTGCAGTATTTGGAGGAGTAGCCGCAGAACAAGCTGTACGGGACCTGATCGAAAACAAACCTGCAAATTCTGTAAAGCAACTTCGCGAGGAACTTCAGAGTGTCATAGAAAATATTTGTACTAGTGGTTCAGATAAGAAATTTGTTGTCTACATTGATGATCTGGATCGATTAGATCCAACAATAGCTGTGAAAATGCTAGAACTGCTCAAGAATATCTTTAGTCTTAAGCACTGCGTGTTTGTGCTAGCAATCGACTATCAGGTAGTTGTAAAAGGTCTCAGGGCAAAATATGGAGAGAAAAGCGATCAAAACGAGCGGGAATATCGGTTCTTCTTTGACAAGATTATTCAGTTACCGTTCACAATGCCTGCGGAGGGGCTCGATATCGGTGGTTATGTTGTCAAATTACTGAATCAAGTCGGTTACCTTGAAGAGAGAAAAGGTAACGACCCAAAAATAATAGATACTGTCACAAAAGTAATGGAATGCACCATTGGGGGAAATCCAAGATCTATAAAAAGAATGGTAAACAACCTATCTCTAATTAGAAGAATTGCTGGGCATATAAGTAAAGATGACGTTCTCAGGACCCCAGATGGTTGCCTTCGGTTATTTGCTCTTGTTTGTTGTCAGATTGCGTATCCAGAAATCTACAAAATCCTAAAAGAAAATACAGAGTTTAGTAAGTGGGATGACGAGTTTGCGAAGCGTAAAACTCTTGGGAAAGAGAAGGAAATGGATGGATATGAGGAAGCAAAAAAAAGCGTTGAAGGTGGTTCACTCTGGGATGATCCATGGGAATTGGCGTTGTTCAGAATTTGTTATGCCTCCGAAGAATTAAGACCGAAAGCGAATCAAGTTTCTGCGTTGTTAAACATGTTTGCTGGCGGAGAAAGTGAGAGTTCAGAAAGTTCTGCGATCGAAGTATCTGACGAGGAACTAAAAAGGCTGCTCGAAATGTCAGACGTGACAAGTATAGCAACGGAGACAATTGAGCGATCGTCAACTAGTGCTTGGAAATCGGAGACAGATAAGGAGAAAGCGTCTCTCTTATGGGGAAAAATTTTCAAAGCTGTAGAAGAGAGTCATCCTGAATCAATTTTCAAAAATGAAGGAAAGCTACTCATTTCAGGAGTGGTTAGGCGAAAAAGTAAAAAAAATAAATATGCGACATTTATCATGGGTCATTTCCCAGTTTCTCTTGCATTATTTATCGAAAGTGACGAAAGAACAGTGAGTACAAGACATTTCAAGAATTTGAAGTCAAAGAAAGATGTTATTGAAGAAAAGCTAGGGCCAATCGAATGGATTCCCTCGAAACGACAGCGACAGCAGGTGAGGCTCATGGCTGACCCTAAGTTAAACAAGGAAATCAAGAAGAGTCGTAGATCATCAGGAGATCAAACTCCGCCAGAAGATTGCCACGATAAGATTGTAGAGTTTTTTAGACAAAATACGAAAAATTTTGTAGAGACACTGGAAGATAACTTAACTAAAACCCAAAAAACTCAATGATGTAGTTCGGATGAGGAAGGCACGTCAACTAAGACTTAATCTACTTGGATCGAGTATTGCAAGTTAGAGATTATTTATAGCGTCTTATAAAGAGAGAGGCTAATCGAAATGAAAAGATTCTCAACTAGTGTTGTCAAACAATTAAGACACTATGTATATGTGTTAGTCGATCCAAGTGACAAAGAAATATTTTACGTAGGAAAAGGAACAGGGCCTACCCGACCCTTTGTTCACCTAAAAGAAGATATAGATCACAAGAACCCTGAATTGGAGAAAAAGATTAAAAAAATCAAAGGAGGAGGTGAAGAGCACGAGGTCGAAATCTTGCGTTACGGATTAGGGGAGCGCGGTGCTTTGGATATGGAGTCTGCTGTGATAGATGCGATCGGAATTGGGAATCTAAGCAACCTGATAAAAGGTCACCGGACAATGCGGGCTCCGGCGCTGAAAATTAATCAACAGTTGGGCGGGAAGCCCCTTAACT
>JASMLT010000005.1 GCA_030748555.1 Acidimicrobiales bacterium
ACCAGCAATAAACACGCTGTAGGTAGTCCCATGAATTCGGCATGCTGCATTAATTCGCTGGATCCAAAGACGTCTAAATTGGCCTTTTTTTGCACGTCGGTCTCTAAACGCATAGTTTCCTGAATGCATAACTTGTTCATTCGCAGCTCTGAAACTACGGCTTTTATTTCCGTAGTAACCCTTGGCCTGTTTTAAAACTGCCTTATGTTTCTTTTTGCTGTGGACAGCTCTCTTAACTCTGGCCATCTTCAACTCCTTTTATCGGAGACCTCTTTAGCGAGGACCCTGGTGTTATTAAATACCTAACTGTTTGCGTATTGCTTTACTGTTAGCTCCGTCTACTTCAGTCATTCTCCCCAAGCGTCGCTTACGCGTGGAACTCTTGTGCTCAAGCATGTGATTTTTGTTTGCCTTACGGCGTCGCAAACGACCACTACCTGTAACTTTTATTCTCTTAGCAGCGCCCCTGTGGGTTTTCATTTTTGGCATAATTACTCCCGCTTGTTTTAAGTTCTAATCAGTTTCTATGTCTTGTTCTTCTTCAACTTCATTACTTGTCTGCTCTTCATCAACTTCTGATGAAGATTCGGCCTCTTCTAAAGCTTCCTCCATTTCAAGTGCTTCCGCTTGCAAAGCTTCAATAGCTTCACGTTGCCTACGTGTTGCCTTTCCAGGAGTTAGCAACATGGTCATATTGCGACCTTCTTGTTCAGGGTAAACCTCAACTCTTCCAACGTGTGAAATGGATTCAGCTATATCGTCCAAGATTTTCCGTCCGAGTTGCGGGTATTGAATTTCCCGACCTCTGAACATGATGGTCACTTTGACTTTACTTCCTTCGGTTAAAAACTTTTCCACCTGTCGAGTTTTCGTTTCGAAGTCACCTGATCCTATTTTTGGACGGTATTTCATTTCCTTCACGAGGATATGAGTTGCTTTTTTTCGTGATTCCTTGGCTTTCTGAGATTGTTCGTATTTGAACTTTCCATAGTCCATCACACGACAAACCGGAGGGTCTGCCTGATTGGCAACTTCCACCAAATCTAATCCTGCTTCTTGTGCGAAACGAAGCGCCTCTGAAATCGGTTTAATCCCTACCTGTTCCCCCTCAGCGGAAACCAGTCGGACATTTTCTACCCGAATATCCTCATTAACTCTCGGTTCTTCTTCAGTTGGGTTAGCTATTGTTCGTCACTCCTGTGTGGCACGTAGTTTCTCCTCCGTGGTTGATTACATTTTTTACACACAAATATCCTTTAGACTTTTATTGCCGTCTAAAGAATAAAGGCGGGCAATAGAAAAAGGAGCCCGCCGTAAAAACCAAAACTCACTTAGAGTGGTCTGGTGGGGTGGGAACCCGCTTTCTATTTATTTTCGCCCTCTAGAGTACCAACATAGAACTGAAGCAGTGCAGAGTTACGTCAGAAAATATTTAATAAATTGGAGGAACAATGAATAGTTTGTGGACGCCGGATGGAGAGCACAGTGTCAATCCGGAACAAGAAGCGGAGTCTTCGGAGTTTTCTGAACTCTCACAAGAAGAACAAGAACAGGCTGAAGCATTAGCTGCTGAGATGAACGCAGTTCGCGAACAGCTAGCTGCAGCACCTGCTGAAATTGTTGTGGCTAACCACCTAATGGGTTTATATGAACTTGCAGCAATACATCTTTCTCAGCAGCCTCCGAAAATGGATGAAGCTTCTCTGGCGATCGACGCCATGGCAGCGGTTTTGGATTCTTTAGCCGGAAGATTAGGAGAAGCTGAAGGAACTCTTAAAGATGCCTTGCATCAAATTCGTCTTGCCTTTGTCCAACTTGGCAATCAGGAAGACGCCCCTGACGGAGAGTAAACTGTTTAATTGCTTTTAATGAACAATCTTGGATAGAGGGAGTTCAATAATATCGGAAGCACCTTTGTCTCTAAGTTCTGGAATTAATATGTTTATTTCTGTTTTTGCTACAACAGTTTCGACAGCGTACCCCTCGCCCTTAGCAAGTTCATTAACGGTTGGAGCCTTCATGGAAGGTATGACTTCAAGAACACTCTGCAACTGTTCTGCTGAAACATTCATTTTTACAAGAACCTTTCCTCTCGCTTCTAAAGTGCCTTCTAGAAGTGTGTGAATTTGCTCCATGGCATGACGCAGTTCAGGGTTTTCGAAAGACTCACGATTCGCTACCAATTCAGTATGGCTTATGAGTATCGTGTCAATAATTTTCAAACCTGCAGCTTTTAGTGCCCTACCCGTCTCGGTTAAGTCCACTACAGCATCAACTATGTCAGGAGCCTTGGCTTCAGTCGCCCCGTAGCTGAGATGTATGTCCGCATCGACACCTTGTGTGTTGAAAAAATTTTTCGTCAAATTTGGATATTCAGTGGAAACTTTTACACCTGAAGGCAAATCTTTCACTTTTTCGTAAGGCGAGCCTTCAGGAACAGCCACAACAATATTTACCGGCCTTGCCGTAGCTTTGGAATAGTGCAATTTCCCTAATGAGATCACGTCACTTTCGGTTTCTTCAATCCAGTCACGTCCTGTTATTCCTATATCGAACAGACCATCGGCAATGTAAGTAGGAATTTCTTGAGGTCTCAGGATTCTGACTTCATCAATTCGCGGATCGTCAATAATAGCTCTATAGTCAACTTTTGAAGAACGGCCAACTGAGAGATCAGCAGAATCAAACAAATCCAACGTCGCTTGCTCTAAGGAGCCTTTTGGTAAAACAATTTTTAGCACAATACAAACTTAGCCACTGGGTGGCGTCCAAGTGTGTTGATTTTAAATAACTTTCATGAAAGGACTAAATCCAATCGAACGTCCTCACCCAATTGGGTAACATTGACAAATTTTCCTCGTTTAATCGAGTCAATGGTCGCGATGCCGGCACCACTTAATAATGGCTTACCGTCATCACCTCCCATGATCGAAGGAGAAACGTAAATTGCATAGCGGTCTATCAGTCCTTCTCGATGCATCTGCCCAGCTAAATCAGCTCCTCCTTCAACGAGTAGTTGCAGCACTCCTTCATTTCCCAACTTTTGAATCAAATCCCCTAAAGGCCCTTTCCATGATTCAGCAGGTTCGACTTGAGCACCTTCTGGTATTTCACCAATGACAATTCGACGGGGATTAGAGCCATCAACCGACCTGACGGTAAGACTAGGGTCGTCGCTCCTAACTGTCCCTGCCCCTACACAAATAGCGTCACTTTCTGCTCGTATCTTGTGCACGTCAATTCTTGCTTCTTCACCTGTGATCCAATTGCTCGACCCATCAGGTGCGGCAATACGACCATCTAATGTTGCCGCTAATTTGAGAATCACATAAGGCCGGCCTGTGTGTCGGTGATGAAGGTAGGGAGCTAGTTGTTTCTCAGCATCAGCTATGTTTTGACCTGTATTCACTTCGATCCCAGCGGCTCTGAGTGCCTCCACCCCTGCCCCTGAGACTCTTTCATCTGGGTCGATTAATGCCACAACCACTCTCTTAACTCCCGATTGAATAATCGCATCGGTGCATGGGTCTGTACGGCCACGGTGATTACAAGGTTCAAGAGTCGTGTATAGAGTTGCTCCGTTTGCCAGCTCTCCTGCATCTTCAAGAGCCTTTACTTCTGCATGTACACCCTCTGCCGCTACTGCATTGTGAAAAACCAAAGGTGACTCATTTGTTTCGTAGTCCGCTTGGAAAGGTCCGGTCGCACCTTCACCTACGATCTGACCTTTAGCTACAACAACAGCTCCAAC
This sequence comes from Acidimicrobiales bacterium, assembly GCA_030748555.1. Classification (GTDB taxonomy): domain Bacteria; phylum Actinomycetota; class Acidimicrobiia; order Acidimicrobiales; family MedAcidi-G1; genus MedAcidi-G1. The sequence goes on from JASMLT010000005.1 coordinate 3,752, forward strand.
CCAGGGGTTTGGAGCTGAATAAAACCGTGCTTTTTCTGCGACCTCAATAGCCTCGGCCATAAACTTAGCATCTTCTTCTAAGCTCATGATCAGGCCGGATGTGGGTCAGTGTTGTCTGACAGGAGACCGACTGCGTGTGGAATAACATCTATGACCGCTTCCAAACACTCAATACACCCTTTTTCAGAACCAGGTGTGTTTATAACAAGTGTGGTTCCAATCGTTCCGGCAACGCCTCGGGAAAGTCTCCCCAGAGGATTGACCAATCTCATCGCTTCAGCTAATCCTGGGGCTTCCCGCTCTATTGCCATCAACGTTCCCTCTGGTGTTTGATCTCGAGGGCCAAAACCTGTACCTCCCGTAGTGACAATCAGTCCATGGAAGCCATGCGCCAAAGACACTAGAGTTTTAGCCACTTCGTCGCCGCCGTCAGGTGTTACCGAGGTGTCTGCAACAGTCCATCCTTCATTGGAAACACGTTCAACCAATGCTTCACTTGATTTGTTTTCACGTACTCCGTGTGCGACTCCATCTGAGACTGTCAAGATTTTTACTTTTACTTCTTTTTTCACAGATTGTGCTTTTTCGTCCACAAGATAAGCATAACTACCGTCTCGCCTGCTCATGACTTCCGATAAGGTCTCACAATGGAATTAAATGCCTTAGACGGCTACGAAATAGGCGAATTTGAACATAGCGGTAGAAGCAAAACAGTTCTTCGTATTGGTTCAGGTCCTGCTGTGATCGTCATGGCAGAAATCCCTGGAATCACACCTCGAGTCGCTGAATTTGGTAGAAAAGTTGCAGGAATAGGCTGCACTGCAATCCTCCCCTCGCTTTTTGGAGTTCCTGGGGAAAAACCCACACTTGGAAACACAATCCGAGTGCTAAAAAAGAATTGCATCTCACGAGAATTTACTTCTCTCATGACTCGGCGAACATCTCCAGTCACCGATTGGTTAAGAGCGCTTGCCGCTTTTGAGCATGGAAGGTGTGGGGGGCCTGGAGTGGGAGCGGTAGGAATGTGTTTCACAGGGGGTTTTGCTTTAGGAATGATGCTGGATGAACGACTTATCGCACCAGTTCTGAGTCAACCGAGCTTGCCTCTGCCTTTTGGGAAAAAACGAAAGAAATCAATCGGCATTTCCAATGCTGATCTAGAAGTAGTCAAAAATCGTGTCGATAATGGAGTTTGCATTTTAGGCCTCAGGTTCTCCAATGATTCGATGGCACCCAGTGAACGTTTTGCGAGACTGCATGAAGAGTTTGGAGATGGGTTTGTGTCTGTTGAGATTGATTCATCGCCTGGAAACACTCATGGGATCAGCACACGTGCCCATTCTGTGCTTACAGAGGAATCTGTCGATGAACCCGGACACCCGACTTTCGAAGCCTTAAAGCTTGTTCTTGAACATTTGAAGGAAAAACTAATTGTGGTTTAAAACATCACGGTGCTCTATAACGAAAAACAGACATTCCTTCGCTATCGAGATCTTGAGGAAGGATCATTCCACCTCTTCCGTGCTTTCGCCAAGGGTGAGGCAAATCACCTATTTCTTGGACATTCATAAGGTTTCGAAATTTTTCATCCACTCCAACAGTTTCCATATTGGTCAGTGTGCAAACACTGTAAATAAGCAAACCTCCAGATTTAAGCATGGTTAAAGCTGAACATAATAGTTTCAACTGAAGGTCCGCTAAAACAGCTATGTCTTCTTCTTTAATTCTCCATCTAGCGTCAGCTCTTCTTCTTAAAACACCAAGTCCGCTACAAGGAGCATCAACTATGACTCTTGAGGCTTCACCTTTTTTGAATGGTAAATCTGTTCCGTCAGCAACAACCAATGGAAGTTTTATATTGAGTTCCAGGGAGTTTGTTCTCGCTAATTTAAGTCTTTTCAGGGATGAATCTGCTGCAATTACAGGAAATCCTGCTGAAACAGCTGCGCTAGCTTTACCACCAGGAGCTGCGCATACATCAATTACTGGGCCTTCCCCCCATGTTCCTTCTTCTGTTAACAGATCTGATACCAGCTGAGAGGCCTCATCTTGAAAATAGCCATCTTCACGGGGGGTCGCTGCTTTTGAACTATTCATACACTTGAGTGCTTCTCTAGCTTCAGGTTCTCCAAGGTCAGACACAAGTCTCTCCACTATCCAATCCGGATAGCTGTATTCGATCGCTTTTGTGGGCCAATCAACCGTCTCTTTTGCGACTTTGCGCAAAACAGCGTTACATAAGCCTCTTGCCCACTTAGGCGCCAAGGAAACTGAACCGTTTACAGCAGCATGGTCGGGTATGTTCGTCCAATGAAGCTGGTAGGCACCTAAACGCAAAATTGTACGAACATCTGGATGCAATTTTTTGCTAATGAATCGATCAATCAAAAAATCGCATGCTCTACGCATTCTTGTAACGCCATAGACCAGTTCAGTGACCAGTGCCTTGTCTCTTTCATCCAGTTCAGAGGCATCCAAGGCAGCTCTTAACGCTAAATTCGCGAATGCTGAATCCTTTTCGACCCGACTAAGAACCTTTAAAGCCAGAGCACGTGCCTCGTTGTTTTCAGCCATCTCCGAATACGCTATTTTCTTCTAAACGCGCACCTAGTTTCCATGAATCGAATGCTTGTCGGGCTCGATTTTGAGATTGAACCTCGATTAGTCGCAATACACCTTTACCAGTATTCACATGGTCTCCAACTAGTTGACCAGGTGAACCTTGAACCTCTTGGGTATTTGCTTCAGCTTTCCAGATTTTGAAACGCTCACCTCTAAATGTTGTCCATGCTCCACCGATTCTGACCAACCGGTCGATTTTTTCAGCCTCGTGTCTCCAATCTACTTCTCTCTCTTGAGGGGTAATTTTTTCAGCCCAAACTATCTCTCCCACCTGAGGTGCCGGTTCACCAAGCCCATCAACGAGTGTTGATACGAGCAGTTCACAGCCCGCTGCAATCAACCGGTCTCTAAGAGTTTCTGTAGTGTCACGTGCTAAAATTTCTACTTCTTGTCGAGCAAAAACGCCTCCAACATCAAACTCTTCCCCTACTTCCATTATGCAGACCCCACTTTTTGTATCACCGGCAAGAATCGCTCTTTCTATAGGGGCAGGCCCTCTCCATCTGGGGAGTAATGAAAAATGAACATTTATCATTGGAACTCTTCCTAGAAGGTCGATCGGAATAAAACTTCCATACGCTACTACCACCGCAAGGTCTATTCCGAAATTTTCTATATCTTCTATCTCGTGAATAACTGGCAAATCCATTTCGATAGCGGCTCGTTTGACCGGAGAAGGAGAAGGGTCTTCACCCCTGCCCCTTCTGTGATCCTCTCCGGTTACCACTACTTCAATGTCATATCCAGATGAATACAAACTTTTCATGAAAGGAACCGATAACTCGGGAGTGCCTACAAAAGCCAACTTTTTGAAATCGTTAGTCACTTTGTGAAAACCCAAGACTCTCTCCCACTATTGGAAGTGGAGAAACTGTTGAATCGCCGATACCCATTAGTGTTTTATTAGCCTCACGCTTTTGATCTTCATCTAGGTGGTCAACGAGCAGCACCCCGTCTAGGTGATCCATTTCATGTTGAAACAATCGAGCTTCCAGTTCATCCGCCTCGAAAGAAACTTCCTTACCATCTAAGTCAACTCCCACTATATGAATCTGTTTGGGTCGCAGTAATTCCCATGAAAGCCCCGGAATCGACAAACAACCTTCTTCAAAAGTCCATTCCCCATCAGCATCTTTTATTTCAGGATTTATCAACACACCCGGGCCTGAACCCCAATCGTAGACAAAAAGTCTTTTTTGGACCCCTACTTGAGTCGCGGCTAAACCTATTCCAGGTGCTGAATACATCGTTGACAGCATTTCTTGCGTCAAACGGGCGAGATTTTCTGTTATTTCTGTTACTTCTGTCGCCTTAACCCTTAGTACAGGATCTCCGATGACTCTTATTGCATTCGTACCCATTATGAAAGGTTATCGGCAGAAGGCTTTTGGTTTGACTGTCAAGCTCTTCGAGGATCAATTTCTATCCGAATTTTACCTTTTGGTCGTCCCACACTCAAAATGGCTTGAGATAAAGCATGACTATCTGCAGCACGAACAAGCCAGCAGTCATCACGTGGACCCATAATGTCGATTCCGGGAATTGCACTTAGAGATTTAACCATTTCAGGAGCCGAAGCTCCTGAAATTTGAGCTAAAGCACTGTATGGCGGCAGTTGCAACAAACGTCGTCTCTCAGATTCCGCTTCGATTAGCTTCTCTGGATTTGCATGAAGAGCAGCTTGTAAAACTTCGTGCTCAGGTTGTCGGGTTTGGACAATTAGTCTTCCACCGTCATTCCTTTTTCCTATTAGCCGTGCAGATCTAATCAACAGAGAAGCCGCCTGTTCAGCAGCTCGAAACCTAGGCGCTAAAAGTTCCTGATCAAACTCTAAGAACACTATATGAGATGCTCGCTCTACTCTATGAAGAGCTGCCTCAGTCCCGATATAAATATCTGAATCAGGTATTTTTCCTTTTGAATCTGAACTTATTTCTACGACTTTTTTCTTTGATAGTGCTTCCAACTCTTCTCTGAGTCTTGCTATTCCTGCACGCAAATTTTTAAATCTCGTTGATCCACAGGAATCGCACACCACGGGGCGATCATTGCAGCCAGCTGAACATTCAAGTACATGATCTTCTTTTTGGGTTAGAGGAATGAAATGTTTTTCACATCTTGCAAGAGAACCACATCGGTCACATGCCAATAACCGCGACCGGCCCTTTCTGTTCAAAATGCAAATAACAGGACCTGTTGCATCTCTTAAAACTGAAGTTAGCTTCTGACTTAAAAGACCAGATCGTATTGGGTCATCAGCTCTTCTATCGATTATTTCAACAATTGGCCATCCATCTCGTTCTTCTTTACGTGAAGGTTTTATTTGATGGCCCCATGAAATCGCTTCCAACGTAGGGATCGCAGAAACCAAGACACATGGTATGTCTTTCCTTTTTGCCCGTTCTATGACTACATCACGCGCGTTCCATGTTGGAGAACGTTCTTCTTGGTAGGAAGCATCATGCTCATCGAAAACAACGATCGCACAAAGGTCGACAATTGGAGCGAATGCGGCTGACCGGCTTCCTACCACAGAACCTCCAACAGCGGCATTTTGCCATTGTTCGGGCACTACTGAAACATGCAATCCCTTTCTCTTTAATCCTGCAGCAAGTTTCTGCGCACCTGAAATTGAAGGGAAAAGGATCAAGGTATTGCCCTTGTTCACAAATTCAGATGCTATTGCAACAGCATCCTGTGAGGGCGGCAGTCTAAGAACAGTTTCTTTCTGTTTCACCACTTCTTGAAGCCAGACCGTCTCGTCAGAAGTGGTTATTGTTTTTTCTATGCCATCTTTACGCTTCTCCAACGAAGGAACATTCTTTGGTGGTGACGCTGTAGTTAAAAACCTATTAAGCCGGCCTGCCCAACGGTGTGCTGCCCAACGAGCCAGGTCTATTACTTCTGGAGAAGGCCCGACACTTCTATATTTAGATAACGGAAGCAGATTAATTCCTTCTTCAGGTTGGATGTCAATCTCTAACACCCAACCATTCACCTGTCTCCCGCTGAAAGGCACCCTGACCATAGTTCCGACTTTTATTTGATCGGCTTTCCCATCTTCAATCCATGATTGAGGAACAGAATAATCAAATGCTTTGTCGATAGCTGGAACATCAGGAAGAACCCGCACTGCTCTCAAACCTGATATATCGTTATTAGAAACGGGGACTCCAGATTCGGCTTTCTCAGTAGATCCAAATGTTGACTCAAAAGTCAACTGACCTTTTTTGTTTCGGGCATTCATAGAGGCCCGGGGGGATCAGTTTAACCCTAAGTGGGAACGTACATCTTCGACACGATTGACCTGTTCCCAAGGAAACTCCTCACGACCAAAGTGACCGTATGCGGCGGTTGACTTATAGATTGGCCTCCTCAAATCAAGATCCCTAATTATTGCCGCTGGTCTTAAATCAAAGACCTCTTGAATAGCGCCTTCGATTTTAATCGGGTCAACTTTTTCCGTTCCGAAAGTTTCGACAAGGATTGACACTGGTCTTGCCATTCCAATTGCGTAAGCGACTTGAACCTCACATCTTGATGCAGCTCCAGCAGCGACTAAGTTCTTTGCAACCCATCGCGTTGCATACGCTGCGGATCGATCCACCTTGCTTGGATCTTTACCTGAAAACGCTCCGCCTCCATGTCTGGCAATCCCTCCGTAGGTGTCGACAATTATCTTTCTTCCTGTCAATCCTGCATCTCCTACAGGCCCTCCAACAACAAAACGTCCTGTTGGGTTAACCAAAACTGTGTAATCATCTTCTCTGAATTCTTCAGGGATAGTGGGTCTTATTACATGTTCAATCAGATCTGGTCGTATTATTGTGTCTCTGTCAATTCCGTCATTATGCTGAGTCGAGACTAAAACAGTATTTAAACGAACAGGCTTGTTGTCTTCATAGTCAAATGTGACCTGCGTTTTACCATCCGGTCTCAAATACGGAATATTACCTGCCTTCCTTATCTCCGCATGTCTTTCTGCCATGCGATTAGCTATCTGAATCGGTAAAGGCATCAGAGCTTCCGTTTCGTCACAGGCGTAACCAAACATCATCCCCTGATCTCCAGCTCCTTGTCGGTCTAGTTCATCCTCATCACCTGATGCCCCAGAGCGAGTCTCTTCAGAACTGTTAATACCTCGACTTATGTCATCAGATTGAGAGTCAAGAGTTACCATCACTCCGCAGGTGCTGCCGTCAAAGCCGTAGTCTTCTCTGTCGTATCCTATTTCTCGAATAGTTTGGCGAACTATCCCTGGTATGTCGACATAACCCGAAGTTGTTATCTCTCCCGATACAACACAAATGCCAGTGGTCACCATTGTTTCACAAGCAACTCTGGAATTAGGATCTTCTACTAATAGTGCGTCTAGTATCGCATCAGAAATTTGGTCCGCCATTTTGTCTGGGTGACCTTCTGTCACTGACTCTGATGTGAAACTCCACTTTCGCGACACTATTATCTCTTTCCTTTTATTGAATCTTAGGATCAGTTCCCTGTACAGACCACGATTCAGAGACTATATCTATTACGTTTCTTGCTATTTCTCTTTTGTCGCATAATGAAATTTCTGTCGATGCTCCGTTTCGGTCAATCACAGAAACCGAATTTGTATCATGCCCGAATCCAACTCCTGGAGCGGAAACATCATTCGCAACAATGAGATCAAGATTTTTACTTTCTAGTTTCTTCGAAGCATTCTCAAATAAATTCTTTGTTTCAGCTGCGAAACCGATAATAAGTTGGTTGCTTTTTCTTGTCTCATCTAAAGCTTTCAAAATGTCCACTGTTGGCTCAAGTGATATTTCAGGAACACCTTCTTCTTTTTTTATTTTATGGCTAGCAACTTTTTGAGGCCTAAAATCTGCTACTGCTGCAGCCATAAATATCCAGTCTGCTCTTGAAGCATTTTCCATTACCGAGTCATGCATTTCTTGGGCTGTTTCAATTCCTATTACTTCGATCCCTAATTCATCTGGTGCTGTTTCAGCTTCTGTCGTTACACAAACTACCTTCGCTCCTCTTGATGCTGCTTCACTTGCCAGCGCATGACCTTGTTTACCTGATGATCGATTTCCAATATAACGAACCGGCCCTATAGGCTCTCGCGTGCCACCCGCTGTGACTAAAACAGTTAATCCTGCAAGATCCCCAGGCGGGTGTCCGCCATCTTTGCCTAAAAGTTTGAAAACTGACTCCACTACGTCTTCTGGTTCCGCTAGCCGTCCGAAGCCACTATCCCCTCCAGCTAGTCTCCCTTCAACAGGTCCTACTATTTGGACACCGCGTTCTCGAAGCACGGCAATGTTTTCAATTACCGAGGCTTGTTCCCACATCTCTGTATGCATTGCTGGACAAATCATCACATCAGCACGTGTCGCCAGAAGAGTAGCTGTTAGCAAATCTCCTGATCGGCCATTTCGATAATCTGATATGAGTCGGGCTGTGGCAGGGCATACAATAATCAAGTCAGCCCCTTGGCCCAGTCTCGTATGTGGGATCGCATGTTCTTCATCCCACAGGGAAACCTGCGTTTTTTCAGACCCTAAAGCATCAAAGGTCGACTTTCCAACGAAACGAAGTGCACCTTTTGTCATTACTGGCGAGACATAAGCTCCCGCGTCGGTAAGTCGTCTGCATACCTCTATAGCCTTATAAGCGGCTATTCCACCGGTAATTCCTAGAACGATCCTACGACCGTCGAGCTGGCCCATTTGGGATATAAACGAGGCTAAGCGCTCTCGTCGTCTTCAGGAGAAATTTCACCTGATTCTTCGTCTATCAAAACTTCTGCTTCGGCTTCAACGACTTCTTCAACTTCAGGTTCATCGGGAAGCTCTATAGGGACGATTTTCTCAACTGATACCTCTTCAAAAGCTATTGTTAGAGGTTTTCTCGAAGTTGAAGTTATCTGGGGTGGAACTGAAGCCCCCAAACCTTCACCTAATTGACCGAAGTAGGAAGTTATTTGTCGAGCCCTTCTGGCCCCCAAAACAACAAGACCAAATTTTGATTCAGTCGTGTCTAAAAGACCTTCAATTTCTGGGTTCATCAATGTGTCATATCGTCGCATAGCGACTCCTCTTGAAGAAATGTCACTCTTGCAGGTCGTTCCTGCGGCATCTCCAAGGTATCAGAATGAGAGTGACTTCCCTACGGTTCACCTAAAGTCGGGCTCTGCAAATAATTTCATATATTTCTTTTGTCGCTTTTCCGAGATCATCGTTCAAAATAATCTGATAATTAAGCTCTTTTGCTTCTTTTCTTTCTCTTTCTGCTTCAAGTAAACGCTTGTCTATTTCACTTGGCTCATCTCCTCTTTCAGATAATCTTCGTCGTAGTTCCGGATCTTCAACGTCAACGAAAATTAATAGTGCTTCCGGAAGTTTCTCAATTATTTGACGTCCTCCTGAAACATCTATTTCCAAGATGAGATCCCTTTTGTCAGCAGAGTCAGGCATCGGAGTGCCATACATGGAACCTAAAAATTCATTCCATTCGATAAAGCCTCCGTTGTCCTTGTGTTTATTGAATGCAGCAGCATCGACAAAAAAATATGAATCGTCCTTATCATCTACCCGGGGTTCCCTTGTCGTCCATGATCTGCTTACAGTAACTTTCGGATCCTGTTCGCACAGCTCACGTACGATCGTTCCCTTACCTGCACCACCGGGACCTGATATGACAATTATCAAAGGTGTCTTCGCTCCTTCAGATGTCACGATTGCTCAGAGAAACGTGATACTAACGAAGCTCGTTGTTGAGCACCCAAACCACGCAATCGACGACTTTCACTTATACCTATCTCCTCCATGGTTCTGCGCGCTTTTACTTTGCCGAGTCGAGGCAAGGATTCCAAAACTGCAAGTACTTTCATTCGACCGAGACTTTCATCAGTGTCCGAACGTTTTAACAGATCCTCTAACGACAGAGATCCCATTTTAAGAAGTTCCTTAATTTCAGCACGTAGTCTTCTAGCTTCCGCTGCCTTTATTAGGGCTTGACGCCTCTGTTCATCTGTGAGTGGCGGAGGTCGGTTCATGCGAAAACCATAGTAGGCAATCTTTGTAAAATTTGCATTTTGCAGAAGCAATATTTTTTAGCCTAAAAGCTCACTGACTAATTCTTCAGAAGCTTCTATAGGATTTTCCGCTTCCGTTACCATTCTTCCTATCACTAACATGTCAGCTCCACCGCTAATTGCTTCCATAGGTGTTGCCACTCTCGCTTGATCATGGCTGTCGCCACCAGCCAACCTCAAACCCGGAACAACTCTCATAAGTTTTTCAGAAAAACTTGAAGTGGCTTTAAGATCAGGCGCTGCACAAATGATTCCTTCACAACCTGCTTTTAGCGCAGTTTCACAGCGTGAAACAATTGTGTCCTCATTTTTTATTGTGTCGCTCGTTAGCACCGTCACTCCTAGAACACCTGGGGTTGGCAGACCCACGCTCTCTGCTCCTTCTCTCAGTCCATCCACGGCAGCTTTGAGCATTTCTTCTCCTCCAGCTGCGTGAGCAGTAACCCATCTTGCTCCTACCGAACCAACGACACGAGCAGCCTTGTGAACTGTTGTTGGGATGTCATGTAGTTTCAAATCACAGAAAACGTCAAAACCTGCCTCGGTGAACACTCCTACCGAATCAGGGCCAGCTGCCGTATAGAGTTCCAATCCGACCTTTACTGTGCCGAAAAAATCAAATAACGAACCGGCAAGACGGCGGGCATCAATCAAATCATCGACGTCTAACGCCAAAGCAAGACGGCTTTTAACCTCTAGTGGAACATTGTCTTCTGACTCTTCACTAATTTCGAATTCTTCATCTTCGAATAATTCATCTAATGACTCGTATTTCTCAGTCATGTGCGCCTCCAATCAGATCGCTGATTCTGTTAACTGCATGACTTTCACACCATCTTGAAAGCCCTGCTATGACTTTTTTACAAATTCTTGGATCTTTAAAGGTTGCTGTACCTATCTGCAGCCCCGTTGCTCCTGCGAGAATAAACTCCAATGCATCTTCAGCACTGTTAATGCCACCGACACCGATAATTGGCAATCCTGGATGAGCTTCATGAGTATCAAAAACTGCTCGAACAGCAATTGGTCTTATTGCTGGCCCAGACAGACCTCCACGCTTTGCTCCTAAAACTGGTTTTCTTGATTCGACATCGATTGCCATCCCTAGAACAGTATTCGCTATTACAACAGCCTCGGCTCCTGCCTTATGGGCTGCTTCTGCGATATCCGGTAGTTCTGGTGTGTTAGGACTGAGTTTTGCCCAAAGCGGTTTTTTGACAACATTCGCTGCTTCTACTACTTCCGTAATGGCTTGAATCGAATGTGAAAATAGTTTTCTTCGGTCTTCTAAGTTAGGGCATGAAGCATTAATTTCTATTGCAACCACTTCAGGGGGTGCGTCGCGTAAAAGAAGGGCAGCTTCGGTGAACTCTTTCACTGTTGAACCCCAGATGCTCGCGACTATGCGGGCATTAGAGTCCTTTAATGAAGGTAACTTTTCATCTATCCAAGCCTTTACCCCGGGGCCCTGAAGCCCGACACTGTTTAACATCCCTGATGGAGTTGGATGGAGTCTAGGTGGCAAATTCCCCTCCCATTTCTCAGCATGAAGTGATTTAACTACTACCGCACCTATTTCTTGCAAGTCCATGTATTCAGATAGTTCATTGCCATAACCTGCTGTTCCTGAAGCTGTCATAACGGGATTTGGAAGAGTTACTGATCCTAGAGTCGTTGTAAGGTCGACATTTGTTTTAGCCATTCTCATAACTCAGCCGCTCTCCGACACTTCTGATTTAGAAACTCCAAGATGATATTCCTGAAGAGATCGAACAGAAAGGGGATATTCGTTCCAATCCATCAAGCCTTTCACCGCGGCAAGGGCAGCAGCTGCAGTCGTCAGTAGAGGTATGCCCTCTGCGGCGGCAGCCCCTCTTATATGATCACCATCTGCTCTCGGACCTCGTCCTCGCGGGCTGTTGACTACCAGTTGAATTTTCCCAGATCTGATCAAGCGGACAGCATCAGTTCCTTCTTCTCCGATCTTTGCTACTCGGTCAGTGACACTTACTCCATTTTCTTCTAGATAATCTGCTGTTCCACCTGTGGCAACTATTTCCAAACCAAGTCTCAAAAAGCCTTTTGCCGCCTCCAAGCCTGAACTTTTATCGCGATCAGCAAGAGACATAAAAACTGTTCCTTCAGTCGGAAGTGCGCCTCCCGCTGCTATTTGTGACTTTGCGAACGCTAATCCAGGGGTAAGGTCAATTCCCATTACTTCACCTGTCGAACGCATCTCAGGCCCCAAGACTGGATCTGCTTCAGGGAAACGATTAAATGGCAGTACGGCTTCTTTGACCGAAACATGGTCCCCTTTGACCGCTTCTTGGAGGAGTCCTTCTTCACGTAATTTTTTAAGTGTGGTTCCCATCATCACGCGACTAGCGATTTTCGCAAGAGGGATCCCTGTGGCCTTCGCTACAAAAGGAACAGTTCTCGAAGCTCTTGGATTTGCTTCGATCACATAGACTTCATCATCTTTTACCGCATACTGAACGTTTATTAAACCTTTCACATCAAGAGCTTCTGCAATTCTTCTGGTATGGCTTTCTATAAGTTCCACGACTTCTTCTTTAAGATTCGGAGGAGGTATGACACAGGCGCTATCGCCACTGTGTATCCCCGCTTCCTCGACATGTTCCATAACAGCACCGATAAGAACATCTCCTTCATGATCCCTAACAGCATCCACATCAACCTCGGTTGCATCTTCAAGAAATCGATCTATGAGAACTGGTCTTTCAGCTGACAGACCTCCTTCTATTCCCAAACTTCCAAACCGCGTCATCTCTTCCATAGTTTTTTCAAGTTGGTGATCGTCGTATACGATCTCCATCGCTCTTCCTCCTAAGACATAAGAAGGTCTGACTAAAACTGGATAGTCAACTTTGTTGGCTACTTGAAGAGCTTCATCGAAATTCTTTGCTGTCCCCCCTGGTGGTTGAAGAATTTTTAGATCTACACAAAGCTGGTTCCAGTTTTCTCGATCCTCCGCTCGGTCAATTGATTCAGGGCTTGTGCCTGCAACCAATTCTGGTGGCAGGACTCCCGCTAATTTGAGTGGCGTCTGACCACCTAACGAAACAATTATCGCTTCAGGCTCTTCCACATCGATTATGTTTTTCACGTCTTCATAAGTCAGCGGTTCAAAATAAAGTCGATCACTGGTGTCATAATCTGTCGAAACTGTCTCTGGGTTGCAATTCACCATCACCGTCTCATAGCCAGCATCGCTTAAAGCAAAACTCGCGTGAACACAGCAATAATCGAATTCGATCCCTTGACCTATTCGATTCGGACCAGCTCCCAGAATGATAACTTTAGGCTTTTCTGAGGGCAGGACTTCATTTTCATCTTCCCATGTCGAGTAGTGATACGGAGTTTCGGAAGAGAACTCTGCTGCACATGTGTCCACCGTTTTATAAGTTGGCCACACGTTAGATTTCTCTCGCGATTCCCTAACTTTCTCTGGTGTGCATTCCCATATATAAGAAAGTTGTGTGTCTGAGAATCCTAGCTGTTTCGCTCTTTTCCATTCAGTTGGAACCAGTTCCTCTGGTGACAGTTTTTCAAGAGCCATTCTTTCTTCTGTAATTAGTGAAATCTGATCTATAAACCATGGATCTATCGAGGTTTCTTCACAAAGTCTCTCGATCGAATAGCCTCTTCGAAGTAGCGTTTCAAGCTGGGAAAGACGTTCAGGTGTCGGAATGCCAACTTTATCGATCAGAATTTCATCTTCCATTTCTGAAAATTTTTGTTCGCCCGGATCAGCATTAAGTCCTTGTCTCCCATTTTCAAGTGACCTCATGCCTTTTTGTAAGGATTCAGGAAAAGTCCTACCGATGGACATTACTTCTCCTACAGATTGCATTGACGTTCCCAGAATTCCTGATGAACCAGGGAATTTCTCAAAAGTCCATCGAGGAATCTTCGTAACCACATAGTCGATGCTTGGTTCGAACGATGCGGGAGTTTCCTTGGTGATGTCGTTAGTGATTTCATCTAACGTGTACCCAATAGCTAGCTGAGTGGCAATTTTTGCAATTGGGAAACCTGTTGCCTTTGAAGCCAGAGCTGAAGATCTACTTACCCTCGGATTCATTTCTATAACAACTTGTTCTCCTGTTTTTGGATTTACGGCGAACTGAACGTTTGAACCGCCTGTTTCGACTCCGACACGCCGTAAGCATGCGAATGATGCGTCTCTCATTATCTGATATTCAACGTCTGTAAGCGTTTGTGCCGGAGCGACTGTTATGGAATCACCGGTGTGGACACCCATCGGATCCAAATTCTCAATTGAACATATGACAACACAGTTATCTGCCCTGTCGCGCATTACTTCGAGTTCGAATTCCTTCCAACCTGCTATTGATTTCTCGATCAAGATTTCATTTATAGGGCTTGCTTCAATGCCTCGTTGCGCGATTTGTTCAAACTCTTCGTTTGTTGAAGCTATACCTGTGCCCTTGCCGCCCAGGATATACGCGGGTCTGACTATCAAAGGCAGTCCAACTTTGTTGGCAATTTCACGTGCTTCTTCTACATTGCGAGCAACTCCTGAGGCTGGGACTCCGAGTCCAATTTCTGTCATTGCTATTTTGAATTTTTCTCTATCTTCTGCAGTAGCAATTGCATCAGCATCTGCACCAATAAGTTCGACTTTATTTTCTTCTAAGATTCCCTCTTCTGCTAGTTCACGAGCAAGATTCAGAGCTGTCTGTCCACCGAGTGTAGGCAACAGCGCGTCAGGTTTTTCCTTCTCAATAATTCTCTTTATTACGTCTACTCTTAAAGGCTCTATATAGGTGGCATCAGCGAAATCGGGGTCTGTCATTATCGTCGCTGGATTTGAATTCGCCAGTATTACTCGGTAACCCTCTTCTTTTAAGACGCGGCATGCCTGAGTTCCTGAATAGTCGAATTCGCACGCCTGACCAATCACTATCGGTCCTGACCCAATTAGAAGAATACTGTTTATGTCATCTCTTCTGGGCATAAGATTTATCCTGCCCTACCCAAAAGATTTTCAAATTGTTCGAAAAGATAGCTACTGTCATGAGGTCCTGGCCCAGCTTCAGGGTGATATTGCACGCTGAATGCTGGAGCTTTAAGACAATTAATGCCGGCTATGGTTCCGTCATTTAAGTTTATGTGCGTTACTTCTGCATCTTTGATAGAACCTTCCACTACACAGTAGTTATGGTTCTGGCTAGTTATCTCAACTATGCCAGTTTTCACATTCCTTACGGGATGGTTGCCGCCATGGTGTCCAAATGGAAGTTTGAAAATTTCAGCTCCTAAAGTTTCCGCTAAAAGTTGATGCCCTAAGCAGATCCCAAAGATAGGTACCTCTCCGAGGATCTTCTTTATATTTTCCCGGGCATAATCCAGAGGTTCTGGATCACCGGGGCCATTCGATAGGAAAACCCCATCGGGTTTCATGTCTAAAACAACCTCGGATGAAGTGTCTGCTGGCACTACTGTGATTTCACCCAGATTTGATAAATGCCGAAGAATGGTTTCTTTTATACCAAAGTCATAAGCGACAATTTTTCTCTTGCCGCCAGTTGAAGGAACTTTATACATCTCTTTACAGGTAACTGTTTTTACGAGATCTATGTTGTCGGTTCCTGGTTCTTCACCTGCGGCGAGTTTTAATTTTTCAATATCCACTGTTCCGAATGCACCTGGCATAGAACCTGAATTCCGTATGTGTCTGGTTAGTCTTCGAGTGTCTACACCGGCTATTCCGGAAACCCCTCTTGAATTGAGCATTTCATCAAGACTTTGAGTTGCTCTCCAATTACTGTGCCTTCTGCTCAAGTCTCTTACCACCATCCCTCTGCAGAAAGGTTGCGAGCTTTCATTGTCATCATCGTTAGTCCCATAATTTCCAATGTGTGGGTAAGTGAAAGTAATTATCTGTCCAGCATATGAAGGGTCTGTTATCACTTCTTGATACCCACTTAGTACCGTGTTAAATACAACCTCTCCTGAGACGAAACCCTCTTCAGGGGCAGCACCGATCATCTCTCCGGTGAAAATTGCTCCATCTGAAAGAACTAGATGTGCTTCAACTAATTTTCTTTGGTCTTTCTTCACTTGGTAGATTCTCCATCAAAAACGACTAAAAGTCCGTTATTTATGGTGTGACGTACGCGTCCTCTTAGGTTCCACCCTTCATATGGTGTATTTGAGCTCCTGCTTGACATTTCTTTCCCTGAAACTGTCCATGTCTCATCTAGATCAATTACACACAAATTCGCTGGATTGCCTTTCTCAACTGTAATTCCGTGTCGGTCATCTACTCCGGCTATTTTCGCTGGCTGCCAAGAAAGCAGTTCTAGCACTCCAGACAAATCGAGCCCACTGTGTTCAAGGGACAGGGATAGTGCTGTTTCCAGTCCAAGCATCCCGGGTGGGGCTTGGTCAAATGGCATTTCTTTGGAGTGTTGGCTGTGAGGTGCGTGATCCGTTGCGATTGCATCGATAGTTCCGTCCGCTAGTCCTTCTTTTATCGCTTTTACGTCAGATTCTGTTCGCAGCGGAGGGTGAACCTTAAATACAGGGTCGTAGCAGCTACATGCAGAGTCTGTAAGCGTGAAATGATGTGTGGTGGCTTCAGCTGTAACAGCCAGACCTGCAGCTTTGGCTTCTCTGACCATTTGCACCGAACCCAACGTTGAAAGATGCTGAAAATGAATTCTTGCTCCCGTCATTTTAGACAATGCTATGTCACGCAGAACCATCAATTCTTCAGCCTCTGAAGGTTGCCCGGGTATTCCCAGAAACGAAGACCATTCCCCTTCGTGCATATAACCACCTTCGGCCAGTTCATTGACTTCACAGTGTTGAGCTAGGACTACGGGTCTACCCAGTCGAGATTCAAGACCTGTGCTGTACTCCATCAAACGACGCATAAGTTGCGGATCTTGCACGCCTGTTCCATCGTCAGTGAATATTCCTATTCCATTATCTACTAGTTCTCCCATCTGGACCATTTCTTTGCCTTGTCGTCCTATTGTCATCGCAGCTGATGGGATGATTTCACATGATGACTTCTTTCCGAGGGCGTTTATTTGTTCAACTACAGCAAGGCAGTCAGTCGCTGGTTCAGTGTTTGGCATTGCTACAAGCGCTGTGAAACCTCCCATTGCTCCTGCACGTGCACCAGTTTCTATGGTCTCTGCTTCTTCATTTCCTGGTTCCCGAAGATGCACATGGAGATCGACTAGTCCTGATGTGATAACACAACCTGAACAATCAACTTCTGTGTCTCCTTCTAATTTTTTCCCTGTCTCTAAAATTTTTCCGTCTGGGCCGATGGATACATCTAGAGATCTTTCACCCTTCCTGTCAACAATCTTCCCGCCTTTTAAAACGATGCCCATTTCTACACCTCATCCTGTTGAGGTGTTTCATGCTGTCCCAGAAGCATGAAAAGAACTGCCATTCTCAGAGAAACTCCATTTGTAACTTGATCAAGGATTATGGATCGTGAGTCTGTTGACACCTCAGCGGTTATCTCTACTCCTTGATTCGTTGGACCGGGGTGAAGTATTAGTGCGTCCTTTGGGAGAATTTCACATCTACGCCCATTCAAACCGAAATCTTTTGCATATTCTCGCAAAGAGGGAACAAGGCCTTTGCTGTGCCTCTCTGACTGCATTCTCAGCAGGTAGCAGGCATCTAGATCTGAAATGACGTCGTCTAAAACATTTGAAACTTCAACTGGCCATTTCTCTATCGATGGAGGCATCAGAGTCTGTGGAGCTATAAGTGTAACTTTTGCCCCCAAAGATGAAAAAGCTAAGACGTTTGATCTAGCAACACGGGAATGCCTTATGTCGCCCACTATGCCAATCGACATTCCATCCAATGATCCTCGCTGCTGTTTTAATGTGTAACAGTCCAGTAACGCTTGTGTCGGATGTTCATGACATCCATCTCCTGCGTTTATAACGGAAGCATCAGTCCATTCTGAAACTCTTTTTGGTGTTCCTGCCATGCTGTGTCTGACGATCAAAACATCCGCGCCGTATGAACTAATGACTTCTACTGTGTCGCGGAGACTTTCGCCTTTTGAGAGGGACGATGAACCCGATGAAAATGTCAGTGTGTCTGCTGACAGTCGACGTGCAGCAGATTCAAATGAGAGTCTTGTCCTAGTCGAATCTTCAAAGAATACTGAAGCTACAGTTCTTCCTCTTAGCGCCGGAACTTTTGGAATCGGCCTTTTCCCTATTTCTGCGAACCTGTCAGTCAAATCAAGAATTAGTTCCAGTTGTTCTCTAGTTGTGCCTTCTATCCCTAGAAGGTGCTTACTTAAATTTGGGGGAGTTTCAATATCTAAACTCATTTTCTCATCACCCCTAGATCTACCCCTTCTTCAGTCACATCTACTAGCTCATCAATCCTCGTCGGCAAATTTTTGCCGACATAGTCCGGTCGTATAGGTAATTCTCGATGGCCTCTATCCACCATCACTGCAAGTTGAATTGATCTAGGGCGACCAAAATGGCATATGGCGTCAAGAGCAGCTCGGATGGTTCTTCCTGTGAAGAGAACGTCATCTGCTATCACAACTACTTTGCCGTCTATCTGGTCGGGTAAATTTGTGGCCGCTTCTGGAACGACCGGTCTCAAACCAATATCGTCTCTATGCAAAGCAACGTCTAAGCAACCAGACTCTATTTCTCTTCCTTCGATGTCTTCTAGGGCTTTTACAATATTTTCTGCTACTTTGACTCCGCCTGTCTGCAAGCCAACTATGAGAATGTCTTCTGATCCTTGGTTTCTTTCAATTATTTCATGAGCCATACGACGTATTGCTCTTCTCATGTCGTCTCGTGTCATCACACGAGCGCTTGCAACAAAAACGCCCCCGAAAGGGGGCGTCATACGTCTTTCTCGGTCGGCCATAGGCCTTGTCTCCTTGATCCGTATGGGCCTCACTGGGACCCGTTTGACGGCCAAGCACTACCATATACGCGTACGCTAGGTGTTTGCGCATTCATGCTTAGAAGAAATTTTATTTATGACCCCCCCACTTATAAGAGGTTTCAAAGAAAGATTCCTATTTTCTGACTTGATCTGCTATTTCAGAAAGTAATCCGTTTACAAAACGCTTGGAATTCTCCGTTGAGTACTCACCGGCTAGTTCCACCGCCTCGTTAATCACTGTAGCTATTGACGTTTCGGGGAAGTTTATTAATTCAAGTACCGCCACTCTTAATACGGCTCGATCCACAACTGGCATCCGCTCCAAACGCCATTCTTCTGCATTGCTTTCAATCAGTGAGTCTATTTCTTCTCGTTTTGATGCTATTCCTTCGATTAAGTCATACACGTAACTCTCGGGGTTTACTGGCTGTTCATTCAGAACTTCTAAATTTTCCCTTCCTTGAGTTTCAGCCGCGTAGAGAATTCCCAATGCTGTTTCTCTGTCTTCACGTCTTGACCCAAAACCGCTACTGGAACCTGATGGCATTATTCAAACCTCTAGCTGGTAGTCGTTATTGTTAGACACGACTTAGGTATTCGCCGGTTCTAGTGTCAATCTTTACCTGTTCATTCGGTTCAACAAAAAGTGGCACCTGAACAACAAGTCCTGTCTCAAGAGTCGCAGGTTTTCTAGCTCCTGAAACCCTGTCCCCTTGGACTCCCGGTTCAGTTTCAGCGATTTTCAATTCGACCGCTGCCGGCAATTCGACTCCCACAATTTCGCTTCCAAACATCAGCATCTGCGCTTCACTTTGTTCTGCTAAGTAATTGACCGAATCTCCAAGAGTTTGCGGCTCTATAGATATCTGATCAAAGGATTCAGAATCCATAAAAACATAATCATTGCCATCTCTGTACAACAACTGCATTGACCGTTTATCGATAATTGCTCTTTCTACTTTTTCTCCAGCTCTAAAAGTCCTATCAACCACTACACCATTTTGCAGACCTCTTAAAGTGGTTCGCACAAAAGCATGGCCTTTACCTGGTTTGACATGTTGGAACTCAACGACTTGATACAACTCGCTGTCCAACTCAAGCGTCATTCCATTTTTTAGGTCATTTGTTGTTATAACAGGCATTTTCTTTTCTCTCGTAACTAAATTATTTTTGGAGAATGAGTTAAAAACTCACAACCCTGTTCAGTGACAATCACGGTGTCTTCCCACCTGACACCACCGACGTCAGGCAAATATACTCCTGGTTCAACTGTCACCACTTGCCCTGAGCGAAGAGTATCAGTAGTAAGTCCAGAAAGTGTAGGAGCTTCATGAATATCAAGTCCGACTCCATGGCCTGTTCCATGGGTAAAAGCTTCCGCCAGACCGGCTTCCTTTAGTACTTCCCTGCAGGCATGATCAACATCCGCATTCGGTACGCCTTCCTTTACAGTTTCCAACCCTGCTTTTTGTGCTTCTAAAACCACTTCAAGCATTTCAGCTGGCCTGCCCGTTCCTGTGCCGCCTATACGGGTCGAGCGGGTCATGTCCGACCTGTAGCTTTTATAAAGAGCTCCCATGTCGCAAACTACAAGATCTCCTTCCGACAGAGTTCTGTCACCGGGTCTTGCATGAGGACGTGCACTATTAGGACCTGCAGCGATAATTGTTTCAAAAGCAGTTCCTTCAGCTCCGTGCTTTACCATCATTTCGTCTAAAGCAGTAGAAACCTCTTTTTCAGTTACTCCGGTTTCAAGCATTGGCCAAATGTCGGCTAATGCTTTGTCAGCTATTTCTGCTGCTGTTTTCATCAGGGCGATTTCACCTTTGTCCTTGATCTGCCGTAGATCCTCTACGAGACCTTCGGTGAATATCAACTCTGAATTTTCAAAAACCTTTTCCATGTTCTTCATTCTCGCCCATGTGACTGATTGAGCTTCGAGTCCGATGCGTTTAGTCATTCTGGAAATAGTCTTAAGTCTTTCAGACTGCTGTGAACCGACCATCTCAACTTCAATTTGAGCACCTGATTTCTCTACTTCTTCAACTGCCTGATCGCCGTAACGTCCATCAACTAAAAGCAGAGCTTTGCCTTTATCAATCCAAAGCAAGCCGGCAGAACCTGTGAATCCTGAAAGGTAGTAGATGTTAGTAAGTGAAGTAACCAATAATGCTTCGCATCCTGCTAATTCAAATTTCTCAATAAGGCTTGAAAGTCGTCCTTTCATATCGAAATCCAAATTGAAATTGTTTGTCATTCTTTAATCATGCCTGCCATGGCGTCAATTGCCATTTGATAACCCTTTGCCCCAAAACCAGCAATAGTGCCTGAGCTTACTGGCGCCACAACCGAGGTGTGTCTCCATGGTTCTCTTGATGCCGGGTTGGAAATATGTATCTCTATTACAGGGCCGTCGAAACTGGCCAAAGCATCATGTATAGACCAGGCATAATGGGTGAAAGCTCCGGGGTTAATAATTATTCCTGAACACCTATTTCGGGCAGCGTGGATTGAATCGACGAGTTCACCTTCATGGTTCGATTGAAAATGCTCGAGAAGGAATCCTATTTCAGCTGCTTTATTTTTAGCTGCTTGGACATGCTCCTCCAAAGTTTCACTCCCGTACGTTTCAGGTTCCCTTTCCCCAAGAAGGTTTAAATTCGGTCCAGATAGAAGCAACAAAATTGGTTCGCTCATATTTTTCTCCACTTCTTTGTCATTTTCATCGAACTTTTGTAAGAGTTTCTTTTATAAGAATCTCTTCTATACCTTTTACTATTTCTAAACCGTTTGGGCCATCTAAAACGAAAGTGAAGCCATCCACTGCTTTTTTATCCCGCGTCATTGCGCCTAATAAATCTTCATCACTCATTGATGGAGGTAAGACACTAGGGAGACCGTAGCTCTCCACTATTTGGCGATGCTCCAAAAC
The DNA here is from genome assembly GCA_030748555.1 of Acidimicrobiales bacterium. Classification (GTDB taxonomy): domain Bacteria; phylum Actinomycetota; class Acidimicrobiia; order Acidimicrobiales; family MedAcidi-G1; genus MedAcidi-G1. Next base: position 25,339 of record JASMLT010000005.1, read on the forward strand.
TCTTTCATGATCTATGCGTTCCATGATATGAGCAAGTTCTGCGGCATAAATCAGACCTAAGGCTACTGCTTCTCCGTGTTTAATCTCATAATTGCCAATATTTTCAATAGCGTGACCCAAAGTATGGCCGTAGTTGAGCAAGGCTCTTTTACCTTGCTCTTTTTCATCTTGTACGACGATCTCAGCTTTTATCTCAACTGCCCTTGAAATTCTGTCTTCTAGTTCCATTTGAATAAGTGGATCGCCAGTCAAGAAATGGTATTTAGCCAACTCTCCCATACCTGAGCGCAATTCTCGTTCAGGAAGCGTGTCCAAAGAGCCCAGATCACATATGACACCTGATGGCTGCCAGAAGGAACCCACTAAATTTTTTCCTTCTGGAAGATTGACTCCTGTTTTACCACCTATGGCAGCATCGATCTGTGCTAGAAGAGTTGTAGCTACGTGAATAACGGCAACCCCTCTGTGATATGTGGCAGCAGCAAATCCTGCCACATCGGTAACCACCCCTCCCCCTACTCCTACAACTACATCAGCTCTTGTCAAACCCCAAGAAGCAAAAGCGCTACAGAGTTCTCCAATTGTTGCTAAGGATTTAGCTTCCTCTCCGTCACCAATTTCAAAAACCTTATGTTTGATCTCAGGTTCTACGGATATTCCAATTTTTGGCTGCGTGACAATTGCGGCGCGGTTAGCTCCTGGAGGGATCAGGCTTGGCAATCTATCCATCGCACCATTGCCGATAATGACCGGATATGTAATGCCACTAGGTAGCGCTACTTTGACTTCATTCATTTTCTACACCTAAGCGAGACTTTAAACTATCGAACAACAATTCAGAGACATTTGAAGGTTTCATGTTGTTGGTATCTATAATCAGGTCTGCTATTTCTGCATAAAGGTCTGCTCTTTCTTCATCTAGTTTCGTAAGCACTTCCAAAGGGTCTTTTCCTTTTAGAAGCGGTCTTGTGGAACGTTTACTTACGCGTTTGACCAAGGTATTGATGTCAGTACGAAGCCAAATGACAAAAGACTTTTCCTGCAACAGCCTTCGATTTGAAGGCCTTTCTACAATCCCTCCACCAGTTGAAATAACCAAGGGGTCTGGCACTGAAAGTTTAGATTCAAGAGCCTTCTCCTCAAGATCCCGAAAAACCTTTTCCCCTTTTTCAGCAAAAATTACACCTACACTTCGCCCTGCCTGGTTTGCTATTACCACATCAAGATCGGCGTAGTCATAATTCATTAACTTTCCGAGCAGCGAGCCGATCGTGGATTTACCTGAACCCATATGACCCACCAAAGCAACATGGCGTAATTTTTCTTTCGGCATCTCTTTAGATTACCTATTTACTGACAGCCAACTGAAACGATTAGTTAAATGTTTCTTATTGTGCTTTATTTTCGATTTCATGCACGGCTGCTTTTCTCATAGCATCCACAGGAGCCTCCTTGCCGGTCCAGAGTTTGAATGCCCTAGCAGCTTGAAAAATCAACATCGAAAGACCTCCATGAGTTTCAACTTCTCGATCTCTAAGTGCTTCCATCCACGGAGTTGAGATGGGGTGGTAAATCAGGTCTACAGCCAACTGGCCTTTAGAGAATAAATTTGGTTCTATCGGAAAATTTGCAGTGTCTCCAGTGTCCGACATGCCAATTGGTGTCGCATTGATAACCAGATTAGCTTCCGAAACCACTTCAGAAATTTCGTTTTCTTCTACGTATCTACCAATTGGACCGGCTAACTCAAGTGCATCCAGGGCTTTCTTTTTAGTTCTGTTAACAACAGCTATTTCTGCCGTTCCTGCTTTGCCAAGTGAATGAATTATTGATCTTGCTGAACCTCCTGATCCAACTACTAAAACCTTTTTACCAGCGACGTCAAGACCTGCATCATGTTTCACAGCATCTAAAAATCCATCTCCGTCCGTGTTATGTCCTTTCAATTTCCCTGAATCATTAACAATGCAGTTAACGGCATTCAACGTTTGTGCGCTGTCACTAATTTCGTCAAGCAGTGAGCAGACTGTTGATTTGTGCGGCATGGTTACAGAAAGGCCGGCTATTCCCAAGGCTCTGATTCCACCGATGGCGTCTGCAAGTTTTTCTTCAGGTGTTTCAAAAGCTGTATACACCCAGTTTATTTTTGCTTCTCTAAAGGCAGCATTGAGTATCACCGGGGATAGGGAATGTTTTACTGGATTTCCAATCACTCCGACCAGTGTTGTTGACCCGCTAATCTTCATAATGAAATTATCGCAGATCTAACCGCACCCTAGATCTTTATTTACGCATATTTTCCGTGCTTTTTCAAAGTCGTCTGAAGTTCTAACAAATGTGTGCGCACCCACAACCCCATTTTGATCAGTTCTGACGTAATAAAGCCAGTCACCTTTAACTGGGTTAAGAGCTGCTTGAATTGAAGCTCTGCCAGGTGCTGAAATAGCTGTCGGTGGCAGTCCAAGCGACACGCGTGTGTTCCATGGGGAGTCATATTCCAAATCTTCAGCACTTAGTTCCTGCCCAGCAGTTTTGCCAACGGCGTAACGAGACGTCGCGTCGATACCCAGCCTCCACCCTCTTTGCAGTCGGTTATAAATAACTCTCGCTATCATTGGCCTCTCTTCAGCTAATTGAGCTTCTTCTTCAATCAGTGATGCAATTATTAGAGCTTCATATGGGGTAATGCCAAGGTTTCGTGCCTTCTTCTCGATTTCTTCCTCTTCAATAACTTTCAAAAATTGTTGATGCATCCGCAACAGAAGACTCATTTCATCTGACACTGTCGCTTCATCTAATTGATAAGTGTCTGGGAACAATAAGCCTTCCGCTAAAAGAAATGAAAGGTTCGAAGGGTAATACTCCCATTTTAGTCGATCATCCAAAAGTGAAATCCGGAGTTCCTCTTCATTAAAAGCAGGCAATGCCCCTAACAAACGTTTAGTTATTTGCTCTAAAGTCAATCCCTCAGGAACTGTTACCCTTATGACTTCTTCTGGGATTGGGCCTTTCCGAAGTTCCTCCACTGTGTCTTGGAAACTTGAATGCTCTTTTAGCAAGTACCGCCCTGCTTGAAAAGAATAATCCTCACCTGGATTACAATTCAAGAACCTTTTAAGCACGGCAGGGCATCTCATCCATTGTCTAAACATCGTTGGACTATCGATTATTTCCAAATCACCTAAAGTCGCTATTACATCATTAGTGGTCCAACCGTCTTCTATCGAGAATTCAATTTCTGCTCCCGGCATTTGATTGGGTTCGACCTGATCATCTATCCAATTTTCGAGTCGTGTCCATCCACTGATGAAAACCACGAGCACGACCATGGCTACTAACCCCCAGCGAACTATGGGTCCCATAGGAGGTCGATAGCGAACCCATCGAACATCTGGCCTTAATTCATAATCGTCATCACTCAGATAGAACTCTTCGAAGTTGTTGTCTTCTTCATGAAGAAGACTTTTTTCATAAGGCTCTTCGATTGGTGTTTCCTCTGTCACCCGTCTCCGTTCAAGTTCGGTTATCTAACCATGATTGCAGAATCACTGATGCTGCAACCTGGTCAATCACTTCGCGTTGTCTCTTATTATCTAAACCCTGCAAAGACAACTCTTGGGCCGCTATTACTGTTGTTAAACGTTCATCATGTATTTTCACCGGAACGGATACAGCAGAAGCCAGTTCTTCAACTTCTTCCTCAACCGCTTTAGCGGCGGGGCCTTTGTCTCCGTTTAGTGAATAAGGCATTCCGACCACGACACACTCTGCTTCCCATTCGGACACCAAGTCACTGATTTTTTTATGATCCTCTTTGGTGTTCTTTGAACGTGTCAAGACTTGAAGGGGGGTCGCTACTTTCCCATCATTGTCGCTTATTGCAACCCCGATCCTTTTGCCTCCTAGGTCTATACCTAAAGCTCTCACCTAATCAACCAGCTTGGGCAACTGCCCTAGCTTGCTCTAATGCTTCTTCAAGGTTTTCTGGACTCTTGCCTCCAACTATTGTGAGTTCAGCATTTGGCCTTCCTCCACCACCTATTGTTTTAGCCGCTTCAGCCAAAATAGTTCCCGCATTCAAACCACTGTCGCTCTCGACAGCAGCTATTAAAGCCGCGCCGCCATCAGTTGGTGCAGTTCCTAATATCACAGCTTTAACTTCTTCTTGATCCCTTACGGCAACTGCTAATTCTCTCAAACTCTCCCTGTCTATACTTTCAATGATTGAAACGACTATTCCATCTTCCGCATTTTCCGCAAGTTCTTTAACCATCCCTAATGCGTCTTTACGTTTCAAATTTTGAACTTCGTTTTTTAGTGATTTAAGTTCATCCATTTTTCTTTGAATTCCGTCTAATAAATCTTCCAGTGGCACCCCTACAAGATCTGCGGCACTTGAAAGAGAACTTTCAGCTTCTCTCAAATTTTCAATGGTGGATGTACCAGTAACTGCCTCCAATCGTCGAATGTTCGAACCTATGGAACCTTCAGAGACAATTTTCACCAATCCGATGTCACCCAATGCTGAAACATGGGTTCCTCCGCAAAACTCAAGAGACTTTGGGCCTGCCTGCAAAACTCGGACAGTCTCTCCGTATTTATCCCCGAAAAAAGCTATCGCACCTCTCTCTTCAGCTTCCTCGCGTGTCATTTCCGCATGGACGCACTCGGAGTTGTTTAGTATTTCAGAATTAACAAGGTTCTCTACCGAAGAAATTTGCTCATCAGTAACTGCTTCGAAATGACTGAAATCGAAACGCAAGCGATCTGGACCCACATATGAACCTTGTTGTTTTACATGTTCTCCCAAAACTTCTCTTAAAGCCCAGTGGATCAAATGTGTAGCCGTATGGTTACGCCGAATTTGAGACCGTCTATCACTGTCAACCTCTGCATTCGCCTGCTGACCAAGTTCTAAATGACCTTCTAATAATTCATATTGATGCACATGTATCGCATCTAAGGCAAGAGTGGTGTCAACAATTTGAATTTTGGCAGTTGTCGTGGAAATCCTTCCTGTGTCACCTATCTGACCTCCGGACTCTGCGTAAAACGGTGTTGCGTCAAGAGCGATTAGATTGTCATCAAAATATATGACAGTTGAATCACCAGTGGTTTCGTCATAGCCGACAAAGCTGGTTGGACCTTTTTCGTCAAGAACTTTTCTCAACTCGCCTGTTTCGTCGATACTAATTGCGTCTTTGCGCGCTGAACGAGCTCTGTCTTGCTGATTTGCCATTGATTCTTTGAACCCTTCAATATCAACCTCGATAGATCTTTCTGCACAAATTTCCTCAGTCAACTCGAGAGGAAACCCATATGTGTCATGCAGTTTGAAAGAAACTTCACCACTAAGTGTTTTATTTTTCCCAAGGTCCGATATTGCTTCATCGAGAATCAATAATCCAGATTTTAACGTTTCGCGGAACCTGTCTTCTTCTCTACTAAGAACTTCCTGAATGAACTCGATGTTTTGTTTGAGTTCGGGATAATCAGATCCCATGATTGTCACCACTGAGTCTGCTAATAAAGGCATCACAGAGTCTTCAAGTCCCAACAACCATGCGTGTCTTACTGATCGACGAATAATTCGACGAAGTACATAGCCCCTGTCTTCGTTGCTTGGAAAAACTCCATCACTTATCAAAAATGTCGAAGAGCGAGCATGATCGGCGATAATTCTCATTGATATATCGGATCTTTCTTCCTCCCCGTATGAGATACCTGCCAGTTGACCGATTTTTTCAATAATCTTTGAAATCTCGTCTGTTTCCCAAACGGAATCGACTCCTTGCATTACCGTCAGAATTCTCTCTAAACCTAAACCTGTATCTATTGCCGGAGAGGGCAATGGTGTCGTAGAACCATCTGGATGTTGTTCGAATTGCATAAACACAAGGTTCCAAATTTCAACAAACCGCTCTTCTCCTCCGTGTGCTGGTCCTCCGTCAGTGCCGAATTCTGGGCCTTTGTCCCAAAAAATTTCTGAACAAGGTCCGCATGGACCGGTTTCAGCCATCCTCCAGTAGTTGTCTTCCCCTAAGCGTTGAATCTTGTCAGGGGAAACACCTACTTCGTTTATCCAAATCTCCTCGGCTTCATCATCGCTTTCATGGACGGTCACCCAAAGTCTTTCCGCATCTAGACCAAGATTTTTTGTTACAAATTCCCACGCGTAAGAACATGCTTCGGATTTGAAATAGTCTCCAAAACTGAAGTTTCCCATCATTTCGAAGAAAGTTAAATGACGGCTCGTTCTTCCAACTTCATCCAGGTCGTTGTGTTTTCCACCAGCTCTGACACATTTTTGCACAGTTACGGCTCGCGGCCATGGGGCTGGCTGTTCACCAATTAAATAGGGTTTAAACTGGACCATTCCAGCCACAGTGAAAAGAAGTGTTTGGTCGTGAGGTATCAGGCTTCCTGATGAAACTCTCTCATGGTCGCGTGTGGAGAAAAAATCGGTGAATTCGTTACGAATTGCTTTCGCTGTTGACGGCAACTTTCCCATAAAACAAGCCTAGCGCTATGAGGTGAAGCAAATAGGTAGGTCTGAGCTCAATTATGCCTTTGAGGTCTCACCGGTCTGTGTTGTCGTCTCAAATAGCTCTCCTGTCCGTTAATAGAAGAGGCAAAATTTTTCCTACTTTTTGTAATGAAATCTGACTCTTGACTGGTAAATCTTTTTCGAAATCTTTTTAACACTTCAGTTCTTTTATTGAATATTTCCTCTGGCACGAATCCAAATTTGGAAATGGTGTTTCGCACGTATTTATTTACAGTTCGACGAAAACGATTTTCCATCCAATTTGAAGCTAGAACGCCTAAGGACCAACCGAGAAGTAGCCAAAATAAACGTCTGCGCATTAGTTTTGCTCCTCTTTAGCAACTTCCTGATTGCTGATTTCTTTTAGTTCAGTCATTCTTTCCAGTACCTGCTCTTCAAATCCATGTGGCGAAGGTTTGTAGTAAATATTCGATTCGACCTCTTCAGGCCTATATTTTTGCTCAACCCAACCTTTTGGATCGTTATGTGGGTACTCATAACCTTCTCCATGTCCAATGCTTGATGCCCCACTGTAATGCGCGTCTCTCAAATGTGGGGGAACACGACCCTCACCTGGCGAAGAAACATCTTGCATAGCTGAAGTCAAAGCAAGTGTTACTCGATTGGATTTCGGAGCTGTAGATAAATGGACTACAGCTTGAGCTAAATTGAGTTGAGCCTCGGGAAGACCTACGAACTCTACTGCACGCGCTGCAGCATCCGCTATGAGCAAACTAGTTGGATCTGCCATGCCAATGTCCTCACTTGCCAGAATCACTAAACGACGAGCTACGAATCTAGGATCCTCACCTGCTTTCAACATGCGTGCCAACCAGTAAAGGCCTGAATCAGCATCAGATCCTCGGATACTTTTTATAAAAGCGCTAATTATGTCGTAATGGTCGTCCCTGCCGTAACGGATAGCTTTAGCCCCCAAAGACGCTTCCACGTCTTTTAACGTTATTTTTCTTTCACCCCTACCGATTGCTATCGCAGCAGCAACTTCAAGACTGGTTAAAGCTTGTCTACCGTCTCCTGCAGAGCGGTCTGCTAGCAGATCCAAAGCTTCTGAATCAGCTTTCACTCCTTCTTCCTCGACGCCTTTCGCCAGCAACTCCAGGATCGAATCTCTATCTAAAGGTTCGAGGCGAAATAATGTCGATCTTGAAAGCAAGGGAGCGTTCACTTCAAAATACGGATTTTCAGTTGTAGCTCCTATTAGCACAATCAGACCAGATTCAACCGAAGGCAATAAAGCGTCCTGTTGGGATTTATTAAAACGATGCACTTCATCTAAAAAAAGTATTGTTCCTACTTCTGATTCACCTAAGCGTCTTTCTGCAGCGGCCACCAGTTCTCGCACATCTTTTACACTTGCAGAAACAGCTGACATTTCGTGAAAATCTTGCTGCGTGACCCGTGCTATAACTCTGGCGATTGTTGTTTTGCCGGTTCCTGGTGGCCCCCACAGTATTAAAGAGGAAAGCTTGTCTGCTTCGATCAGTTGACGAAGGGGTTGATCTTTACCAATAAGATGTTTCTGACCGACGACATCATCTACCCTTAACGGCCTTAAGCGGTCTGCCAAAGGTCCTCTATTTTTTAGACGCTCTTTTGCTACATGTGTAAAAAGATCTTCGGTCACTCTTTAGAACCTAGTTGAGTTCTATAGATCAATTAGTGCATCTCATGTGGATGGGGGTAAAACTTTCAAACCAAGTTCCTTAAGATGTCGGTCATCTATAGGTAGCGGTGCGCTGGTAAGCGGATCTGAACCTGATTGAGTCTTCGGGAAGGCTATAACTTCACGAATATTCTCTTCTCCCACAAGAATTGCTGTTAGTCGATCCAAACCGACAGCAAAACCTGCGTGTGGTGGTGCACCGAATTTAAATGCATCCAATAAGAAACCGAATCGTTTTCTCGCTTCATCTGGTTCTATTCCAAGTGCAGTAAAGATTCTTTCCTGGATATCTTGGCTGTGTATCCTCACGCTTCCAGATCCGAGTTCCCATCCATTCAAAACCAAGTCGTAAGCAAGTGAACGAATACCTTCTGTTTCTCCATTTTCCAGAAGAGCTAGATCGTCTTTATGTGGCATTGTAAATGGATGGTGTGAAGAAGATGGATTCCCATTCTCGTCAGTGCCTTCAAATAATGGAAAATCTATGACCCAAAGGAAATGAAATCCACCTTCATTGATTGGTGGTCTTCCTATTTCTAATCTCACCAGACCTAGAACGTGGCAAACAGTGGACCATTCATCAGCCACCAAAAGCAAAAGATCGCCTTCCTCGGCAGACATCTCAGACTTAAGAGAAACTTTTTCTTCCTCGGAAAGAAACTTGGCTATGGGTGAAACCATTTCAGAGTTTTCTATTTTTATCCAAGCCAGGCCTTTAGCTCCCCAATTCTGAGATTTATCAGTTAGTTCGTCTAACCGATTTCTTGAATATTCCGCTCCTCCTTGAACACGTATCCCCTTTACACAAGGTGCTTGGAAAGCCCTGAATTCGGTACTTTTGAAAATATCTGTTAGTTCAACCAGTTCAAGACCGAATCGTGTGTCTGGTTTATCTGAACCGAAGCGTTCCATTGCCTCTTTCCATGTGATTGATGGGATTGTGGTTATTTTTTCTCCAGCAACAGCCTCTGTGGCAGCAGCAACTGCTGAAGAAACTATGTTTCTTATATCTTCACCATTCACAAAGCTCGCTTCAATATCCAGTTGCATAAACTCGTATTGCCTGTCGGCTCTTAAGTCTTCGTCCCGCAGACATCTAGCTATCTGGTAGTACCTGTCTATCCCTCCAAGCATGCAGAGTTGTTTGAAGATCTGAGGGCTTTGTGGAAGAGCATAGAACGAACCTGGGTCTTTCCGTGATGGGACTACAAAGTCTCTAGCTCCTTCGGGGGTGCTAGCTACAAGCATCGGGGTTTCAATTTCTACAAAACCTTGTTCCTCCATTGCTTTTCGAACAGAGCTCGTTACCAATGCGCGTGATTGCAAATTATTCTGAAGCCTGCTCCTTCTTAGATCCACATACCGGTGTCTGAGTCTTAAAACTTCATCCACGTCTGTTCTGTCATCTATTGGAAACGGTGGAGGTTCAGCTTCTGCTAAAACTATGACCTCAGAACCTTCAACCTCTATCCCTCCTGTGTCCAAGGATTCATTTGCGGTCTCAGTTGGTCTTTCTCTGACTTTTCCTGTCACTTGGAGAACATACTCAGGACGTAAATCTGCAGCCCCTTGAACCACTACCTGAATGACTCCGCTTCGATCTCGTAAATCTATAAATGCTAGGTGTTCTCCGTGTTCTCTACGTCTATCAACCCAACCGCATAACGTCACTTCTTTTCCGACATCATCAACTCGAAGATCTCCACATCTATGAGACCGCATAGAGGTTTCATAATTTGTCATCCGAGCCTCTTTTCAAGATTGGCAATAATTGAATCTGAGGCAATTTCCTCTTGACCTTCTTCACCTCTTAGGTCTCGAATAGTAACAACTCCTTTTTCCACTTCATCCTCTCCGATGATTAATGCGATTTTTGCTCCGCTTTTATCCGCGGCTTTCATCTGGGCTTTCATTGAGCGGTCTCCGAAAGATCGATCGACTTTGAAACCGTTTTGTCTTAGCTGGTCTGTAATGACCAGTGAGTTTTCCCCACCGGTCGTATCTACGACATAAATTTGCAATAACTGTTCTGGTCCTATGAAAGTTTTTTCTGCTTCACAAGCCATCAATGTCCTGTCTAAACCTAAAGCGAAACCGACTCCCGGTGTTGCTGGAGCTCCCATTTCTGCGGCTAAACCGTCATAACGGCCTCCGCCTCCAATCGCATCCTGCGCTGCATCAATACTTTCAGTTGTGAACTCAAAAGTGGTTTGGACGTAATAGTCGAGGCCTCTCACTAGGTTTGGCTCTACCGAGTAGGGTATTTTCAATTTCTCTAAACCTTCTTGGACCCTGTTGAAATGGCTGTTTGCGTCATCAGATAGGTGTTCGAGAATACTGGGAGCTTCAGAAACCACTCCGATATCTTCATTACGTTTGGAGTCTAAAACCCTTAATGGATTAGAGACAAGGGTCTCCTGTGCCTCAGTTGAGAGGTCATCCTTTCGTTTTTCTAGGTATCCACTTAGGGCTTCTATATACCTAGTCCTGTCTTGAGAAGTTCCGACAGAATTTAATAGGAGGTTCACTTGTCGGAGACCTAGAGCTTCATAAAATCTCCATGCAATAGCTATGACTTCTACATCTAAATGTGGATCGTCTGTCCCAAGTGCTTCGACTCCTACTTGATCGAACTGTCTGAACCGACCTTTTTGCGCCCTTTCGTATCGAAAATTGGGTCCTGCGTACCAGACTTTCCATGGCAAAGATGGGCGATGCTCAGCATAGGCCCGGACGATCGAAGCTGTTTGTTCAGGTCTTAAAGCTATATTTCTCCCGCCTTTGTCTTCAAAATCGTACATTTCTTTTCTTACGACATCTGTACCGTCACCAAGTCGTTGGAAAACCTCTATATGTTCAAACATTGGTGGAACTATTTCTGCATAGCCAGCCCTGCTAACAATTCCGGCAAACAAATCTATAAAAGACCGCCTTCGTTCAGAATCTGGCCAAACTAGATCTCTGGTGCCTTTGGGGGCACGGTAAACAGAATCCTTCACAAGAACGAGGTTACTATTATTGACCTAGTTGTCACTGCTACTTAAAATTTGTTGTTCATCTCCCCCGGGAACAACTCTGTAAACGTCATATACAGAATCGATTTCACGTACCACATACATAAGCCTATTGAGGTGTGTCGGGTCGCTTATTTCAAAATCAAAACGCATACGGGCTACTCGATCAGAAATATTCGTTGAAGTTTCAACTCCTATTACATTCACCTGATTTTCTGACATCACGTCGCCTATATCTCTTAATAATCCAGGTCTATCAAGAGCTTTTATCTCGATGGAAGCCACAAAATAACCTTCTAAATGTTCATCCCATTCAACCTCTATCAGACGATCTGGTTGATCGACCGACAGCGATGAAGCGTTCGCACAGTCGCTTCGATGTACAGAAACACCACGCCCTTTTGTTACGAAACCAATAATTTCATCTGGCGGCACTGGAGTACAGCATCGTGATAAACGAATCATTAGATCGCTGAAGCCTTCAACGTGGACACCTACTTTTGTGGAGTCACTACGTTCTCTTTGAGGTTGAAAAACTGTTGCCTGTTCTTTAAAGCGTTCCGGTTCCGATTCATCCAATTCTTTTTCAATTTTCCCTATGACTGAACGAGCTGACACATGATGTTCCCCAATTGCAGCAAATAGAGCATCAAGGTCTGAATAGTTAAGATCATTAGCCACTGTCACAAGTGTTTTGCCATCTAACGTTTCCTTGACTGGTAAATCAGCTCTCCTCAGTTCTTTGACGAGATCGTCGTGTCCCGCATCAATCGCTTCGCTTCGTCGTTCCTGCGAATACCACTGCCTTATTTTGCTTGCCGACCGATGTGACGCCACAAACTGAAGCCAATCTTTACTAGGAGCAGCTTCACTCTGCTTTGATGCGACTATTTCAACTGTCTGACCGGAAGTTAATCTAGTGTCTAAAGGAACCAGTCGTCCTTCTACTTTTGCCCCTACACATCTATGACCAACTTCTGTATGTATTGAATACGCAAAATCAACTGGAGTTGATCCGATTGGGAGTGTAATAACATCTCCTTTGGGCGTAAAAATGTAAACTTCGTCCTGTTCGAGGTCTGTCTTGAGATTCGCCATGAAGGCATTTGGATCAGCTGTTTCCTCTTGCCATTCAACCATCCTTCCTAGCCATTCCATTTCATCTGAAGGACTTTTGATTTTGTAATCCCAATGTGAGGCAATTCCGAACTCCGCTCGTTGATGCATTTCTCGGGTTCGGATCTGAAATTCTGCTTGTTTCGCTTGAGGGCCAATAACAGTGGTATGCAATGACTGGTAGAGATTGAATTTTGGCATCGCAATATAGTCCTTGAAGCGTCCTTGTACAGGTTTCCAAGTTGCGTGAATAGTTCCGAGAGCCGCATAACAATCTCTTACGTTTTCAACTATCACACGGATTCCTACAAGGTCGTATATTTCCTCAAATGGTCTTCCTTTAACGATCATTTTTTCGTAAATACTCCAAAGATGTTTAGGTCGCCCAGACACGTCCGCCTTAATGCCCATATCGCTGAAACGTTCTTTCACATTTGCCACTAGTTGCGTGAGATACATGTCTCTTTCCGGAGCACGATCCTGGACCATTTGTGCGATTTCGCTGTAACGCTTTGGGTGAAGTGTCGCTAATGAAAGATCTTCTAACTGCACTTTTACGTCTTGCATTCCTAACCGATTGGCTAGCGGAGCGTATATGTCAAGGGTTTCTCTGGCCGTTCTTTCTTGCTTGAATTCCGGCAAAGCTGCGAGGGTTCGCATGTTATGCAGACGATCAGCAAGTTTTATTACTAACACTCTTAAATCTTTCGCTACTGCTACAAGCATTTTCCTCATACTTGCTGCTTGTTGATCTTCGCGGGAGTCAAAATTGATTCTGTCTAGTTTTGTGACACCATCAACTATGCTCGCGACTTCAGCGCCAAAATCCCTTTCAAGGTCTGTTAGATCTATCTCTGTATCTTCTATCGAATCATGCAGTAAAGCCGCTCCTATGGTGATGTCATCAAGGCCTTGATGGGCGACAATAGTAGCTACGGCTAGGGGGTGATGGACGTAGGGCTCTCCAGACTTGCGGGTTTGTCCCTCATGTGCGAGTAAAGCCGTTTTATATGCACGCTCTATTAACGCAACATCGCCCTTTGGGTGACGCTCCAGGTAGGCGTCTATTAAAGCCGCTGTTTCATCACTTTTTCCTGAAGCTCGACGGCGCCATGGAGCAACTCGACGTGTCGTTACCATTTAGCGGCGCTTCTTCCGAGGTCTAGGGGGGATTGCTCCGGAGTTCCGTATGGGAGCAGGACGCCCGCGTGCCGGACCTCTGACCCCTTCGATGCGTTCTTGTTTCTTCAACTCTGGTTTAGCTGCCTCTTGCCTATCAATTTTTCGAACTGTCTCGTATCTGATTCCCTTTTGGTCAAGCCTGTTCCTTACTTGTTGCCACCTTTCTTCTCTTTCCTTTAATCTGCAAACTAATGAAGACGCAAGAAAGATTGAGGAATATGAACCGACTAGAATTCCTACCAGTAATGCAACACTAAATTCCTGCAAAGTCGTTGCGCCCATAATGAAAGCACCGATTACAAGTAGTGAAAGCACTGGTAAAGCTGAAGAAATACTCGTATTTATTGATCTCATTGCCACCCTGTTAAGCGCCAAATTCATCATTTCTGTATAAGAGTATTTTTCGGTTGCTCCTAATCTTCCTGTGATTTCTCTGACTTTGTCATAGACAACAATTGTGTCGTAGAGGGAATAACCCATAATTGTGAGGAAGGCGACCACCGTGGCAGGCGTTATTTCAAATTGGAAAAGTGAGTACACACCGACACTGATAATAATGTCGTGAATTACTGCTACTAGTGCTCCAAACGCCATTTTCCACTCAAGGCGGATCGTAAGGTACACGGCTACTACGGCAAAAAATACCAGCAGTGCTTTTATAGCTTTATCTGTTACATCCGACCCCCAGGTTGGACCAACCTGTTCAAATGTCTCAACCTCTCCTATACGGTTTTCTAGTAGTTCTCTGAGCTCATTAGCTTTTTGTGGGTCATCTATGTCGGATCTGATTCTGGTTAAATCATCACCTACTTTCTGCACTCTGGATTCAGCTGCCCCAATGCTTGAAAGCACCTCTCTGGTTTCGGAAACTGTCAGGCTTGAAGAACGGACTTCGTAAGAAGTTCCTCCCTCGAAATCAAGTCCCAAATTAAGACCACGAACCGCGAAAGAACCTATTCCTATAAGCAAAACAACCGTTGAAGCAATGAAAGCTCGCTTCCATAAGTTTGGAAAGTTCACAGGGTTTTCCCCTTGGTAAAGACTCTTCAAGGTTTTCATGTTGTCTCCACCAACGTTGAACTAGTCTTTGATCTTGACTCGCTTATAGCTCCGATAGCTGGCAGACCAAATCTTTTAGGATGATTTGCGAACCAGTCGGTTTTGGCAAGTACTTTCACGATTGGCCCCATAAAAAAATATGTTGCCACTAGGTCAAGTAATGTCGCGAGCCCTAGATAAAAAGCAAAACCCTTAACAGCTCCAACTGTGAGCCACCAAAGCAAAATTGCGCCTATTAGTGAAGCCATATCCGCTTTAACTATTGTTGAAAAAGCTATTGGGAAAGCTCGGTCAACTGATGAGCGGGCTGTTCTTCCATCAAGTACATCTTCTTTCAGATGTTCGAAATAAACTATGTTTGAGTCAACTGAGACGCCTATTGCAACGATTATTCCCGTGATGCCAGCGAGTGTAAGGGCAAGCCCTTCTTGAGTGCCTAAATGGGCGACAATTGCCCATAAGAGCGCCCCTGAAACTAACAGACTTGATAAAGCCACTAAACCAAGAAGCCTGTAATAAAACAGCATGAAAAGGGCCACAAGAAGCAGTCCGATGATTCCAGCTTTGATTCCTGCATCCAGCGAATCTTCTCCTATCGTTGCGGAAACGAGTTGAGTGTTCTCTGCTTCCAATTCAACTGGAAGGGAACCGTATCTTAATGCCAGTGCGACATTTTCAGCTTCTTCTTTTTCGTAGGCACCTGAAATCACAATTGCATCTCTTTGAAATTCAGGCGCTCTTATTTGTGGAGCTGTAATAATTTCTCCATCTAAGACAATCGCCAGACGACCATTTGTGAATCCTGGAAGTTGTGGACATGAATCCGACCCGACATAACATTGTGCTGAAATTGCATTGAAAGCTTTGATGCCATTCTGGCCGTCTTTGAGAACAAGACTTATTTGCCACTGATAGTCGAAGAAATCGGCTCCTGCGTCACTAAGTGCATCTCCTGTTAACACACTGGGACCTAGGAGGTATCTAGCCCCCGGGTCGTCCTGTGAGCTTAAGATCACAAAATTGTTAGCTTGGTCTGCTTCCTTTGGGGTTAATCCATCAGTACCGGCGACTGGTTCTATTTCTCCGTTTATTGCTCTGGCACAAGATGCTAGAGGAGCAGCCTCATAGTCGTTGCCTTTAGTTTCTGTGTTTTGATTTCCAGCAGAAGAAAACACGTTGCATACAGGGCGGAATCGCATTTCAGCCGTTGTGCCAACTAATTGGAGTGCTCTATCTTGATCCTTGACGCCCGGCAGCGATACCATCACTCCCCCCTCGATACGGGATATCTCCGGTTCCGCTACTCCTAAGCCATCGACTCGATTACGGATTATTTCAACAGTCTGATCAAGCATGATGTCATCTGCTGGTTGAGTGGCTATGAGTCGAACAGAAACTCCTCCTTGAAGGTCAAGACCGAGTAAAGGCTCATTCTTCCAAAGGACTGTTCCTGCTATTGAAACAATGGTTATTGAAAGAATTCCTATAAGGAGAGTTAGCTGTCGACGCATTCTAGTTTTCCCTACAGGGGTTAATCCTCCGAGGGAGTCTCATCTGCATCTGTTTGAAATTTTCTTTCAACAGCCGTTCGAAGCACTTTCAACTCAAGATCTTGGGCTACTTCGAGCCATATCACTCCGCTCTCTTCCTCAACTTCTTTAACCACACCGTGGATACCTGAGTTGAGCAGCACCTCGTCTCCTGCAGCTAAGGAGCGCACCAAAGCTTGTTGTTCTTTAACACGTTTTTGTTGTGGACGTATAAGAAACATATACATCAACAACATGATTACTATGAGTGGTAAAAATGACATTTGACTCTCTAATTTAGGGGATACTTACACTTATAGCTTACGCCGAGTAAGGATGTTCAAGTTCGAACTTACTGACTTAGGACCAAATATCTAAAGTTTCTTTCCGGAACTCATCAAATTCATTTTCATTTATAGAAGTCCTCATACGTTCAACGAAATTAAAAAGCCATGCAAGGTTGTGCAAAGTCAAAATACGTGCCCCAGCCGGTTCATCTGTGGCCATCAGATGACGCAGATACGCTCTGGACCAATGATTTCCGGGACTTTGAGGAAATCCAGGATCAAGCGGGTCATCGTCTTTCGCAAAACGAGCATTACCGATATTAATTCTTCCTCCTGATGTTAAAACAGTACCGTGTCGAGCTAAGCGAGTCGGCAAAACACAATCGAACATGTCTATTCCTCTTTCAACAACATTCACTAAACCAACCGGATCGCCTAAGCCCATAAAGTATCGCGGTTGATCTTCAGGGATTAGATCAGTTACTACTGAGACTGAATCAAGCATTTCGTTTCTACCCTCACCGACACTCAACCCTCCTATGGCGTAACCGTCAAAACCAATTTCCAAAGTGCGTTTTGCGCTCTCAGCTCTCAAAGCAGAATTAGTTCCTCCTTGAACTATGCCAAATTGACTTTGACGAGAAGAAGCATCAGGGTGACCGATGAAAGTTTTTCTTCCCCTGTCAGCCCATACAGCAGTCATTTCCACAGACTCTCTTATGGTCTCTTCCGGTGCTGGTAAAGCAGGACAGATATCTAAAACCATCTGGATATCTGCACCGATGTCAGCTTGTATATCAGCAGAAGTTTCTGGAGTTAATTTATGAAAAGAACCGTCATATACAGAACGAAATGTCGCTCCCTCTTCGTCTATCTTCGGGTCAAGTGAGAAAATCTGGTACCCGCCTGAATCGGTTAGTGTCAAGCCTGTCCAATTTGCAAATGATGCTATACCTCCAGCATTTTTTACTATTTCTGCACCTGGTCTAAGCATTAGATGATAAGTGTTTGCTAAAACCACCTGAGCTCCCAGATCTTTTAGGTCTAAAGAAGACAAATGCCTAACTGACCCTCTTGTCCCCACGGGCATAAAGCAGGGAGTATTGAAAGAACCATTTGCAAGTCTTACAGTGCCTGCTCTTGCTTCTCCATCTATATTTTCTAAATCAAAGTCAGCTCTCATTTGTGATCAGCATAGTTTCCGAAAAATTGTCTTTGCACAAGCATGGCATCTCCAAAAGAAAGAAACCTGTAATTCTCATCCAGTGCCTCTTTATATAAAGATTGCCACCTCTCCCCTAAGAACGCGTCAAGCATTATAAGCAATGTTGACTTTGGGAGATGAAAATTAGTTAAGAGAAGATCAACAATTTTAAATTCAAAAGGTCGTTTTATGAAAATATCAGTTCTCCCTTCTAATTCTCCTAATGCTGCTGTTTCAAGAGCTCTTACTGTTGTTGTACCCACGGCTATCACTCTCTCGGCTTCTGCGCATGCTTTAATAACATTTTCAGACACACTGTAAAATTCAGAATGCATTTTATGTTCCTCAATGTTTTCTGAACTAAGTGGTCGAAATGTGTCTAATCCGACTACAAGCTCCAAAAATTCTATTTTTGCACCTTTTTCAATGCACCTTTCAAGCAATTCCTTCGTTAAATGCAATCCAGCAGTAGGCGCTGCAGCAGATTTCGCTCTTTTGCTGTACACAGTCTGGTATCTGTCTTTATCTTCTAGTTTTGTTTTTATGTATGGCGGAAGAGGCATTTCTCCGTATTTTTCAAGTGTCTGAATGAACTCTCCCTTAACATCCAATCGGACTTTCCTTAAGCCCTCTCCAAGGTCATCTTGTACTTCAATTTCGAAATCTTCACCGAATTTGAAAATAGTTGCAGGTTCTATTTTTCGACTCGGTTTCACCAGTGCTTCCCATTGGTCTGCCCCTTTACTTTCTTCTAGTAAAAGAATCTCTACCTTCCCACCAGTAGCTTTGCGTGTATAAAACCGTGCCGGCAGAACTCTTGTATTGTTCATTACGATCAGGTCACCTGGTTTTATGATGTCTGGAAAATCAGAAATTTTTGAATGCTGGATCCGGTTTTCAATATCTACTAACAGGCGTGATTCTGTCCTGACAGGCAATGGCTCTTGCGCTATTGCTGAATCAGGCAGGTTGTAGTCAAACTCATTAAGATTCATCGAGCATTATTTTAGAAGATTTTCGATTTGTTTTCAGTTGTCAAATAATGACTGCTTTTTATCAGATGGAACGCTTAGGCCTAAATGTTTATAAGCAGCTGGAGTCGCCACCCTGCCTTTTGGAGTTCTAACAAGTAATCCATGTTGGATTAAAAACGGTTCGTAAACATCCTCAACAGTGTCTTCCGGTTCACTGACGCTAATAGCTAGAGTTTTTATACCAACTGGACCGCCAGAAAATTTTTCACATAAAGAAATCAAAATGGCTCTTGAGGCTTTATCTAGACCAATATCATCAACTCCAAAAAATGTAAGGCCGTCACGTGCTACGTCTCCGTTGACTTTCCCTTCTCGCTCAACTTGAGCAAAGTCGCGTACTTGTCGTAATAATCTATTTGCAATTCTGGGTGTGCCTCTTGAGCGTTTAGCTATTTCAGTAGCTCCATCACTATCTATATCAACTTCAAGTATCCCAGCTGTTCTTTGGACAATGGATTGCAACTCTTCAGATTCGTAATAGTCCAACCTAGCCGTAAGGCCAAACCTGTCGCGTAAAGGTCCGGTAATAAGTCCGGTGCGAGTTGTAGCCCCGACCAAGGTAAACGGCGGTAAATCAAGTCTGATTGAACGTGCCGCTGGCCCTTTACCTAGGATGATGTCCAGCTCAAAATCCTCCATGGCCGGGTACAGAACTTCCTCTACAGCTCTTGCAAGCCTGTGAATTTCGTCGATAAACAGGACATCTCCTATTTCAAGTTTTGTCAAAATAGATGCCAAGTCACCTGCCCTTTCAAGAGCTGGACCAGAGGTGACATGAAGTTCAGCTCCCATTTCCATAGCGACTATATGAGCCAAGGTTGTTTTACCTAATCCTGGTGGCCCGGCGAAAAGGAAATGATCTGCAGGCTGTTCACGTTCCCTTGCTGCCTCCAGCATCACCCTTAAGTGACCTTTTAGTTCAGTTTGACCAACGAATTCAGCAAGACCTTTAGGTCTTAGACCTACTTCTATTTCACTTTCTATAGGTTCTTTGTTAGGGGAAAGCAACTCTTCACGCATAATTGACCTTAAGCAGCAGCTAGTTTCTGGAGAGCTTCTCGAAGCAAGACAGAGGAGTCATCACCGGCAAGATCCCCAAGAACTGAACGTATCTCTTCTGGTGAATAACCGAGTCCGTCTAAAGCTTCTTGCACCTCTAATATCGCTGACCTTCCGGTTCCCGAGTCGTCGGTTTCAATTGATATTCCTTCAATTGGCATTTTCAAAACACTCTTTAATTCGACCAGAAGTCTGGTTGCTGTTTTCTTACCTACGCCCGGGACCAAACAGAGAGAAGAAATGTCATCGTTGTTTACTACCTGAAAGAGTTCATTGGGGCCATGGACACCTAAAACTGCTAACGCCAAAGAAGGTCCTACACCATGGGCTGTGAGAAGTGCTTCAAAACAGATTCTTTCAGCACGATCTAAAAACCCATAGAGAGCCTGATCCGCTTCTCTGATCAGATGGTAGGTATATACAAATACTTCGCTTCCTTCTTCGCCAATTTTTACAGCAGTCGTGGGAGTAACAGTTACCCGATAACCAATTCCTGCGGTCTCAATAAGAACTTCACCTTTTTCTCCTTCAGAAAACCGCTCTAAAAGCAAACCTCGAATTGAACCAATCATCCTGCTACCGCCTTATGTCGTCCTGGAAGCATCGCTAAATGACACAAAGCTATTGCGACTGCATCTGCTGCATCGACAGGCCGTAGGGGCGAATCAATTTTTAACAGCGTCTGAACCATCGCCTCTATTTGATCTTTCCCAGCACCTCCCCAGCCAGCAACAGCTGATTTCACCTCGTTTGGTGAGTACAAAGTTACTGGGCAACCCGAAGCTGCTCCTTCTGCCATGATCACACCTGAAGCATGACTGGTTTGCATAGCAGTCTTTGCATTGACTTGGAATAAGACTCTTTCCACGGCAATCTCATCTGGTTTTTGTTCTTCGATAAGGGTACGAATATCGTATTGGAGATCAGCGAGACGCTTGGCAAGCGCATCACTCGGATCTGTTCTGATTACCCCTGCAGCCTCTGCGGTGAGTTGGCGCCCTTCTCTCCTGACTAACCCGTAGCCACAACGCGATAAACCCGGATCCACTCCTAAAACGAACATATGTACGATTGTATCCGAACCTTAGGTTCTATGTTGGGATTATTTGAAACTTCCGACAGTTACAAGTTTTCTAAAACATCATCAGGTATATCAAAATTTGCGTAAACATCCTGAACATCGTCATCTTCATCTAGAAGATCTATAAGTTTCAACACCGCTTTAGCCTCTTGAGGTTCAATTATCTCAACAGTTGATGATGCAAGCATCGTGACATCAGCGCTTTCAAAAGAAATTTGGGCTTTCTCTACGGCTTCTCTGAGTACAGGAAGGTCACTCGGCGAACATGTTAATCGCCAACTCTCTCCCTCATTGACAAGGTCTTCAGCTCCGGCTTCTAGGGTCGCTTCCATAACCGCCTCTTCATCTATAGGGCTTGAGAAAATGACTATTCCCTTGCGTTCAAACTGCCAAGCAACAGATCCAGGTTCTGCTAGGGAACCCCCGTTTTTCGTCAAAATCGTTCGAATTTCAGATGCAGTTCGATTTCTATTATCAGTCAAGGTCTCGACGTAAAGAGCCACTCCATGTGGTGCGTACCCTTCGTAAGTAACGCTCTCATAGGCGACTCCTTCCAATTCGCCGGTGCCCCTCTTAATCGCCCTTTCTATAGTGTCAAGAGGCACCGAAGAGTCCCGTGCTTTTTGATACATGGTGCGCAAGGTTGGATTAGCGTCAAGATCCCCTCCTCCTTGACGGGCTGCTACCTCAACCTGCTTTATCAACTTGGCAAAAAGTTTCCCGCGTTTTTTATCAGCGGCACCTTTTTTATGTTTTATGGTTGCCCATTTAGAATGGCCCGACATCAAGTTCTCCTATTCAGGTACTAAAGCTCCGTCAACTATTTGAAACCATCTCTAAGAATTCTGCATGTATTCGATCATCATCTGCTAACTCGGGATGGAAAGAGGTGACGATCACCGAGTCCTGCCTACACATGACCGGTCGACCATTTACTTCTGCTAGAACCTCTACCTTTTCACTAGCATTCTCAACTAAGGGGGCTCTTATGAAAACCCCCCTGAAAGAACTCTTGAAACCTTCTATAAATAAGTCGGATTCAAAAGAATCAATCTGCCTTCCGTAACCATTACGGCGAACTTCAATATCTATTAATTTCAAAGGTTTCTGATCGTTTCTACCATCCGTAATTTTTGATGACAATAAAATCATCCCGGCACAAGTTCCCAAAACTGGCATTCCGTCAGTTGAACGTTCTTGAAGAGAGTCGAATATCCCAGAAGATTCGAGCAAGAAAGACATCGTTGTTGATTCGCCACCGGGGATTATTAATGCTTCTGAAGCGTCAAAATTTTCAAGACTGCGAACTTCTATAGCTTCTACTCCGAGTCTTTCTAAAGCTTGCACATGAAGCTTAAAAGCCCCCTGGAGCGCTAAAACTCCAACTTTCACGTCTTACCAGCCGCGCTCTGCTAACCGAGTTTCTATCGAATCCATTTCAATACCTGTCATTGGTTCACCTAGCTTTCTGCTGACTTTTGCAAGAATTGAAGGATCCAAGTAGTTCGTTGTAGCTTCAACTATTGCCCGCGCTCTCGGAGCTGGATCTTCGCTTTTGAATATTCCTGATCCCACAAAAACAGCTTGAGCACCTAACTGCATTACCAAAGACGCATCGGCAGGTGTTGCTATTCCACCTGCACAGAATATAGGAACAGGCAATTCACCTGTTTCTGATACTTCCTGCACTAAGGGCAAGGGAGCTTGAAGCTGTTTTGCCCAGTCGAAAAGTTCAGCAGAGTCAGCCTGGGAAATTCTTCCTATATCTCCAAGAATGGATCGCAAGTGTCGAACTGCTTCAACGATATTGCCTGTACCAGCTTCGCCTTTTGAACGGATCAAACACGCCCCTTCTGAAATTCTTCTCAATGCTTCACCTAAATTTGTGGCACCACACACGAATGGGGCATCAAATTTCCATTTATCTATGTGATGTGCCTCATCTGCTGGCGTCAGCACTTCACTTTCATCTATGTAGTCAACTCCGATCGACTGTAGTACTTGTGCCTCAGCGAAATGTCCTATCCTTGCTTTAGCCATGACCGGAACTGTTACAGCACTTTTAATTTCTTCGATCATTTCAGGATCGGACATTCTCGCGACACCTCCGTCACGTCGTATGTCGGCTGGCACTCTCTCTAATGCCATTACTGCGGTCGCCCCTGCATCTTCAGCAATTTTTGCCTGATCCGCATCGACAACATCCATAATGACGCCGCCTTTTAGCATCTCCGCAAGACCCCTTTTGACTAATCGGGTTCCTGTATCACGATTAAGTTCATCCATGATTTAAGTCTAGAAGAGGTTAAGAGATATACCTTTCTAGAAATTAAAATGGTTAACTTTTGCTTTTATCCAGTTAAAACTGCTGCTTCCATTGGGGTCAGCAAAGACGCTTCTCCCAGTTGCGCCAAAACGACCCACGTTCGCCCATGATCAAGGCTCACAGATTCTCCTGAGTCATCATCGTAGAACGACCATTTCAAAGCCTCAAACTGTCGATCCCATGTGATCCCCACGATTTTTCCGTTTCGGAGAAGCCATCCATCTCCACTACCCGTGCTTTGAGCTTGAGGTGAATTCGGATCAGCATTTGATCTGAAATAGTCAACATAAAGAAGCAGGACATTTTCTGACTCCAACTGAATGCCATCCGAGCCGATTAAAGGAGAGCCGTCCTGGAACCGTTTCCACTTTGAGGACTGCTGGTCCCAAAGATACTCGACGATACGACCACCAGTTTCCCAGCGTAATCCTAAAGTTGATACTGCAGAAACTGGAAGTGCACCATAATCAAATATTGCAATTGGTGCCGGCGCTGGAAGATCACCAATCAAATAAGCAGGATTCAAAACACCATCGTAAGGAGGGTTGCCTCTTGAAGGGTCACGAGAAAAAGCGCCAGAGGAATTTATTTCTGCACTTTGCCTGATGAAAGTTCCACTTCTTTCTGCTTCTTCAACTTCTGCTCCCACTCCTTCATTGCTACCCCAATACGCGAAATGGGGATTGCTGAGATTTCCAATGAGACTTATATCTGTAGACCGCGCTGACCTAACTGGAGCTATGCGTTCAGGTAGTGAACTCTGATATATGCCTAAAAATCTTGTTTTACCTGCTTCTATGAGAGTTTCATAAACTATGTCCGCCGCAGCGAGCCCTTCGTGAGGAAGCGAATTAGAGTCGTTGTTGCCTATCTTGACTGTTAATGCTGGTCTCGGAATTATCCCTTCCAGCGCTGGTAGGCCGGTCAAGGGGTGTCTAGGGCCAACCCATTCTTCAGGGTCAATTATTGTTGTTGTCGTTGCAAGCACTGTTTCAATAGTGGTTGTTGTCGCTACAACTGGACTGGTTGTCGGTGAAAGTGTTGAAAGAGAAGAGGTAGTGGTAGTCGCCTCAACAGTAATTTTTTCACTTCCACCACATGAGATCAAGGAAAGAAACCCTGCAAACACTATGAGGGAAATCTTTGTTAATTTAAAAATTCTTGCAATGCTCACAATTCCTCCATTGCTGAGACTCGCTCTTCAGTAGATGGGTGTGTTTCTTCAGCATCCAACCCTTTTGGATTCATTAACCATAGGTGTGAGGTTGACCTAGGTGCATCTTCAATTTCTGTCCCTAAACCCTTGAGTGCCAAGAGTGATCTCTGAACTCCTGGAGGGTATCGAGTCAGTTCCGCTCCCTTTACATCTTCAAGTCTGACATCATTTCTGTATTTCTTACTACCCGTAAAAATAGCAACCAGAGGGAACCTGAGAAAAAATGCTTCTACCGTCTTTTTTGACAAACGAGTATCGAGACACTTTGCAACCAATTGAGCTAAAAGGCCTTCAATTTCAATGAGATCTAATGAGTCGATAGCTCCTGTAGTCAAAACGACTGCTTGTGACCGTTTGTCAGCTACAGCTGCCGCATTGCCGTTGGGACTTTCAATCACATAAACATCCGGCTTGTCTAAGCCATGATTTACACATATACCGTCGAGAGCATTGTGCAACCGCGGAAATTGTTTTTCGGTTGCAGGAATACTGCCAAGCGATCTAAGAACAGCACCTGGGGCAATACGGGTCATGACGAAAACCAGCAACAAGGAAATTATTAGAGCCAAAGCCAGAGATAAAACAAACGAATTATCCACAAAGAAAAAAATTGGTGCCCAAACTAAGAGAGAAAGAAACAAATATGTATGAAAAACTGGAGAACGCATATCTAAAATTTTCATTTTTACCTAGGTATAGAAATAATTATTTGCCTCTGTCTAGGCATATTACGCATTTATTTGGGTCAACTGGGGTCAATTAGCCAAGATCGCTTCATAGGACTTCGAATAAGTCTCTGCTAGACGTTGCATTGAAAAATTTTCTGCCCTCTTTATACCTCGAGCAGACAATCTTTCAGCTTGATCAGGATTTCGAAGGATCTTTTCAATAGCACTGGCCAGAGCCTGTGAATCGCCAGCTGGAACCAAAAGTGCATCTTCACCACCACGGGCTACTTTCGCATAACCAGTAATGTCACTTGCTACAACCGGGGTTCCACAAGCCATGCCCTCCAACAAGACAACCCCAAAAGATTCCCCTCTTAATGATGGTGCACAAAATATATCCGCCCCTTTTATACGTGACAGTTTCTCTTCTTCACTTATTCGACCTAGCCATTTAACTCTGTGATCTCCTGCCGCTTGAGCTTTCAGTTCGGTGGTTTCAGGTCCGTCACTTGCAACCCAAAGTTGAGTGTCTGACGGTAAAAAAGTCATCGCTTCGAGCAACACACCTAGACCTTTTCGGGGTTCATGTCTACCAACAAAAAATATTGTCGGGCTTTCTTTTGACCATGGAACCACTGCATTGCATCTATCTGTTTCAACTCCATTGAAAAGGATCTCATATTCTCCTCCTAAAGCCGCATGTGCCATTTCTGCTGCATCTTCAGAAACAGCAACTGCGTGATCTAATCGGTTACGCAACCACTTCACAGGACCTTTCAATAAGTCATAAGCCAAACTTTTACCTGCTGCATGAAATGTGCCCAACATAGGACTCTGAGCTAAAAATAAAGATGTCAGAGTGGGTCCAGGGGCTAATGGCTCATGCAAATGGAGAATGTCAAATTGTTCATCTCGCAGAGCCCTGATTGTTCTTAATGCACAAGGAACATCAGGGGCGATCGGAGCAACAGACCCATTTGCTGTCGTAGGTATGCTCATGCCAAGAGGTGTCACCCCTGTATCAGGTGGTGGACCATCACACGGACCAAGAACTCGGACAAAATGACCTAAGCTTCTCAGCATCTTCGCTAAGCCCAAAACTTGTCCTTGAACTCCCCCAGGAACCGTCAAACTGTAAGGGCATATAAGACCTATACGCATACTAGATTCTACCCTTTTCTGGTTGAGAGTCGGAAGGCCAATTTGGTTGCATCAAATGCCACTGTTCTGGCGCTTTCCTGATCAACAATTCCATCTCGTCTGCAATTGTTTGTGTAATGCGTTTTACATCAGAACGAAATTTTCCTTTTCTTTCAAGAGAAATGGCCGGGCGGACGACTCCATGACAGCCATCTTCCTTGTTGTATACCGCTACTGGCAGCAATGTTGCCCCTGTCCTTAAAGCAAGAGTTGCAGGACCCGCTGGTAGCAACGTTTTTTCTCCAAAAAACTCAACTTCTACTGAAGAACCACCAACATCGCGGTCTGAAACAAGAACGATAAGTTGCTTGTCCGATATGGCTTTAAGAACCTGAGGGCCTGCATCTGACCCTAAAGGTATTATGTCCATGCCTAAAGCATTCCTACTGCGTTTAAACCACTCGAATAGTTCAGGCGGCTCGAGTGGTTCCACTACAGCGCTGACTGGTACACCCTTAATTTCAGATATCCATAAGCCGCCCCATTCCCAAGCTCCTAGATGAGGTAAAACCAAGATGACACCAGAGTCTTTTTTTAAAGCTGTTTCAATCAACTCCCAACCATCGTGGGAGAAGGTGCTTTCTAACTCTTGTTTAGTCATGTCAACAAGGCGGAAAGTATTTACCCAGTAGTGTGCATATGACTCGAATGTCTGGTCAACGAAGTCTTTTAGTTCTTTCCTTGAAAGCTCAGAATCACTTAAACGATTAGCGTTTCTGATTACTTGATCTCTACGTTTTTTGTCAATTCTTGCAATCGCATAACCTAAAAAAGATGCAACACCCAATCCAAGTCTTTTAGGAAGCTTTCGCGATAATAAAGCTGCCAGTTTGTAGCCGATAAGGGCCGAGGAGGCCAATTTTCACCCTTGAAGCTGTGAAGATCGGCGCGCCGCTAGACGCTGACGGCGCTCTTTTCTACGATCTAAACGAAGTTGACGTCTTTGCCCAGAATTCTGATGGTGCGATGTCTCTCGTACAGCACTCGCCTGCTTCCATACCTTTACAAACCTCTGTAAAGCCGTAAAGGTGCTTAAGGCTAGCATGACCCACAGGATGACTATTAGGGCTTCTGAGAAGAGCAACCCGATCGCCAGGACAATGAATCTTTCCGCTCGCTCCATAAGACCACCTTTGGCTTCAAGACCCAAAGATTCGGCTTTAGCTCTCTGATAAGAGATAAGAAGGCTCACGAACATTACTGATACTGGGAGCATCACTGTATATCCCGGTTCGTCACCAATCAAAAACCATGCAATTCCTCCCAGTAGAAGAGCATCTGTTAGACGGTCAGAGACAGAATCAAAGAACGCTCCCCTTAAAGAAGCGGCTCCTGATGCTTTTGCTACAGGTCCGTCAAGCGCATCAGAAATACCTGTCATCACAAGGAGAACAAAACCTAGACGCAGAGAGCCGACTGCTACAGAAATGGAAGCTGCTACAGCCATGAGTATGCCAATGACCGTTACCACGTCGGCTGTGATGCCCGCTTTATGCAAATTTTTTCCAATCGGGCTCAAGCCTCTATCGACTACGTTGCGCCAATTTCCATCTAACAATTTCTTCCACCTCGAATCACTTCGAATAAAAACCTGTGAACAAAATTCATTTTAGGAGAGAACACGGAAAAAGAAGTAAACGGTCTCAAATTCATCAAATGATTAAGAAAACTGCTTCTACTGATCCTTCCAGGTCTCAGGATTTTTCTCGAAATGGCTTTCTATCACTGAGCCATTTACAGCGTCAATCATCACTAAGCCTCTTTGAATTGGTGGAGATTCACTGGAGTACAAAAGAACCCGCCATGCAGGTCGGCTTCTTATTCCCCTCCAAACCATTTGAGCCGAAGCGTGA
>JASMLT010000060.1 GCA_030748555.1 Acidimicrobiales bacterium
TGAGATAGGTATACGACGTGCTTTAGGTCACACGCGTATGACAATAGCCATGCAGTTTCTTTTTGAAGCCTTGGTAGTAGGTGTCCTTGGGGGTATTTTTGGGGCTCTCGCGGGAGCGGGTGTTGTTTGGTTCACTTCGTGGTCTCGCGATTACGTCATGATTCTTTCTTTACCCTCGTTAATAGGTTGGGGTCTAGTTTCGGTAGCGGTCGCTGTCGCATCAGGTCTTTACCCTTCCATGAAGGCGGCACGGCTTGAACCTTTGGAGACCCTTCGCCTCGGTTAACAGATTTGGATCTAATATTTCTTACATGACTGTCGACCTTTCAGATTATGGGGCCAGTGAGGATCTTTTATCTGGCTCTGATGAACTTGGACGTATCATTCGGGTTGACCGTGGTGAATGTGATGTCATCTCAAAAAAAGGAACAGTGAGAGCTATATCAGACTCCAATAGATCACAGGGGGAACTTGCTCCAGTTACAGGCGACTGGGTCAAATTGGTAGAGGTTCCAGAGGTAGGAACTGTTATTGAAGAGATTTTACCCCGTAAGAATAGATTGTCTCGCCGTGACCCATCAGATGAAAGAGTGGAACAAGTTTTAGTTTCCAACTTGGATTTAGTGATAATAGTTCATGGTATAGACCGCCCACTTCCACCTGGACGGATCGAAAGGCTTTTAACTTTAGCTTGGAGCAGTCAGAGCCAAGTAATAGTTGTTTTAACAAAAGTTGAAGAAAAAGATGAACTGTTCGAAGAAACAATTCGAACAATTGAAGCTATAGCTCCTGAAGTTGCAACTATTGCTGTTGATTCAGCTAATACTTCTGATCCGGGATTAGTGAAAATAAAAGACATGGTAAAAGCAGGTTGCACAGCTGCATTAATCGGAGAGTCTGGTGCCGGCAAGTCGTCGCTCGTAAATGCTCTGCTAGGTGGTGAGATTGTAGAAACAGGCGAAGTCAGATCAGGTGATAAGAGAGGTAGGCATACAACTGTTACCCGCGAAATCCTTCTTTGCCCTGATGGGGGTTTGTTGGTTGACACCCCAGGTTTGCGTTCTGTTGGAATATGGGATGCACAAGAATCTTTAGAAAAAGTTTTTGCTGACCTGGAAGAACGCTCCAAGGATTGCCGTTTCAGTGATTGTATTCACGAAAGCGAACCAGACTGTGCTGTGATCGAAGACGTTTTACTGGGAGTGCTGGACGAGAGACGGCTGGTTAGATATCGGGCTCTTTTGAAAGAATTGACAGACCAACAGAAGAAAATAACAAAACGTAAAAACAAATAAGAAGTTTCAGTCTTTACCTGTTAAAAAAGAGTTCTTTAAAAAAGAACGGTCAATCTTGAAACCATTTTTGAGAGGCAGTTCGTCAATGATATTTATTTCTTCTGGGAGTTTGTACTTAGCTAACTTCTCTTTTCCGAATTTAACCAAGTCATCCAGGGTAGGACTTTCTTCAGATCGTGCGGGTACGACAAAAGCAACTCCCACTTCTCCCAAAGTATGGTGGGGTTTTGGAATCAATACCATTTGCTCAACCTTAGGGTGAGAGCTTAAAACTGATTCAACTTCTTGTGGGTAGACGTTATAACCGCCTCTGATAAACATTTCGTTAGTTCTGCCAGCAAGTCTGAACAATCCCATCTCGTCCTTTCTTGCCAAATCCTCTGTTTTCAACCACCCATCGAGCAAAAATTTTCTAGTATTTTCTGAATCATGCCAATATGAGTTCATGGAACTGGGAGTTTTAAGAAAGAGTTCTCCGACCTCTCCAGTTTCGACAAGATGTCCCTCTTCATCGAGTATTTTCGCTTGTACTCCTGGTCTTGGTTTTCCGATTGTGTAAAGGGACTCTTCCATTGAGGCTTCGAGAGAAGTGGCTAGACCAATCCCGCCTGACTCCGTTGATGAGTAGCGGATCGAATAAGGGGCATCAAAATTCTCTTTCGCTTTTATTACTAGTGAAGGTGGGGATGGACCTCCACCGGCAACAATTGCTTTGACACAACTGAGATCATAATTCTCGAAGTTTTCTACCTTTAGAAGTAATGCAATCTGCGCCGACACGCCTGCAATGGCAGATATGCGGTGCGTTTCGACGAGGTTCATTACCTTTTGAGCTTTCCACCGATCAAGGGTGTGGAGGGTAACTCCTTTAGATAACTGCCAAGGAAGTTTTGTCATACTCCCAACATGCGCAAACGCTGTACTAGGTACCAGATGGCCACCTGAACCCCAAACACCTTCTGTGTCCATTTTTTGTATTGCCAGAAGCTCTTTATTCGTGAACAGAGCTCCTTTGGGAGTGCCAGTTGAGCCAGATGTGAAGCACACGCAGACTGGCCGATCAAGATTCTCCTCAAGCTCTTTTGGTTGGAAGGAGTCAATCCGGAGCCCTTTTAGTAATCTCTCTCTGTTTTCGGCAAGTTCTATAATTTCAACAGAAGTATCTGTTGAAATTCCATCTAATAGTTCAGAAGTTGCAATAACAAGATCAGGCTCTGCAACTTCGCAAATCGATTCCCTTTCGGGAGCTTTAAGGCGTGGATTTATACCAGCTGTTATTACACCAATTTTTGATGCCGCTATGTAGATAATTAGGTATTCGACGCTGGTGGGGATAGACAGCAAGACGATTGAACCCTCCATCAAGCCTCTTTTAAGCAGAGCGCCTGATACTTCGTCAGAAATAATGTCCAAATTTTTGTAGGAAAGGGAGATACCATTTTCGCAGTCAATCGCGATCTTATTTTCGAAATTTGAGGCGGCGGTTCGTATTAATTCTGGAAGCATTAAAAGAAATGTTATCTCTTGTAGAGAGGGGTAATTTAATTAGAACATTTTTCCGCCATTGATAGTGATTTTTGTGAAAATTTTTGACCTACGTGAGGAGCAGGTATTATTTGCCTCGTAGCATTGCACTTTGAGAAGGTTG
>JASMLT010000061.1 GCA_030748555.1 Acidimicrobiales bacterium
AATTAAAGGACTTCCATCTGGACCAAAAGTAAAAGGACCATTAACAATATTTTTTATTCCTGCTTTTTCTAGAGCTGGCATTCTTTTAAAGCCGATAGCCAGTCTATCTTGAATGTTTTCTAATTTAGGTTCTAAAAGTTCATGACCAAAATTCATTGGTGTTCCTTCTACTTTCCAAGGAGTTGATTTTGGTTCATAAGTTCCAAGAAGCATTCCTTTTCCTTCTTGCCTAAAATAAATATTACCTTCAAAATCTGTTCCAACTGGCAATCTTTTACCTTCACCCATTGCTTCTATTTCTGGTATTGCTTCTGTAATTAAATAATGGTGTTCCATCGGTTGAACTGGCAAATAAACTCCTGCCATTTGACCAACTTCTCTAGCCCACAATCCTCCAGCATTAATTACTATTTCAGCATTAATATTTCCTTTATCTGTAACTACATCCCAAGTGCCATCTGGTTTTTGCTTTGTGTCTTTAACAATTGTGTTTGTGTAATACTTTCCACCATGAACTTTAGCAGCTTTTGCAAAAGCATAAGTAACTCCTGAAGGATCTACCTCGCCGTCTATTGGGTCCCATAATGCAGAAATATATCTTTTTGGATCAATTAATGGATTTTTTTTTGCTACTTCTTCTAAAGAAATAAATTCCTGATCAAGACCCATGTATCTTGCTTTTGATCTTTCTCTTTTTAAATAATCATCCCAAACTTCATTTGATGCTAAATAAAAACCACCACTAGGTTTAAATCCAGTCGAATGACCTGAAGTTTCTTCAATTTCTTTATAAAGGTTAATTGTATAACCCTGCAGACGGCTGATGTTGGGATCAGAACTAATTGTGTGAATCTGTCCGGCTGCATGCCAGCTGGAACCGGAAGTCAATTCATTCCTTTCCAG
>JASMLT010000062.1:0-637 GCA_030748555.1 Acidimicrobiales bacterium
CATGGCCGACCTGATCCAGGAGAAGCTGCGGACCTTCAGCGACACCCCCAGGTTCGTGGACTTCCTGTTCCTGGACGACCCTGTCGACGATCCTGATTCATGGCACAAGGCAATGGTGAAGGGAAAGTTCGCCGCTGAGATCCTCGACGGAACCGCAGCGGCATTCGCCGACTGCACCTGGGATGCCGAGGTGCTCAAGGACACGGTGATGCACGTCGGCGAGGCCGTCGGCCTCAAGTTGGGCAAGGCCCAGGCGCCTCTGCGGGTGGCCGTTACCGGCCGAACCGTGGGACCACCGCTGTTTGAGACCATGGCCGAGTGCATGGATCGGGCCGAGGTGCTGCGCCGGATCGCCCGGGCAAGGGCCCGCCTGTAGCTTCTGGTATGCGGGCCGCTGCAATCTGACCGTTACGCTGTCGTGGCCCTCCGGGGCCCACCTTTCGGGGGTGGTGTAATTGGCAACACAGCTGGTTCTGGTCCAGTCGTTGGGGGTTCGAGTCCTCCCCCCCGAGCAAGAGGCGCAACCTCCGAGCGTCGCTACAATGCGCTGCTCCAGAGGTTGACATCGTGCACCCGCATGGATGTCAACAGGTACAGGCCCCGTTCGTCTAGAGGCCCAGGACGCCAGGTTCTCAAC
>JASMLT010000062.1:647-888 GCA_030748555.1 Acidimicrobiales bacterium
CCCGTACGGGGTACCACCTCTGTTCCGCTCCGCCCCCCTCCGGGGCACCGGTGTGCCGCCGCCGAACTTTCCACGGGACAAACCGTCATGGCGGGACTATGGTTTCTGTCAGAGCGGGTAGCCGGTCCACTGGCCCTTAGGGGTCTGGGGGAGTGGTCCGCACAGACGGGTTGATACACATCGGTGAGCACGCCTGATTCCCGCCGAATTGGCGCCACCGGTATCGATCCCAGGTCAGCCC
>JASMLT010000063.1 GCA_030748555.1 Acidimicrobiales bacterium
TCGACTCGGCTGAGGCGCTACGGATCGGTCTGGTGCAGGAGGTGGTGCCGGCAGGCACCCAGCTGGACCGGGCCATGGAGCTCGCCACGGTGATCTGCGAGGGTGCTCCCCTGGCTGTGCAGGCCACCAAGGCCTCGTCGATGCGCTTCGTCGAAGAGGGCGAGGCAGCGGCTGTTGCCGCCCTCGGACCGAAGCAGGCCGAGTTGGCTGCAACCGACGATGCCGCTGAGGGTGTGGCTTCGTTCGTGGAACGCCGAAAGGGCCACTTCAAGGGCTGCTGAGCCTGAACCTGCAGGGATATCTGGGGGCTGCCCGCATGGCATCCACCCCTACACTTACGGCGACCCGGGATGTGGCGCAGCCTGGCAGCGCACCTGCTTTGGGAGCAGGGGGTCGGGAGTTCAAATCTCCCCATCCCGACGGGATCACCGCAGGCCGGCCAGCACGACGGGCTGGTGACGGTGGGCCAGCGGGCGGCCACCGCGTACGTCAGCTGAGCATCGGCGCCGGCCGCGAGTGGCCAGGCGACGTCCCCCGGACCTACCGTCCGTGCATGGCCGACGAATCCACCGAGACCACAACCGACACCGATCCCACCAGGGTCTGGCACAAGACCGCCTGCGTGCTGTGCAGCCTGAACTGTGGGCTCGAGGTCCGCCTCGACGGCCGGTCCATCACCCGGGTGCGGGGGAACAAGGCGCACGTGTCGTCGAAGGGCTACACGTGCGAGAAGGGCCTGCGGGTCGACTGGTACCAGAACTCGGCCGGCCGGCTCACCAGCCCGCTGAAGCGCCTCGACGACGGCTCGTTCATGGAGGTCGACTGGGACACCGCCATCGCCGAGGTCTCGG
>JASMLT010000064.1 GCA_030748555.1 Acidimicrobiales bacterium
GGACCGACCTTCGCGGGCTGACCCTCAAGTTGGTGTTGTTGACCACGGGTCTGGTCGTCCTGGCCGCCGCCGGCCTCGAGATCGCCAGCGTGTTGAGCCTCGACCCGTTCGACGGATACGAGTACTCGGTCGGGTCCGGACTTCCCGTGGTCGCAGTGGGTGGAGCGCTGCTGGTGCTCGCCGCCCTGGTCGATCGGGGACCGTGGGCCTTCGGTTCTGATCCGCCGGCTTGACGCTCTCACCGGTGTGCCGTTCGGGGGCCACTGGTACGATGCTGCGCTCCGGGGCCGTTAGCTCAGTTGGCTAGAGCACCTGCATGACGCGCAGGGGGTCGGGGGTTCAAGTCCCTCACGGCCCACCACGCTGACCAGCGGTTTCGCTGGTCACGATCGTGTTCAGACTGGTGGTCTGAACACTCCTGGTGGCCATTCTGGTAGCCAAAGTCTGTTGTCGAAGGTCGTTCCCCAGGGGTCACCCGCCACCCAACACCGCGTCCAGGCCGACCGCGTGCGGCACTGTCGGTCATGTCGTAGACACGTAGCGACAGTGGTTTGTCGCCTTCGACACTGACTGCAACTATGGGCATCCCAACCCAACCACAAGAAGGACAACGAAGATGATTTTTCTGCTGCAGGAAGAGATCACAGATGGTCTCGAGGTCTTCAAAGCGTGGTTCGAGACTGAAGCCATTCCGCAGATCGAAGCCGCTGGAGGAGCTTGCCTCGTCTGCGGCGTTGACGCAGAGAACGAGAACATTCTCCACTTGGGGATGGAGACGCCTTCGATGGACGTGGTGGAAGGATTCATGACCTCAGAGGAGTTCACTAGGGCTCGACAAGGCGCTGG
>JASMLT010000065.1 GCA_030748555.1 Acidimicrobiales bacterium
GAAATCATCTTCTTGGGGGATTTTAATGAGAACCCGGATGAAATGAATGTTATGTCTTTGCGGGCGGTGGGTCTGTCGAGCCTCATGGCGCCCATGCTGGGAGAACCCAAGAAGGGGACTTACATCTACCGAGGAGAGGACCTGTTCTATGACCAGATTCTCATCCATGAAAGCCTATCTGACGAACATGGTCTGGCCATTGAGCCAGGATCGGCTTATATCCTGGATCTACCCAAATACCGCCAGCAGGAAGGGGATTATGCCCATTACACCTTTCGTTTTTGGGTGGGGGATCGTCTATTAGGCGGGTATTCAGATCACTTAGCGGTGCGGGTGAATATTCTTAAAAAATAGAGTTGGCAGAATTGGGATAATCACCTAATTTTGCCGGCCTTCAATCGAAAGATTAAGGCGATTTTTAACATAAAAATTCATGACGCGGGGTGGAGCAGTCTGGTAGCTCGTCGGGCTCATAACCCGAAGGTCGGCGGTTCAAATCCGTCCCCCGCTACAAAAGAAAACCTCATTTTCTCGACGGGAAATGGGGTTTTTTGCATTTTAGGGGTTGTTATTCAAATACACCCTTTGGTACTCAATTTAGTCACGTTTTAGTCACGTTTTCATTTTTCAACTACAGCTGGGATCTGATCCACATAGTTTCGTGCCAGCTCCAGATTCCGATTGGTGTAGACCAGTGTGGTATCTGATGACGCATGGGCCAATAGTGCTCTGCGATCCTCAATCTCAAGTCCTAAGTCCCTTAATGCATTATTAAATGCCCGCCGGAAACTATG
>JASMLT010000066.1 GCA_030748555.1 Acidimicrobiales bacterium
TTTTATCGCTGTTATAATGACAGGGTGTTCACAAAAAAAGAATACAATAACATTCAACCCAACAGCGTCTATGTGTATAGATTCGCTGATTGCTAATATGCAAATCGCAGGTTGTGATGTAATTTCCGCAGAAAAGGCAACTTACGGAGTTAGCAAGATTTCTTGCATCTCCTTTGACAAGAAAAAGCTTGGAGAGGCATCTGGTTCTTCATATCTGCAAAATGACTTTTTCTCTATATCTTATGGAACAAAGATTCCATCTGATGTTAAGCCTATCTGCACTGATCCCTTTGTGCTTCTAGCGACAGCAGAAAGGGATTAAATCATTCCTCCGTAGCTCAATTGGCAGAGCATTTGACTGTTAATCAAAGGGTTTCTGGTTCAAGTCCAGACGGAGGAGCATTTTGAATGAGCATACTTATATAATTGAATTAGAACACAAAAGCTATGTAGCGCAGGTTGTATAGCTTTTTAAGGAGAGAGGATATGATTTTTTGGACCCTTGCCATTATTGCTATATATATAGCTGTTATTAGAAAGACTATGAAAGGACAAGTGAGGCATTTTCTCAGGAGACTTTATGCCCAAGATACTTAAAATAAATGACGAAGAAATAAACATAGGCGGCACTTCTTTTGTGGGGCATATAGTCGCTGAGTATGATAAGCTTGTTGAAAAGTTTG
>JASMLT010000067.1 GCA_030748555.1 Acidimicrobiales bacterium
TAGCGCACGAGCAGGTCGCCCATCGTGTAGTTGCGGACGTGCCCCATGTGCGCCGGGCCACTCGGGTACGGGTACATCGAGAGCACGTAGTACGGCGGCCGGGGGTCGTCGTTGTCGACCTCGTAGGTGCCCTCTTCGAGCCAGTGCTGCTGCCAGCGGGCCTCTATGGCCTGGGGGTCGTACGGGGTGGGCATGGCTGCCGAGGCTACCTATCACGGGTTGTGTTGACGGTCGGATGCCGGTCCGGTCGCCGGTCCGGTCAGGGGGCATGCTTGGTAGCCTGACCGCCCCTCGGGGCTATAGCTCAGTTGGCAGAGCGCCTCCATGGCATGGAGGAGGTCGGGGGTTCAATTCCCCCTAGCTCCACGTTTCATTCCGGGCGCCTGTCCGGGATGCTCCGCGTCCCGGGATCAGGTGCTCGGGCACCAGGTGCTGTCGGAACCCGTGTGGTCGGTCGAGCGCCTGCAGGAGGTGCCGCGTACCGGTTCGGTCAGGTACCAGGTTCCGTCCGTCGACGAACTCCATGACCAGTAGCCGAACCCGTCGGCGTCGCACCAGGCCGATACGTAGCTGCCCGATCCCGATAAAACAGAACACCCCGACTGCTGGCTGCTGGCCGTGATGCTCCACTCGAGGTCAGTACCCATCCACCACGACGACCAGTCGTC
>JASMLT010000068.1 GCA_030748555.1 Acidimicrobiales bacterium
GACGGCAGCATCTATCATTTCAGGGACTATTGCTGAGAGAATGAAGTTCTGGCCTTTTATGATTTTCGTAGTGATTCTCTCAGCAACCATTTATCCATTACAGGGGTCTTGGACATGGGGTGGAGGATTCCTATCTGAAATGGGGTTTTCTGATTTTGCAGGTTCTACGATAGTACATTCAGTCGGTGGATGGGCAGCACTTGCAGGAGTTCTTCTCTTAGGTTCCAGAACTGGAAAATATTCTAAGGATGGAAAAGTGAATCTTATTCCACCATCAAATCTACCAATGGCAACATTGGGTACGTTCATTCTTTGGTTTGGATGGTTTGGATTCAATGGGGGGTCTCAACTAGCGATGGGAACCAAGGATGATATTAATACAATTGCTAGTGTGATTTTGAATACGAACATGGCAGCATGTGCCGGAGCAGTTACTGCTATGATCGCAACTCAATGGTTGTATGGGAAAGTCGATTTGACTCTTGTGTTAAACGGAGCACTTGCTGGATTGGTTTCAATTACAGCGGGGCCAGATTACCCATCAATTGGATTAGCAATAGTTATCGGAATAATTGGGGCTGGACTCTGTACTCTTGCAATTCCTTTTTTTGATAAGATAAAAATTGATGATCCAGTTGGAGCATTGTCAGT
>JASMLT010000069.1:0-266 GCA_030748555.1 Acidimicrobiales bacterium
GACGGCGACAGGGAGATCTTTGTGATGAACGCTGATGGCAGCAACGTGGTGTCGCTCGGCCAGCAGGGTATTCCCAGTAGTTGGGGTGGATGATCGTGACGATTGACAATAACTATTGGATCTCTGCAGCGTCTGCCCATGACCCGGTTCTTGTCCAAGTCCTGTCCAAGCGCAGCGAGCACCTCCGTGAACCTGCAGGAAACTGAGGGATTCCTCCATGCAGAAAACACCCGGTGAACTCGGCGGATTCCCCGTGATTGCTGGCG
>JASMLT010000069.1:276-644 GCA_030748555.1 Acidimicrobiales bacterium
GCACACGGCTCCGGAGGCCGATGCTCTATCCGCTGAGCTACAGGGGCTGGGTCGGCTCAGGTTAGCGGCCCGGCCCCGGGCTCGGGATGGGAATAGGGTCGTGTCGCAGAGGAGGAGATGAACTATGAGCGGAGAGATGGTCGAGTTTCCGGCGAACGGGACGGTGGCGGGCGGGTACCTGGCCCTTCCGGAAGAAGGCACAGGTCCGGCAGTGATGGTGATCCAGGAGTGGTGGGGCCTCGTTCCGCAGATCAAGCGTGTGTGCGACCGCCTGGCCGACGAGGGGTTCGTGGCCCTTGCACCCGACCTCTACCACGGAGAGATGGCGTCGCACGTGGAGATGGACAAGGCGGGCGAGCTGATGACAT
>JASMLT010000006.1 GCA_030748555.1 Acidimicrobiales bacterium
TCCCAGGTCAGTACTGCATTGGGGGTAAAACGACGTGACACTAAATTGCGTCGTACAACATGGTGAGGGTCGTCAAGTCCTATGATTGATGGATCTGCTGGAATGTTAGGTCGGTAGCCACCCTTTTTCGTATCTGAAGAAATAAACCTTTTCTTATCGCGCTCTATAGCGACGATGTCGTCGTAACGAGATATTCCCCATAATTTATTTGTCGCATCCCAAAAAATAGGCTCATTGTCTCTCATCCAAGCAAAAGTCTCATATGGAGAGTTAACATAAAATTCTCCATCTAAAAGATTTATCTCAGGTCTGGCATCAAGAGTCACAAATAAATCGTATTTCAAATACTCGTGTTTGTCTCATCATGAAATCTTGCAAAGTAATTTCAGGGTGTTAGAAATATGTAAAGCGTTAGAGGGGTTTCACAATTGGTTGAGTACAAAGAATTTTCAATGTTGAAAGAAAATGCCGACGAGGCAGGAATTCCATGGAAAGGAACACCAAAAGTTGAGAGGAAATTTTTTACTAGTTCTGAAGGTTTTTCGATTAGTGGAATTCTCTGGGGTGAAGATCCCCCTCGACTAGTTCTTATACATGGTGGAGCACAAAACGCACATACTTGGGACACAGTTGCTTTAGCACTTGACATGCCACTATTAGCATTGGATCTCCCTGGCCATGGTCATTCAGACTGGAGGCCCAAATGTGACTACACACCTTTTGTCCTTGCAGACCAAGTGGCTGAAGCAATACAACATTGGGCTCCTGAAGCTGAAGCAGTCGTAGGAATGTCACTAGGTGGGTTAACTGCTTTTTGCATAGCGTCAGACCATGCACAACTGGTGAGAAGGTTGGGAATAGTTGACGTAACACCTGGCACGGATCGGACAAAAGCCGAACCGATTATAAATTTCGTTTCAGGACCTGAAGTTTTTGAAAGTTTTGAAGAAATCTTGAAGCGAACTATTGAACACAATCCAACTAGATCAGAGGCCTCCTTGAGGCGTGGAGTTCTCCACAATTCCCACGAGATAGAAGATGGAAAGTGGTCGTGGAGATATGACGTAGGTAGAGCATGGAAAGATCAGAATAAAGAAAACGCTTCGGAACCAATTGATTTCTCTGAATTATGGGACAAGGTTTCTGAAATTAAGGTTCCAATACATCTATGGCTAGGTGGAGCTTGGAGCGTCGTAGGAGATGAAGACGTTGAAAAGATGAAAAGTTTCCAGCATGAGATGGTTGTTGAAAAAGTAGAAGGAGCAGGGCATAGCATCCAAGGAGACAAACCACTCGAACTCAAAGAGCTTATAAAAAATCTACTTGACTCGAAAATAGTCGATTAGTCGTCAATAAATTTTAAATCTTCTGGTTCGTCCACATCAAAACTAAGTTTTGGATCAAATAATTGACGATACGGAAGCCCAAGTCGTTGCGCCTCCAAGGTATGAGCAGCAAATGAATCGGGACCATAAGAAAAACGGAAACCTTTGCCCGTAGGTATAACTAAAACAGGTGTTCCATCGCCTTTATGATCCTGAACGATAGTAACCCCTTCGAAGTTTGCACACTTTTGCAGATCATCCGCATTAGGTAGATCGGCGTGGGCAATTATCACTTTAGAGAAACCAGTTTCTTCAAGAGTGTCAACACCTTTTTTTACTGCATTATTAAGACCTGGTTTTTCAACTTTTATCACTGAAACATTTTTTGATTCAGCCCATGAAGCAACTTCATCATCGTCGCAGACTACCCAGATAGACAAAGAACCAGATGAATTGATTACCGTTTCTGCCATTTTTTGCATAAGAATTGAACGTTCAGATTTGTCGAGAGCTTCTGAGAGTCTTTCCTTTGCTTCATTGAAAGATTTGATAGGAATTAAGACAGCAATCATTTCATTCATCCGTTGAAGTCTATGAAAGTTCTACCCCTATTAATCTCGTAAGGTGTCTAACAGTTTATGAATAGTTAAATTATGTAAAATTATGCGAAAAGTTCTTAAAGGAAAGTCACCTAATTTAGATATAGAACGCTCTTATTGGGATGCTGGATACGAAACAGTTGCAGGTTTAGATGAAGTTGGCAAAGGAGCATGGGCAGGGCCGCTCACAGTTGTCGCACTGGTGCCCAACCGCAACCGTCGGATCAACGGGGTTAGGGATTCCAAGATGCTTAAAGAAGAGGAGCGTGAGAAACTATTTGACCGCATAGATCGATGGTCAGAAGATTGGTCATTGGGTCACGCAAGTAATGAAGAATGTGATGAACTAGGCATGTCAATGGCTCAGAGAATAGCGGCAAGGCGGGCAATCGACGGGTTAGTTAAAAGACCAGACCGACTTTTACTTGATGGGTCATGGGATTTTGTTGATGATGGCAGCTCGGAAACCATTA
This sequence comes from Acidimicrobiales bacterium, assembly GCA_030748555.1. Classification (GTDB taxonomy): domain Bacteria; phylum Actinomycetota; class Acidimicrobiia; order Acidimicrobiales; family MedAcidi-G1; genus MedAcidi-G1. The sequence continues at coordinate 2,398 of JASMLT010000006.1, forward strand.
TCCGGGGGGATCAAATCAGTCTTTCTATTGCCGCGGCTTCGATAATGGCAAAAGTTACCCGTGATCGAATAATGAAAGAAGCAGACAAGTTGTACCCAGATTATGAATTTCCCAAAAATAAGGGATACCCGAGTCCAAACCACCGTTTGGCTCTTGAGAACAAAGGAGCCACTTTTTTTCATCGAAGGACTTGGGCGTTTATGAGAAATGTCCCCCCGATAGGTGCGCCTTACATCAAAAAAATTGAAGCCCAAAGGAATATTTTTGAACTTTAAGTAGTTGATTATTAAGACATTGGTTACCTTTTTTCTATGAATCGCTTGGTTTCCTTTCTTTGGGTTTTGGCTGGTTCAACCCTTTTAGTCTGGATAATCAGGATCTACAATCTCTTTAATGACAATGAAATTTCAAATGGGGAAAGAATTTGGCGTTTATTGGCAGCAGTTATTTTTCTTCTAGCAGCTATAACAGTTATAAAAGTTCTGGTCGGCAGTTGGAGAGACAGGAACATTTTAAACTCTCATTTAGTCCCCGCATTTTGTATTTGGACAATAACTTTTTGGCTTGTTCGATCTGTCGGAATACTTATTGCTGATCATGAAGCAGGTTTTAAAATAGCGCATGCTTGCATAGCCATCGTTTTTATTTTGCTTGCATTGATAGTTAATCGACTTAAGACCGTAGTGTCAAATATTCAGCATTTTTAGTTGAAAAAAATGTACTCTACGTTCAACCTAGGTAACCTTCGTCTGTATGGGTCAGCCGATAAATGTAGTTTTTACACGCTCCTCTAAACCGGAGATTTACCGTTTCGAAGTCAATAGATGTTTGACGGGAATGGATCATGAAAGATTTCAAGTTGATGATGAAATAATTGGTGACACGCCATCAGATGAGTTAGCAAGAAGATTATTTTCTATAAAGGGAGTTGTTGGGATTCATCTAAATTCCAACATGATTACCGTGAAGTCAGATGGTTCAGAACTTTCAACAGAAGAGTTAATCGAAACAATCTCAGATTTGCATCTTTTTTACGGCAACGGACTCGAAGTAGCAAGTGAAGATGAGAAAGTCGACTCAGATACCTGAAAGATGTCCGGAGAGAAATCAGATTTCACCATAGGTGTCGGACCTCATTCTGAACCCTGGCCAGAAGATGATCGGTTGGACCCGGAACTTCTAGCTGAAGGCGATAAGCGAAATGTTATTGACAGGTATCGCTATTGGAGTGTTGAGGCGATAAGTAAGGACTTGGATAAGCATCGGCACTCTTTTCATGTCGCTATTGAAAACTGGGATCATGATTTAAATATCGGCACTGTGGTCAGAAATGCCAATGCCTTCTTAGCTGCAGGAGTTCATATTGTCGGACGACGCCGTTGGAATAGACGAGGCGCAATGGTTACTGACAGATATCAGCATGTTACTTATCATCCAGAAATTGAGGACATGCTTATCTGGGCGAACTCTAATGAAATACCACTGATAGGAGTAGACAACCTCCCAGGGTCAACACCTTTGGAGACAGTATCGTTACCAAAAGAATGTGTTTTGGTATTTGGCCAAGAAGGTCCGGGGCTTTCCGTAAAGGCGCAAAGTGCATGTTCTATGGTTTGTTCTATTTCTCAATATGGTTCAACTAGGTCTATTAACGCGGGCGTTGCATCAGGTATTGCAATGCACACATGGATACGCCAGCATGCTGAGGTCAACAAAGATGGTCGGTAAGGAAAGTAATTATTTTTCATGATGGAGTCCACAGAGGCCACTCAAGAGGTTGAAAGCAAAAAATTATTAGACGAAGGCGACCATGACCGCTTCTCTCACTATGCGAGAAAGGCAGACATAGTAGAGTCAGCCGTCACCGGAAAACCAATAGTTGCTTTATGCGGAAAGGTTTGGGTCCCGGATAGAAACCCAGATCGCTTTCCTCTTTGTCCTAGGTGTAAGGATTTGTATGAACAGAAAAAATCTAGAGAAAATAAGTGATTCCAAAACGGAACAGGTATTGGTATTTAACGATGTGGCATAGAGTTTAGTTATGAGTGTTTTAATCACAGGAAGTAACACCGGTTTCGGAAAATTAGCAGCTATTTCGCTGGCTAGAACTGGAAAAAAAGTTATAGCCACCATGCGAGATCCAAATAAAGGTGATGATGTCAGAAGAGCCGCGAAAGAAGAAGAACTTTCTATAGAGATTCGTCAGTTAGATGTATGCGATCCAGAAATGGTTGCAGACTGTTTGTCAGATGCCAATGAAATAGAGGCGATTGTAAACAATGCAGGATTCGAAGTTCAGTCAGCAGTTGAACAATTAGAAGATGAGTTGATGTTGAAGCAGCTTGATACGAACCTGTTGGGGCCATTAAGACTAATTAGAACTGTTTTACCAGTGTGGAGCCAGAGAGGCAGCGGGGTGATAGTGAATGTCAGTAGTATCGCAGGTCGTTCTGCACCCCCTTATAGCGGTTCTTATGCAGCCTCTAAACACGCGCTTGAAGCTCTTAGTGAATCCTTGCATTTTGAAGTTTCACATTTGGGTATTCGAGTGCATGTAATAGAACCAGGTAGATTTTCAACAGATTTTTTTGAAAATATTGTTAGACCAGATTCATGGGAAGGATCACAACATCAAGAGCGTGCCATGGCTTTTCGTGAAGCTTTACTAAGACTCGACGACATTAGCGATAGCGAGAACGATGAGGGTGCTGGGCCACCTGACCCGCAAGATGTAGCTGATGCAATTGTTAGAGCGGTCACTGATCCATCTATGCCATTTAGAACACTTGTTGGTAAGGATGCTGAGTTAATTGATGCTACTAAAACTTCGATGAGCTTCGAAGATTTTGAAACAACTATGAGAACCGCTTTAGATTGGCATGAATAAGGATGTATTTTCGATTTTTTGACTTTTTGATTTGAGAAAAATATAGTTGAAACAGGTTTGGGATTTTTTCAAACTTAAGAAAACATACAGGAAGTTTCTTTGCAGTAATACTGACCTCTTCTTTCCTAATCAAAGAAAAGGAGAATATGTGAAAGTTTTACGTCTTATTTCAATCGTGTTAGTTGCATTTGCAGTTTTAGCAACTGCCTGCGGTAGCGACTCTGATTCGGGTTCATCAGGATCGTCTTCTTCAAGTAGCCAAGGTACAGAGGGTTGCAAAGATTCTGCAGTAACTCCCATAGGAGATCGCAGTCCGGGTCGTGATGTTGCACGTTGTGAACCGGGATACCCTAAACCTCAACCTTTGGCTGAGAAAACAAAGGTATCGGTAGTTACAAAATGGAAAGCAGAGTTTGTTTCTCCAATTCTGACTGGGATTGAATTCGGAGAGTTTGCTGCAGAAAATCTTGAAATCGAATTTGTTGAGCTAGGTTTTAGCGATTCAATAGCCCAGTTGGATAGTTGTGATTTAGATTTTGGTGTGGCTGGTACTGAGGCTGCTTTACATAACGCTATTAATAATGGTGTTGATATAAAAATGATCCTCGGGAACTACTACCCACCAGATGCTGGCGATCTTTCAGTCGATCAAACAGGGTTATGGGCAAGAAGGGATGCGTTTTCTGATCCGGATAACCCAAACATCGGAGACCTTAAGGGACAAAAGATTGCATCCGCAGTTGGGCTTGGCAGTGTAATTTCTTATCCAATAGGTGCTGCTTTAAGGCCTTCAGGCGTGAGTCTTCTAGATATGACTGTCGAGAAGATCGGATCATCTGACATGGTTTTAGCTTTAGAAAATAATGCAGTTCAGGCAGCATGGCTACTTGATCCGCACTGGGTTGCTGCAGCCAGTAATCCTGACCTTGTATTAGTTGCTACTCAAACTCCTGGTGAAGCATTGGGTGGAATCTATGTGGGACCATGCCTGCGAGATTCTAAACGCGATCGAGATGTCGGTCTTGCTTTTGCAAGGGCTTATATAAGAAGTATCAATACTTATCTTGACGGTGCTTACCAGAGTAATGCTGATGTGGTTGCAGCATTAGTCAATCAGTCTGGTTATCCAGAAGGAGCATTTACTGCTACTGGGGAACTTGTTTTCGATTGGGAAATGAAGGAAGGCACTTCACGTGACGCCCAGAGTTTCTATATTGAATTTGACTCTGTTGATTATTCAGAACCCATTTCTGAGGATCGTGTTTATGATCGGTCTTTATATCTTGATGCTGTTGGAAAAGGCTAAATAGTTAAATGCCGGTGGTTGGGTAGACCCCAATCACCGGCATTTAATTGCTGACGATAGTAATTAGAGAAATTGTTAATAGGTTATTTAACTTGAGAGAACATTCATGCAAAATTGAGGCTATAGAGGTCGAAAAAGTTTTTTCGGCGGACTCTGAAGACGAGGTACATGCATTAGGTCCATTGGATCTTCAAGTTCAGGATGGAGAGTTTGTATGCCTTGTGGGTCCATCGGGATGTGGTAAGTCAACTTTTTTGAGAATTGTTGCTGGTTTATTGAATCCAACAACTGGGCGTGTAGATATAGGAATTAATCCAGAAAATCCGACGCCGATTTCAATGGTTTTTCAAGATTATGGAATTTATCCTTGGAAAACTGTAGAAGGAAATATCCGCTTTGGTTTGGAAATTTCCGGCATCTCTAAATCTAGAACAAAAGAAGTTGCTGGTCACTGGTTGGAGCGGATGGATTTAACGGCTTTTGCTGGTTCATATCCAGACACTCTTTCAGGTGGAATGCGTCAGCGTGTTGCTATAGCAAGAGCTTTGGCGGTTGAACCCGAAATTTTACTTATGGATGAGCCGTTTGCTGCCTTAGACGCTCAGCTACGGCAACTATTACAAGATGAGCTATTGACTATTTGGCAAAAAGAGCAAAGAACAGTCTTATTTGTCACACACAGTTTGGAAGAAGCAATTGTTCTTGGCGACAGAGTGATAGTTATGAGCTCTAGGCCAGGGAAAATAGTACTTGATCAGAAAGTACCATTTGAGCGACCGCGTTCGCCCGAGCTTAGAGCACAGAGTGATTTCAATGAGTTTAAAAATGAACTTTGGCTCTGCCTCAAGGGTGAAGTTGAACATTATTTGGAACGGATCAACTCTGGTGAGGGCAAAATCGGGAGTAATGATGAAGGGTGAAGCTCAAACAGATCGTGATTTGTTAAGTAGGGTGCCAACTTTGGCTGATACAAGCCCCAGAAAGTACAACAAGCGTCGACGGTTGATTGAGACTTTTCTTGCGGTTGGAGTTCCAGGATCGCTCATTGCACTTTGGCAGTTGGGTTTTCATTATGAATGGATTGATAATCGTTTCTACGCATCGCCTTGGGAAATAGTTTCTTCTAAGAAACTAAGAGAAGCAGAACTTTGGTCTGAGATATGGACAAGTGTCCAAAGGATGCTTAAAGGGTTTTTTGCAGGGTCGTTTTTAGGTGTTTTGTTAGGTGTTTTGATGGGAGTTTCACGATTACTTAGAGCGGCACTTGACTCATTGTTGACCGCTTTATACACAGTTCCGAAATTAGCTTTAATACCAGTTTTTGTAACTTTGTTTGGTTTCGGAGATTTACCAAGAATAGCTTTAATAGCTGTAACGGTTTTTTTCTTTGTATGGATTTCAACTATGTCAGCCATTATGGGAGTTGAGGATGGCTACAGAGAAGCTGCATTAAGTTTCGGAGCGAATAAATGGCAGTTATTTAGACACGTTCTATTTCCAGGTGCGCTGCCGCAAATTTTTGTAGGTTTGAGAATAGCTGCAGGCGTGGCTGTATTGATGCTCATAGGAGTTGAACTCGTCCTAGCTAGTGACGGGCTTGGTGCTCTGATAGAGAAAGGCAGGACACTATTTCTGCCAGAGTTAACGTATGTGGGCATAGCTATTTCTGCTCTATTAGGACTCACTTTCACTTATTTGGTAAGGATTTTGGGACGCGTGTTGGTGCCATGGGCACCAGAGGATCAGACACCAAATCAAAATTAGGTATTAAGTCCTGAGGCAAAACGTTTATTTTCTTTAGAGTGGTGAAGTGAATTTAAGTAAAATTTTACTGTGTGTTCTAGCATTTTTTTATGTCGTTGCATGCGGAGATGAAGACAACACGGTTAAAAAAAATCATTCAACCACAACAGTTGCTTCCGTGGAACATGAACATGAACATGAACATGAACATGAACATGAACATGGCGACGTTGTTGATGTCATTGATTTGAGCTCAGTTGCGGATCCTCCTGCAGTGTCAGTTGCAGCAACTCCTGATGGTGAAGGCGGAGTGATGCTTGTAGTCGAATTGGAAAATTTCGAGTTGGTCCCGTTAGAAACAAAAAGCGGGAATCAACCAAGGCAAGGACACTTACACGTTGAACTAGACGGTGCGACCGTGGCGATGATATCTGAAAACCATTACCACTTAAGCAATTTAGTCAACGGGCACCATGAAATAGCAGTTTCGCTTTCAGCCATAGACCATCGGAACTATTATCTTGATGGAAAACCTATCTCCGACTCAGTCATGGTCATGATTGAAGGAGGGGAAGAAGCCAGTGGTCCCGACATTTCTTTTCAAGTAGAGATAGTAGAAGGGAAAGTAAAAGGTGGGCTTTCCCGTTTTGAAGTATCGAAAGGTGATTCGGTAGAGGTGATTGTTCATAGTGACCAAATTGATGAAGTTCATCTACATGTCTATGACAAGATGAAGAAAGTCGAACCGGGTGTCCCCGCAATCATAAGGTTGGACGCAACAATTCCTGGAATTTTTGAAGCTGAATTGCATTCTGCTGGTTTCAGGATATTCGAACTTCAAGTTTCATGACCTCACTTTTAATATTTGCCCATGGAGTGGGGGGTCGTATAGATCTACCCTTGTCAAAATGGCAAGTAGCTTGGGCTGGAGTAGTGGCGTTAGTTTTTTCTTTCGCAGCGCTTGGGTATTTTTGGCACAGGCCTTTACTGAAAAAACTTTCGATCGGGCATCCGATATTTAATGCTCTTGATCGATCCAACTTATTTAAAGTAGTTTTTCGCTGTATTTCTTTGTTGCTGTTTCTGGTTGTTGTAATTGCAGGTTTTATTGGTCAGGACAACACTGTTGCAAACTTGGCGCCAGTAACAGTGTTTGTAGTTTTTTGGATTGGAATGGCATGCGCTTCTGTTCTTTTTGGCCATATTTGGAAAGAAATAAGCCCATGGGAAACACTTGGAAAATTAGTAGACCGAATTAGAAAAGAGCATGACGAGTCTGTTCCAAGGTGGTTAACTTCTGGATGGATAGCTCTCGCTCCAATAAGTGTTTTTCATTGGTTTGAACTGGCTTACCATGATGGTGCCAGTCCAAGGATCCTTGGGTGGTGGATATTAATATACACCCTTGGCTTAATGGGGATCACATGGAAATGGGGTTGGGAGCAGGCAAGAAAAGCCGAAGGGTTCGGTGTCCTTTTCGGTGCTCTAGCTGAACTTTCTCCATTTCGGGTAAAAGAAACTGAAGCACATAACTCTAGAAAAGTTTTTATACGAGCTCCTTTTGTAGGAGTTTCGAATTATGAAACCTCACCAGCACAACTTGCAATAGTGCTAGCCGCTTTGGGAGGCACAGCCTTTGATGGTTTCTCACGGACTCGTTTCTGGGGTGAGATCATCTTTGGACGCGGCAAATGGGAACTCACATTTTTTAACACAATCGGACTCATATGGATAGTTGCAGTAGTAGGAGTTGCATATCATCTCGCATGCAAGTTAGGTAGTCGAACAACAGGAGACTCTAGATTCTCGGAAAGATTCGGGGCTTCCTTAGTGCCAATACTTTTTGGTTACGACTTAGCTCATTATTTTTCCTTACTGCTATTGGAAGGACAAGCATTCAAGGTTCTTATTTCAGATCCATTTGGCAAAGGTTGGGATATTTTTGGAACAGCCACTGATCCAATCAACTGGACATTAATTTCCTCGGGAGTAATCGGGTGGGTTCAAGTTATTTCGATCGTGGGAGGTCACTTAGTAGGGGTGTTGGTTTCACACGACAGAGGAATTGAGAAATTTGAATTGAAGAAAGCAATGCGCAGCCAGTATCCGATGCTGGCAGTCATGGTTCTTTACACGTTATTTGGGCTGGTCCTAATGACGGGGTAGTTACTTAGAACCTATTTAGAAATAGTTTCATTAGTGCGCTAATGTATTCAACAATCAGGAGGGGTTGTGACCGAACGCGAAGAGATGGATTGGGACCTTTACGGAAAAGCAGTTAGAGAGCTGGCCCAAACAATTGCAGATGACAACTACCAACCAGATATTATTCTGGCGATTGTTCGTGGAGGGATGCTCGTAGCAGGTTCACTTGGTTATGCATTAGCAGTAAAAAATCTTTATGTAATGAATGTCGAATATTACACAGGGGTTGATGAACACCTCGACCTCCCAGTAGTACTTCCGCCATATGTTGATTGGGTGGACTTAGGCAAAGCAAAGGTCCTTATAGTCGATGATGTCGCTGACACTGGAAACACTCTTGCTTTAGTGCATGGACATGCCCTGGAAAAGGTTGCTGAGGTTAGATCCGCCGTTCTCTACCAAAAACCCCATTCAATTGTTGATTGTGAATATGTTTGGAAACACACTGATAAATGGGTTAATTTTCCGTGGTCAACAGAACCTCCAGTTGTTGACATAGGTCAAGCTGGCTATGGGGTTCTCGACGCTTGACGGGTTAAGCGTGAAATGGTGCTCGATTTTCAGACCAGTTAACTATTTCTTCTAATTGAGAACTTACAGCCAGAATCAAGTCCTCTCTCCCATAAGCGCCAACAAGTTGAATGCCAACAGGCATCCCATTGGAACTCCCAATTGGCAGAGAGATAGCGGGTTGGCCAGTTGTATTGAATGGCGAAGTAAATACAGAGTAAGGGACTGACTCTATTGAAGCTCGTATGGGATCCTCCTCTGTTGGAGCTAATAGGCCAATAAGAGGTGGAGGTTGAGCGGTAGTGGGTGTCAAAAGCAGATCAAATCCACTCGACCACCAATTAGCCAATTCTCGTCGAAGATTTGCCATTATGCCTTGAGCTTTAACAAAATTTATAGCCGACTGCTCTTTTCCTCGCTGGGCCAGAAACCATGTTCCAGGCTCAACATCATCTTCGACCAGTTCACGCCCTAAACGTTTAGCCAGATAAGCAAAATTTGCTGCAATATTTACAGACCAGTTAGTTCCAAATGCCCAGCCCAACTCTCTGACTCTTTCTTCATTATTTAGGGCTTCTGGAGATGTCTCTTCAACATGATGTCCTAAATCTGACAGGAGAGATGCAGTATTGTGCACAGCTTGGATGCAATCCGGATTTACCTCTACGCGCGGATCAGAAACTTTAATTCCAATTTTGAGTGGCTTTTGACTTTGAAAATTTTCATTGAAATAAGGTCGTCCAAATTCAGGAGCGAAAACCCCGTCACCAGGGAAATTTTTTGCGGTGGCATCAAGAATTGCTGAGGTGTCTCGAACCGTATGTGAAACGACATGTTGAATTGAAACTCCCCATTCTTCTTTCTCCGGCCCCATGGGAACCCTTCCTCTTGATGGTTTCAGACCAACTAATCCACACATTGCAGCAGGAATCCTTATGGAACCTCCACCATCGCTAGCGTTAGCGGCAGGCAGGAAACCTGCTGCTACAGCAGCTGCAGAACCGCCAGAGGAGCCACCAGGACCGTAATCAAGATTCCATGGATTTCTGGTAGGACCATGAGATAAGGGTTCGGTAGTTGCAACCGCTCCCATCTCAGGGGTATTAGTTCTGCCGACAATTATGAAACCAGCTTCTTTGTATCTAGTAACAAGATCGCTGTCGGCTTTAGCGATGTATCTTGCATCACGCATTCCCCGAACTCCTGCATGGTGAGGTTCTCCATTTTCCTCTGCCCATAAATCCTTGATCAACATCGGAACGCCCCTGAAAGGCCCATCTGGCAATTCGTGTGAAGCCGCTAGTTCCAAAGCTCTTTCAAATTGCCGGTGGATTACTGAATTTAGGTCTTTATCTAAACGTTCTATTCTTTCAATTGTCATTGAAACAGCTTCGACTGGAGAAAGTTCTCTATCTCTGATCATTGTTGCTAAAGAAACTGCATCCACGCGAGACAGCTCATCGTTGGTATCTTTTTTCGAAGGTGATTCACTCATAGAAAAGAAGTTAGTGCCTAAAAATCATTTAGTCATTTTCAGAACGCTCAAGATAGTTATAAACAGTAAAACGGCTAACTTCTAAAGCTTCTGCAACGCTTTCAACAGATTTCCTCAAATTAAACGCTCCCCATTCATTAAGTAAGGCGACTGCCTGCTGTTTTTGAATTCTGTCCATATCTTTAACTTTCAAATTCATTTCGATCTCGACAGCAGCTAAAAGACGGGTCAAAGCTCCATTTAAATTGTGCCTGCGCACACCACCTACAACTGCACCTTCCCATATAAGAGGTAAGTCTGACTCCGTGATTTCGTCTTTATCTAGAATTTGAATTCCAAGGACGTCCGCTAATGGTAAGAGAGCTTCCAATAAAGGGTGCTTGAACATATCCACAAGATTAAAGATACAGGTATCAAACGCGTTGACAAAATGTTGAAGTTCCGGCACCCTTAATAGATGGGGGTAATTATCGCTAAGTCAGTCAATGAAGCATGTGCTGTATTGGCAGAAAATCCTGCAACAACAGTACTTGCAGGGGGAACTGACCTTATGGTGCAAGCAAATAGAGGTACGCAATCCTTGGAGAGTGTTTTAGATCTAAGCCGGATACCTGAATTAAAAAAATGGGCTTTGGAAGGCAGTGAGATTGTTTTCGGAGCCGGTATTTCTTATACAGATTTGGCAGATCCGCAAATAGCAGCACTTGTACCTGCTTTAACACAAGCAGCAAGAACCGTGGGTTCTCCACAAATACGTAATGCAGGTACTTTGGGAGGTAACTTAGCTACCGCATCACCTGCCGGAGATACAATCCCCGTGCTAGTAGCAATGGACGCAGTTCTGCAATTGAAGTCCTCAACAGAAAACCGTGAAGTTGCAATCGCAGATTTCATAACCGGTGTTAAAACAAATGCACTACAAGCAGGGGAAATTATTCAATCAATCACAATGCCTGTATTCCAAGGACCACAGGAATTCTTAAAAGTAGGCACACGAAATGCCATGGTCATCTCAGTCGTTTCATTGGCACTAGTAACTGATTATTCAGGAAGAAAGTTGAGGGTAGGTGTTGGCTCCGTGTCACCTGTACCGTTCCGAGCTACTGAAGCAGAAGAATTTATATCGAAAGAATTTGATTGGGAAACAAACAGCAGTCTTTCCGAGAAAGTAATAAACAAATTTTCAGAACTGGTAGCTGATGCAACAAAACCCATTGATGATCATCGAGGAACTGCAGAGTACAGAAAACATGCAGTAGGAGTTTTAGCCAAACGAGCCCTAGAGAGAGTTTGTGCGGGTGAGAGACTATGACTTCTGAAGTTTACACACTCACGGTAAATGGAAATGATTATCAAGTCGTTGATGGCCATTCATCTGAGAGTCTTCTATGGGTTTTACGAGAAAGGTTGGAACTTTCCGGATCGAAAAATGCTTGTGAAGAAGGAGAATGCGGATCTTGCACAGTTCTTCTAGATGGAGAAATCGTTTGCAGTTGCTTAGTCCTTGCCGCTTCTGCTGTTGGTCGTGAGATCACCACGATCGAAGGACTGGGGTCAGAAGATGAAATCTCAGATGTTCAGAAAGCTTTTGTCGACGCGGGAGCGGTTCAGTGCGGATTTTGCACACCAGGACTACTAGTTGCGATAGATCAATTATTAAATTCGAACCCTGATCCAGATGATTTGACAGTTAGGGAAGCAATTAGTGGAAATCTTTGCAGGTGTACTGGTTACGGAAGAATCCTCGAAGCTGTTCGAATAGCAAGCAATAACCGAACAGCTCAAAATGAAGAGGAGAAAAGTAAATGAGCCGAGTTCAAACGTCAGATACAGCCACCAAAGGGCCTCGAATAGGTGAGAGTGCTCTTCGTCCCGATGGAATCCCGAAAGTCAAAGGAGAATTTGTATTTTCCAATGATTTACGTCATTCAGACATGCTTTGGGGAGGAACCCTTCGTTCCCCACACCCGGCCGCAAGAATAGTTTCAATCAATACAGCGCCTGCTTTAAAAATGACGGGAGTGCACGCTGTTCTAACTAGCGAAGATCTAGACGGTATGCCTTTGTACGGACTTGAGCATCCCGATCAGCCTGTTCTAGCTGATGGGTTTGTGAGGTATCAGGGCGAACCTATAGCAATAGTTGCAGCCGATCATCCTGAAAATGCAAGAATCGCTCTGGAAGCAATAGATGTTGAATACGAGTTAATTAAACCACTCTCAGACCCGAAATTGGCTCAAGAAGCTGAAGCAATACATCCGGACGGAAATCTTTTTAGGGAAATAGATCTCATTTACGGAAACAGTCAAGAAGAAGAAGGAGAAATAATTGTTGAGGGAACATATGAAGTCGGGATGCAGGATCAAGCACCTTTAGGAACAGAATCAGGAATGGCGATTCCATCAGAAGATGGAGGAATTGATCTTTTTGTATCCACCCAATGGCTTCATGCTGACCGTGACCAAGTTGCCGCTTGTTTAAATCTTCCTACCGAAAAAGTAAGACTTACATTGGCAGGTGTCGGAGGGGCATTTGGAGCTAGAGAAGACATAAGTCTTCATATACACCTTTGTCTCTTAGCCATGAAAACAGGCAAACCTATAAAGATGTCATATTCGCGAACCGAAAGTTTCCATGGTCATGTACACCGCCACCCAGCTCAGATGTGGTACCGACATCATGCTAAGCCCGATGGAACCCTGACACGAATTGAAGCCCAGCTACTTTTAGACGGAGGAGCATATGCCTCGACAAGTAGTGCTGTGTTAGCTAACGCTACTTGTTTTGCAGCAGGTCCATATCGGGTGCCGAGCGTAGAAATTCACGGAGCGGTAGTCAGAACAAATAACCCTCCCTGCGGCGCTATGAGGGGATTCGGATGTGTGCAAGTTTGTTTCGCCCATGAAGCACAGATGGACAAACTAGCTATTGAATTAGGCATGGATCCTGTTGAATTGCGTTTAAGAAACGCTCTTCAACCCGGAGATAAAATAATAACCGGACAAACTATTACTGGAACAGCTCCAGTAGCAGAGGTAATAGAGACATGTGCTCAACATCCAACTTCTGTAGGTTCAGCATCACAACAAATGGAATTACCTGGAGGCGCAGGAAGAACTGCAGATCCAAAAAACATTGTGAGAGGAGAAGCGATAGCAGTTGGATTCAAAAATCTCATGTTTTCAGAGGGGTTTGATGATTTCAGCACGGCATCCTGTCAACTTTTAGACGGAGTCGCAACAATCACATGCGCATGTGCAGAAGTGGGACAAGGTTTCGTGACACTGGCTCAACAAATTGTCAGAGAAATTCTAGGAGTTGAAGAAGTAATTTTGGAACCCGCCTCTACAGCCAACGTAGGTTCGGCAGGATCCACTTCAGCAAGTAGACAAACTTGGATGTCAGGTGGAGCAGTGAAGAGTGCATGTGAGGAAGTGCGTATCAGGCTTCTATCTCGCATCGCAGAGTCATATAACTTAGATGTCGAATCTTTAGTAATAGTAGACGGAGGTATAGCCTCCCTATCAAGTGATTTTTCTATCAGCTTAAAAGAAGCAACTGCTGAACCGATAGAAGTAGAAGACACTTATCGACATATGCCAACTTTTCCCTTAAATGAAAAAGGCCAAGGGGATGCTCATGTTTCCTTTGCTTTTTCAGCCCATCGAGCGGTAGTAGATGTAGATCAGGAACTTGGATTAGTCAAAGTAGTCGAATTAATAACCTCACAAGACGTAGGAAGAGTTCTAAACCCACTACAACTTCAAGGACAATTGGAAGGTGGCGCTGCACAAGGCCTCGGCTTAGCTGTGCTTGAAGAAATCAATGTTGTAGATGGTCGAATTCTTAACCCTTCTTTTACTGACTATTTGCTACCTACCGCTCTAGATATGCCACCAGTAGAAATAGCAGCTCTTATCGAGCAACCTGAACCCAATGCTCCTTTTGGAGCAAAAGGAGTTGGAGAACCACCAGCTATCTCGTCGACAGCTGCCGTTGCTTCAGCAGTCAGAAACGCTACGGGCTTAGATCTGCAAAGAGTTCCGATTAGACCTACAGATATTGTTTTTCCCGAAAGGGGCGAAAATGGCTGAAAGTCTTCGAATAAATGGCGAACGTCTTCTAGCTCGCATTGAGGAACTCGCTTCTATAGGAGCCATTGATGGGGGCGGTTCCTGCCGTCTTGCTCTAACGGACGAAGATCGAGCGGGTCGCGATCTTGTAGTTACATGGATGAAGGATTTAGGCCTTGATGTAAGTATTGACTCAATTGGGAATGTGGTAGCAGTTAGAGCTGGGAAAAATGACGGTCCGGCGACTATGACAGGAAGTCATATTGACACAGTTAAAACAGGAGGTCGATATGACGGAAATTTAGGTGTGCTTGCAGGTTTAGAGATAATTGAGTCTCTTTCTGAAAACAATATTCAAACCCAACATCCAGTTGCAGTTGCATTTTTTACAGATGAAGAAGGTGCGAGATTTGCACCAGACATGCTAGGAAGCCTCGTTTATGTAGGAGGTATGACTCTCGAGGAAGCATTAGACATAAAAGGTGTTGATGGTTCCAAAGTAGGAGACGAATTAGATCGTATTGGCTACAGAGGGACGTCTCCATGCCCTGGCCCCTCACCGAGAGCTTTCGTTGAATTGCATATCGAACAAGGTCCTGTTTTGGAAGTAGAAGGTATAACAATCGGAGCGGTAACAGGAGTGCAAGGTATTTCATGGACAGAACTGACAGTTACAGGTGAATCCAATCATGCTGGAACCACTCCAATGGCGCTTCGTCACGATTCAGGTTTCGCAGCAGCGTCTATTTCTACTTATGTGCGTGAGTTATCGATAGAAATGGGAGGAAGTCAAGTAGCCACAGTTGGCAGATTGGAACTCAATCCCAATTTGGTCAATGTGGTTGCAGGATCAGCTATTTTGACTGTTGATCTGAGAAACACGGTCGAAGAACGTTTGTTAGAAGCTGAAAATAAACTTGCTGATTTTCTTTCAGAATTAGGTTCGAGTGAAGGCTTAAAAATTGAAAAAAGACAACTAGCTAGGTTCGAACCTGTCGAATTCAACCAAGAAGTGGTAAGCACCGTAGAAAATGTAGCCTCCCGAATGGGGCATTCAGTTATGCAACTTCCGTCAGGTGCAGGGCACGACGCCCAGATGATGGCAAGAGTTTGCCCGACAGGGATGGTATTTGTTCCAAGTCATAAAGGTATAAGCCACAATCCTCAGGAACATACAGACCCTGAGGACCTTATTGCAGGTTGCAACGTTTTATTCCAGACGATTCTTGAATTAGATACGACTGATTTTGGAGGTGCAGAAAGCAAATGACACGTGTTTTAAAAATAGGTGCAGCGCAACTTGGGCCTATACAGAGGGAAAACACTAGAAAAGAAGTAGTTGAACGGCTTACAACTCTTCTCAATCAGGGAGCAGCGGAGTCTTGTGACCTCGTAGTTTTCCCAGAGTTGGCACTCACGACTTTTTTCCCAAGATGGTGGTCAGAGAACATAACTGAATTCGACCATTTTTTTGAAACGGAAATGCCCAGTCAGGAAGTTCAACCATTATTTGATGAAGCAAAAAAATTAGGGATTGGGTTTCATTTAGGCTATGCAGAAATGACATCTGATGGTCACCGTTACAACACCTCAATTCTTGTTTCCAAAAATGGAGACACACTTGGAAAATACCGGAAGGTGCACCTCCCAGGCCACGAAGATAACGAGCCTTGGAGGACTTTTCAACACCTAGAACGCTATTACTTTGAACCTGGAAATGAATTTAAGGTCTTTGGAGCTTTTGATGGAGTTGTAGGTATGGCTATCTGCAATGACAGAAGATGGTCAGAAACCTACAGGGTGCTTGGCTTACAAGGTTGCGAACTCGCACTTATTGGGTACAACACTCCAGTGCATTATCCACCTGATCCAAGTCAGGATGCTTTAGCAGGTTTCCACAACCATTTAGTCATGCAATCCGGAGCATACCAGAATGGGATGTGGGTAGTTGGAGTAGCTAAAGCTGGCAATGAAGAAGGGTGTGACCTTCTAGGAGAGAGTTCGATAATAGCTCCATCTGGAGAAATCGTCGCCCAGTGTTCAACAGTGGAAGATGAATTAGTGTCAGCAGTTGTCGATTTGGACATGTGCGCAAATTACAAGGAAACTCTTTTCAATTTTGATCGTTACAGGAGGCCAGAGGTATACGAGTCAATTACTTCGCAAATTGGCGTTGAAATACCAGAAGGAATTGAAGTTCGAAAACAAGACGATGAAAAACCTGAAGGATAGTTGATATGACGACTTTCGAACTAAACGGTGTCAGCGTTGAGACAGAAATTGCACATCCACACCTTTTAGCGGCGATACGGGACGAGTTCGGGCTTATTTCACCAAAAGACGGTTGTTCTCCATCTGGTCAGTGTGGATGCTGCACCGTTTTAATCGATGGAAAAGCACGAGTCGCTTGTCAGACGTCAATGGAAAAGATAGAAGATACAAAAGTTTTGACATTAGAAGGCTTTGATCCGAAAGAACGTGAACTTTTTTCTCAGACCTTTGCAGCACACGGCGCCCTTCAATGTGGATTTTGCATCCCGGGTATTTTGGTTAGAGCTAAGTCATTAATCGACCGTAAAGGAAACTCGCTAACTCGTGAAGAGTCGTCTAGACATCTGGGAGCTCATCTTTGCAGGTGCACAGGTTATACCAAAATTTTAGATGCAGTCGAAGCTCTAGCTGCTGGTGAAACGCCTGTAAAAATCCAAACTGGGGGTGTCGGGACTTCAGGAAGTCGTTATGAAGCTGAGGCTCTAAGTTTAGGAGACAGACCATTTATTGACGATATAAAACCTAGTGGCTTACTCCATGGGGCCGTCAGGTTGTCTGACCATGCAAGAGCAGAAGTTATAAAAATAAACATCGAAGTTGCGGAGAATGTAGAAGGGGTCGAGAAGATAATCACAGCCTCCGACGTTCCAGGAGAGTTGAGAGTTGGTTTAATACATCAGGATTGGCCAATATTCATTCCCGAAGGGGGGAAAACCTCCTACTTAGGTGATGTTTTGGCTTTAATAGTTGCAAAAGACAGGGAGACAGCGCGTAAAGCAGCTGAGTTAATTGAGGTTGAATACAGGGTTTTAAAACCATTTAGTGATCCCGTCGAAGCAGTTAGTTCTAACGAAGATGCAGTCTGGGGTTTAGATGGCAATGTTTTGTCAGAGTCAAGTTATGAACGAGGCGATACCGAAAAAGCTCTAAAGGAATCAAAACACATAGTTGAAGAAATATTTCAGACCCAGAGAGTTGAGCAGGCTTTCCTTGAGCCTGAATCAACACTTGCGGTACCCAATGAAGAAGGACTGTATGTGTATTCAGGCGGTCAGGGGGTATGGGACGACCGAAATCAGATTGCAAAAGTGCTTGGAGTTGACAGCAGTACGGTAACGGTTGAGCTTGTTTCTAATGGTGGTGCATTTGGCGGAAAAGAAGACATGTCAAATCAGGCACAGACTGCTCTAGCTGCCCATCTGATAGGAAAACCGGTACGTTGCACTTTAAGCCGTGAAGAATCGTTACTCATTCACGCTAAGCGGCATCCAATCCAAATGAAATTTAAGGCAGGTTGCGATGAGAATGGCCTACTTACCGGATTATGGGTTCGAATGATTGGCGATTCGGGGCCATATGCCTCAGTGGGTATGAAGGTATTGGAAAGAGCTGCAGGCCATGCAAGCGGCCCATATGTGGTTCCTGCAATTGATGTTCGTTCAATTGCCGTAAGAACAAATAATCCAATAGGCGGGGCATTTCGAGGTTTTGGTGCTAATCAAGCCCAGTTTGCAATGGAAGGAGTAATGGACCGACTAGCAGAAAAAGTCGGAATAAGCGGATGGGAGATTAGAAAACGTAATGTTGTTAAACCTGGGTCGATCTGGGGACCTGGGCAGATCATGGATGAAGGGAGCAGAGGTGCGAGTTCCTGTTTAGAAGCAATTAAAGATTCATATGATCAGGCAATCAAAGATGGCAAAGCAGTCGGTTTAGGCCTTGGTCTGAAAAATTCGGGTCTCGGAAACGGTGCAAAAGAAATAGCTAAGGCGGTTGTCAGATTCCGTCAAGACGGCAAAGTCGAAGTAAGACACTGTTGGACTGAAATGGGACAAGGAGTTCACACAGTCGCTCTGCAAGTCGCTGTTGAAGAGTTAGGTGTCGACCCTTCTCTGGTAGAGGTAATTGTGGATACGAGTCGAGAAATGAATGTAGGTCAAACGACTGGTAGTAGAGGCACGCTAATGGGGGCAGGCTCAGTTGCGGACGCCTGCAGAACTGCAATGGCTGATGGATGTAAACCTGAGATCGATTACCAGGGAGAATATCGAGTTGATTGGACCAATTCGATGTCAGATGACGTGGAAAACCCTTTGATTCATTCAACTTTTGGATATGCGGCACAACTAGTAGTAATGGGTGAAGAAAAAGAGAAAGTTGAGTATGTAGTGGCCGCTCATGATGTTGGCAGGGCAGTAAATCCGGTTTTGTGTGAAGGGCAAATTGAAGGAGCGGTACATATGGGATTGGGATACGCGCTTACAGAAGGTTTTCCCACAGACGAAGAAGCAAAACCTCGAAACATGACACTCAAGAGCCTCGGTATTTTGAGACCTAAGGACATGCCTCCTGTAGAAGTAATTCTAGTAGAAGAGCCACAACCTGATTCACCGTATGGGATAAAAGGAGTAGGGGAAATCGGACTGGTCCCTACCGCTGGAGCGGTAGCCGCCGCTTTGCACGGTCAAGATGGAATTTGGCGAAAGAGCTTACCAATGGCCTCAGATGCCCAACAGGAGAACTGGCAAGAATGGAATTGCGATGACTGACGAATCCAACGGGTCAAATGAAACGCACGGGCTTGTTTGTGCCCATCATCACCTTTATTCAACATTGGCTAGAGGAATGCCTGCACCGGTTAACAATCCCACAAATTTTGAGGAAATATTAAAGATGGTCTGGTGGCGCCTTGACAGAGCTCTTGACCTTGAGTCGATAAAGTGGTCCGCCATGCTAGGGGCTCTTGAAGCGGTCGAGCGTGGTTGTACAGCAATAGTCGACCATCACGAATCCCCAGAAGCCATCGAAGGCTCTCTAAGCGTCATCGCAGATGCGTGCGAAACAGTAGGAGTACGAGTTTTGTGTTCATACGGCGTGACTGACCGACACGGTTCTGAAGGTGCGAAAAAAGGCTTGGATGAAAACAGGCGCTTCTTGAAAGAGGGAGGTAGAGGAATGGTAGGTCTGCATGCCTCCTTTACATGCGAAGATGAGACATTAGAGGCTGCTGCTGAAATTGCAGAAAGTTTCGGAGTTGGCGTCCACGTACACGTTGCTGAAGGACCAGTGGATGCAAATGCCGCAACAAGACTGAAGGGGTTTACAAAAGACAATTGGCTTATCGTCCATGGAGTTCATCTTGAAGATGATCATGGTTTAAGAGGCATTCTGGTGCACAACCCTCGTTCGAACATGAACAACTCTGTTGGTTATGCTAATCCGATTCGTTTCAGTAATGAAGTTGCACTAGGGACCGATGGAATAGGTGCTGACATGCTTGAAGAATTCCGTCTTGCTTATGCAAGACATCGTGAGTCTGATGTAGCGGCTTCACCTGAGACTGCTTGGGGATGGTTGACAAATGGTTATCGAATTATTCCTGAAGCGATGAATGATCGAGTTGTTTGGAGCTACCCAAATATGGACCCTTGGGAGCTTGCATTTTCAACAGGAGTTAATCCAATAGAGGTTATGGTTGAACAAGAAACCATTTGGGCAAATGGGGCATCAACTCGTGTGGACGCTAATGAAATTAGAGCGAAAGCTTCTGAACAAGCAAAAAAGGTTCACGCAAGATTAGCTGAAATTATTTGAAGTTCAGATTTGAAAAATAGGAGAGAAAATGACTCGATTAGCAATTTATCTACAAGATGCTCATTCGATAAGCGAAGCAATCGAATATACACAGTATGCGGAGTTGAATGGTTTTGAAGCTGTATGGCAGGCTGATTCTCGACTTGTCCGTGATGCAGTTGTTCCCATGGCAGCATTTGCTGCAAAGACTGAAAATATCAAAATAGGTTCTGGTGTAGTTGATTGTTGGACCCGAAATCCTGCAAGACTGGCTTCTACTTTTTCGACTTTAGATGACTTGGCGCCTGGTCGAATTATTCTTGGTATCGGGGCATGGTGGGATCCTTTGGCTTCAAAAGTAGGGATAGAGCGCAATAAGCCACTAAAAGTGATGAGAGAAGTGGTCACTGCAGTAAGAGCATTGTTAGCTGATGAAACCGTCAGCTTCTCAGGCGACTTTGTGCAACTTGACGGAGTGGAACTCGATTACGTATATCAGGAAAGACGACCTAAAGAGGTGCCAATTTACATAGGTGCAACTGGAATGAAGATGATGGAGTTGAGCGGTGAGATAGCCGATGGTGTCGTTCTGAATTATTTAGTGTCGCCCGAATACAACAAAAGAGCTATGGAACATCTAGAAATCGGGGCGTCAAAAGCTGGTCGAAGTATTGATGAGATTGACCGTCCTCAACTTGTTGTTTGTTCTCTAGCTGAAGATCGAAAAGAAGCCTTAGATGGCGCTCGACTTATGGTTACCCAATACTTGGGACAGCAACCTCACATTATGAAAGCTTCTGGAGTTCCTGAAGAACTTCTAGATGAGATTGGTCAAGTTTTGACATGGCCAGCAACTCATGAACAGGTAGAAGCAGCATCAAAATTGGTTCCTGATGAAGTTGTACAGATGATTTGCGCTGCTGGAACCCCTGATGAGGTAAGGGAAAAAGTTGCTCAATACATGAAAGACGGATGCACATGTCCGATTCTCTACCCCCTGGGACCCGACGTCAGATTAATGATTGACACCTTTAGCGGTTGGTCACCATGAGCCAGCGTTTAGTTATTAGAGGACTAAGACACCCCGGTGACATTGCTTTAGAAAATGGTGTCATAACACTAGTTGGTTCTATAGAACCAAAAGACGGAGACCAAGTTCTTCTTTGCGACGGCGATATAGCAACACCAGGTTTGATAAACACCCATCACCACCTGTACCAATGGATGACTCGAGGTCAGGCAGTTGGGTGCAACCTGTTTGATTGGTTAGTTCACCTATACCCAGTCTGGGGGAAACTCTCAGTTGACGATGTGCATGCCGCTGCCCTAGTAGGTCTCGGCGAACTGGCATCAACTGGTTGCACGACAGCATTTGATCATCATTACTTGGTGCCAAATGGTGACGACTCAGTGTTTGATGCAATAGTCGAGGCAGCTCAACAGGTCGGAATCAGATTGCATTTATCACGAGGCTCTATGGATCTCGGCGAGAGCCAAGGGGGGCTGCCCCCGGACCATGTTGTAGAAGATCGAGAAGCGATTCTTTCCTCGACAGAGTCGATAATCGCGAAACATCATGATGGTGAGATGATTCATGTGGTTGTTGCACCATGCAGCCCTTTTTCAGTAACGACCGAGTTGATGGTTGATTCTGCTGAGCTTGCCAGGAAACACGGAGTTCGACTTCATACACACCTTTGTGAAACTTTAGAAGAACAGGAGTATTGTCTGGATAAATTCGGACGCAGACCGGTCGAAATGTTAGATGAGTGGGGTTGGGTGGATAATGATGTCTGGTTGGCTCATGGTATTCATATAGATCGCGATGAAATGGAGAGACTCGGAGGAGCTGGCACAGGAATTGCACATTGCCCATCTTCGAATGCACGTTTAGCTGCTGGAATGTGTCCTGTAACTGACCTTCTGGAAGCCGGTTGTCCAGTCGGACTTGGAGTGGATGGGGTAGCGTCAAATGAAATTGGAGGCTTATTCCCAGAACTTAGACAGGCACTCTTCACAGCACGTCAAAGAGAAATGAAGCCCGATGCTCTTATGCCCCATGAAGTAGTCGAAATGGCAACCAAAGGTGGAGCACGCTGTTTAGGACTAGAAGATTTAGGAACCTTTGAAGTAGGTCAGAAAGCAGACATTGCTATCTGGCCGGGCAGAGATTTAGGTGACATACCGGATCCTCTCACGGGTCTTGTTATGGGACCAGACAGAAGAGTGAAGCACCTTTTTGTTGGAGGAAACCAGATCATCAATCATTCAGAGCTAAAAAATGTTGACATGAATTCTGCTTATTTAGAATTGACTGATCACGCAAAAAGGCTTTTTGAAAGCTAATTTTAAAAAGAACTAGAAACACCAAATTTTGCTGTTTGACCAGTTAATGAACCCCAACGGCGAGTACCGAATTCAAAATGCCACCATTCCGGTTCGAAGACAATGAAATCATGTGAGCGCATCGTCCAATACAAAAATCGACGAAATTCTCGGGCATATCCAGGGGTTTCTTCTAAAAAATTGGCTCGAGCTGTAGAAGTAACATCATCAAAGCCTGATCCGGGTGCCAAAGGAATGCCATCAACAGTGAAAGTCAGGTCAACTGCTCCACCAGTTAAATGAGGAGGCGGTGTAAAAGGGTCACTTGATGGTTCTGCAAATAGTCCCTCGGGAACTCTTGGGTCTTCACATGCGGCTTTAAAGAGCTCACTTTGTAAAGCCAGTGGTCTCCATGCATCAAAAATTCCTAATCCCCACCTCTCAGGAAGTCCTTCAGCTATGCAATAGAGTTTTTCAGCAACAGATTCACGAAGCCAAGAACCCTCCAAAGCATTTTCCCAGCCTGCCTCCCAGTAGCAATTCAGAGTTTTGATACGAGAGTGCTTTAACGAAACAAGAGGTTCTTCATCAACCATTTTTAAAGCAGGTGCTTCAGGTTCCCACAATTCAGGAATAGCTTCAGTTTCAGGAATATCGATGTCGGTATGTTCAAAAAATTTTTGAACATCACTGGTTAGAACAGGCTCTCCAATCCTAGGCATATCAACCTCCAAGAACCTGAGCTGTTGTTTCAAGTAAAGAAATCCCGCTATCTGGTTCAAATACAGGAATCATAAATTCGTCAAAACCATACATTTCGAAAAGGTCAGCAAGCTCATCAGCGCATTCGCTCACACTTCCAGAGATAACAAAAGGTAAAACCCAATCATCAGACACATATTCAGCGGCAGCTTCAAGACCATCAGCAAGAGCACCTCGGATATTCGAAATATCCTTTTCAGAGACACCCAACTTCTCAAGCACTACTACAGGTGAGTCCACCAGCCTGTACGTCATATGGGGCCTAACAATCTCAAGAGACTCATCGTCAGTAACGATCATCGTCGAGTAGCAAATTTTCGGATCATTACCTTCACGTTCAGCGCCCATTCGTATCTGTTTTACGTATTCACCAAGCGAAGGTTTGAAAATAAAATCCAACATCACCCCATCTGTAAAAGCACCGCCAAGGTCAAGCATTTTAGGGCCTCGTCCAGCCAACCAGATCTCAATATCAGATCGTCCATAACCTAATTGTGCCGATTTGAAAGAGAACCCTGGTCCCTCCAAATCAACTCTTTCACCAGCAAACAACTGTCGACAAGCAGAAATAGTTTGACGAACAGTTTCCAATGGCTTGTGACGCTGAATTCCAAGAGGGTCTAAAGTCAAACTCCCGCCCGCTCCTATTCCCAAAAAAGCACGACCGTTAGACATCTCATCAAGAGAAGCTATAGCAGCAGCAGTTTGACCCGGATGACGGGTGTAAGAATTTGTAATACCAGGACCAACAATTAAGTTTTCCGTGGATCGCAGAATCGCTGTCATGGTTACATACACATCTCGAGTCGCTAAACCTTCGTCGTACACCCAGCAACGTTCAAAACCCAATTTCTCAGATCTGATTGCTAAATCACGCATCGAATCAACTGAAGCTTCCGGGATGAGGTTCACACTTCCTGAAATCATCTAAGAAATCTACCCTCCGTTGTTATTTGCAACTAGAGAAATTTCAACTTCTGAGTCAAAATTCTGAAGTTCTTCTACTAGCCGTTCAACAAGGCCTCGGTTTTCACGTGAAACTTTCGTAATGGCTATAACAAAACGCATCTCAGGTTCCAAACCTTTTTTAGAGCCATTCGAGTCGAGTAAAAGAACTGCGGCTCTTTCAGGTGTGAGTCTTTCATACGGGGAACAATCAACAAGAGCTGCCACTCTTAAAGGTCTATGACACTGATCTTCAATGACTCTATCAATAGCGTCAGCCCCGATGACTGCAATAACAGTTGTGGCACCTAAAGGTAAAACAGGTTCGTAAGGAGCAGGGGCCTTAGCGGGATGTTGTCTGGCACCATCTGCTTCAACGATCACCCTGGTCGCTTCGGGTAACCAGCTTTCGGGCAGTGAAGGGTCGACTCCGAAAGCTTTTTCGCCATCGACACGATCCCAGATCAGAAGAGGAGAGCTCTCACCTAAAGCGATAGAAAGCTCTTTTTTGGAAGGTCGAATGAGCAAGTTTGCTCCTCCAACCTGGTCACTTCCCATTTTCGTAGTAGTAGTTAGCACCGTGCCTCCACCGTGAAGCTCTCCAAGAGACGAAAGAAGAGTTGATTTACCTCCACCTCCGACCAGGGCAACTATCTCACCCTCTTTTATTTCTAGACTTTCGACAGCTTGACTAACCTCTAAAGGCTCGATTTGCTTTTTCCTAACCATTCGATCACAGCTTCCGTTACTCCATTACCAACTGCTAGAGCCTTGTCAGAAACTTTTCTTACATCAACCTCCACACCTCTCGGGTCGATATCTCCAATTTTCATACCAGCCTCTAACAGTGTGCCTTCATTTATCATTCCACGAATCATCCCGCTAGTTCCAGCGACTACGTCATCACCGCCCACAGAGCCAAGCAGTTCATCTTTTTCGACTAGATCCCCAATTTCCTTAATCCAGCAGATTTCACCATTAGAAGGAGAGCGCAACAGGCGTTCACTCGTAAGCCCTCCGACTTCACCAGGGACCCCAGTGTCTTCCTCAGCGCAACCATCCCAAATTACTTTCCCCATGTTGGGCCCACGCATAGTTTCGACAACTGCATGACAGTCCCTGCCGGCAAAGAAACCAGGTCCAAGAGCAACAACTAGGGCGGCATCACCAATTTTCGTATCCATGGGCTTTTTTTGCATTCTGGCATCGACAATCACAGAAATTGGAAAAGTTGGAAGAGAGTCGCTGATAATAACGGGAACAACTTCAGTAGATGAAAGGTCGTTGATAGTTGATAGGTCATCAACTCTTTCACCTGTGATTTCCTCTATTCTTATTTTTTTGTCAAGAATCGCTGATGAAAGCGAAACCTTTCTTCTTACCGCCAAAGGATTCTTTAAATCGCATACGGCTACAGGCATTCCCATTCTTTTCAATTGGAGGGCGGCACCAGTTCCCAGATCACCACCTCCACGAATTAAACAGAGGGAATCAGAAATCACAGTTAGCTGTTGCCAGCATTATCTTGTTCGATGATTTGAGACAGGATAGAAAGAGCTATTTCTTGAGGGGTTTCGGCACTTAAATCCAAACCTATAGGAGAAGTAACCCTTGATAGGTCTTCCTCAGAAATGCCAGCTGATTCAAGTGAAGAACGAGTTGTTTTCCATCGTTTAGAACTTCCCATCACGCCAATTGACTTTGCATCAGTGGAAAGAATATGAGGAAGATTTTGGATATCTAATTCAGCATTACGAGTGACAGCTACTACATGATCGCGATCTGTTAAATCGACCCGCTTCAAAGCTTCTTCAATCGAACCGGTGATAACAAGATCCGCCCCAGCTACATCTTCAGCGACTCCCTCACGATCATCTGTAGCGATGACATGATAACCCAACCAGCTGGCAAGTTCCGCTACAGCTCGTCCAACATGGCCGCACCCTATGATCAGAATTTTAGAATTAGGCATATAAGTCTCCAAATGAATAGTAACCGCACCGCCACAAACACCTGGGTCTCCGGCAACAGGATCAACTAGTTCATAGTTCAACAGAAGTGAGGCGCCGTCGTCCATGCAGGCACAAGCTTCCTTTATTACCCGTGCTTCCATCTCCCCACCACCTATAGTTCCAATCTGGTGAGAGTCCGAGAGTATTAACATTTTTGCCCCAGAGTGTCGAGGTACAGATCGAGAAGTTTCTACAACTGTTGCGAGCACAACAGTATTTCCATTATCAACGAGACTATTAAGTTCGTTCATAATCTGGGTTTCGCTTATACCTTTACTAAGATTTTTTTTACCCATCCTCACCCCAAAGGCGTCTGGCTTGCTTATGAAGAATGTCCCTCTGATCGTCAAGATCAACTCCAAGAACTTCTCCACTTCTCACTCTCCACTCTCCAGCAACCATCACAGAATCGACATGATGACCGGAGCGATGAAGTATCACCTGCTCGATTAGGTTTTCCGTGCTTAAGGGGGTTGGAAAGTGTGCGTCAACTAATTGAAGGTCTGCGACGAAACCTGATTTCAACGCACCAACATTCTCCAGACCCAGGGTCTCAGCCCCCAGAAGAGTCGCCATTCCAAAAACTTGGTCAGCTTTCATCGTTCCAGGGTCTTGAAGGCGCGCTTTGTGGATAAGAAAAGCGCCACGCATCACCTCAAACATATCATTTATGTACCCGTCGCTTCCCAGAGAGATAGGTACATCTTGTTCGAGCAGTTCGGGGATAGGAGCTATTCCACCTCCAACTTCACAGTTTGATAAAGGCATGTGGACGCAACGCGTTCCACCAGACGAAATTAATTCAATTTCCTTTTTGGATAGGTGAACACACTGTGAAGCTAGGAATTGTGAACCATTTATTCCGAGTTTTTCATAATGTTCGAAAGTTCGATGTCCGTAAGTTTTTTCACACCACTCTCCCTCGTAAACCCCTTCATTGCAATGAGCATGAAAGAGAACATTGTTTTCCTCAGCTAGTTCGAACGCCTCCCGAAGAAAGTCATCGGAGCAAGTAAATGTTGTATGAACGCTCATGAATCCAGCTACAAGATCTTCCGCGGCATTTGTTTTAATCAAGCTAATGTTTTCGTCAAGTCCTTTCTGAGCAATTTCGCGACCTGACCGTTCATTGGCTTCAAAACTGAGCAAAGCCCTAAGCCCGCGATTTTCTATGATTTCCTTTTCGAGTAAGAGAGATTCGGGAAGCGATTGAGGTGCTTCCAAAATGTCGCAAAAAGTTGTTGTTCCAGTTAATAACATTTCGCTACACAACCAGTCAGTTGCAGCAGAAATCATTTCATGGTCAATCCTGTCCTCGACCAAAGGCCACCAAAACTTTTCCAGAAAAGACCAGAAATCTGAAGGAGCAGATTCTAAAGGTATGCCATGTGCTAAAACTCCGTACATATGAACATGCCCATTAACGAAACCAGGCATTAGCACTTTTCCTTCAGCTAATAAGATTTCGTCTTCTGAAAACTTGGTTTCCAGTTCTTCGTTTGGTGCAACAGTGTGAATTTTCCCATCGCATACACGCACGCCCCAGTTTTGTTTAGGTTCTTCTGAAGGTTCAGAAATCAACCAATCAGGTTGAATTACGAGACCGCCCTTTGAGGGCATTGCTAGTCTCCTTTAAGCGCTCGATGTACGCGCTCAGGTGTAAAAGGAAGTTCGTCTATCCGGACTCCGGTAGCGTTAAGGATCGCATTTCTTATAGCAGGAGCCACTCCGTCTTTAGGTATCTCAGCAACTGCTTTTGCTCCGAAGGGCCCACTATCTTCCATTGTCTGGACTAGAAACACTTCAGTTTTGGGCATTTCATCTGCCCTGTAAATGCGGTAAGGGCCAAATGAAGGATTGACCATAGTTCCTTTATCATCGAGAACAATCTCCTCGCAGTGTGCATACCCCAAGGCCTGAAGCATCCCACCCTCCACTTGACCACTTGCTGTTACAGGATTAATGGCTACGCCACAGTCCACTGCCATAATCATTTTTATTACTTCAATCTGGCCCGTTTCGGTATCAATTTCGATTTCAACAAATTGTGCTGCAAAAGGAGGAGGGCAGTCAGGAGATACATGCGATCCGGTTCCCATAATTTGTTCTTGTTCATTCAGATGTAAGGAATCTAAAGCGATTTCTTCAAGACTGACGGAGCGGCCATCAGGCGCCCAAGCTCGCTTGTCACGCAATTCAATGGAACAAGGAATTTCTATATCAAGCAACATTGCTGCGCGTTCTTTGAGTCTTTTACGTACAGCATCCGCTGCTTTTTTCGCCGCTGCACCAGAAATATAAGTAGTACTTGAAGCGTAGGCACCAGTATCGAAAGGTGTGACGTCCGTATCTGAAGAGTAAACCCTTATATCTTCTAGAGGCACGCCAAGAACTTCTGCAGCTATTTGTCCAAGGACAGTGTCAGCCCCCGTGCCGAGATCTGTAGCACCGACGAGCATATTAAATGAACCATCGTCGTTTAATTTTATGCTGCAGCCTCCCATATCCAGGAACGGAATTGATGTTCCATGCATGCAGAATGCAAACCCAAGTCCTCTTCTGATATGTGGTCGGTCAGCAGGATTTTTCCAAGACTCGTCATGCCTGCGATGCCAACCAATTGCGCGACTTCCTTGAGCGACGCACTCTTCGATTCCATTCGACATGACTTTCGGATACTCATCGAGTTCTTCCTCTGTTGTTCCCTGCTCACCCAAGTGCGGAGCAATATTCATTTCATCTCCGACTTTCACCCAATTCTGTCTCCTGAATTCAATCGGGTCTATCCCCAAATCGAGTGCAATGTCTTCCATATGGGCTTCCAAGCCGAAGAGGGCTTGAGGGGCTCCGTATCCTCTATATGCTCCGGGCACGGGAATATTCGTGTACATGACGTCACAATCAAAACGTTTGTTGTCACAGTTGTATGAGGAAAGACCTCTAAGTCCGGCAACTGTCTGCACGGTGTATCCATGAGTCCCATAAGGTCCTGTGTTACCTACCAGTTTCAGCTCTTGAGCAACAAGATTTCCCTCTGAGTCAACGCCTGTCCTGTAAGTGAGTGTTTGTGGGTGCCGAGTTCTGCTTGCATAGAATTCTTCAGCTCTGGTCAACTCAAGTTGGACTGGTTTTCTGGTAGCTATAGCCAAGTGTGCGACAATATCTTCAATAAGCATTTCTTGTTTAGCGCCAAAACCACCACCAATTCGCGGTTTGATAATTCTGACATCTTTAATATCCATACCAACTAATGGGGCAAGCATGCGACGGGTATGGAATGGTACCTGCGTGGCTGTTCTTACTACTAAACGTTGGTCGCTGTCGAGCCAAGCCGTCGAAATGTGAGGTTCTATAGGTGCCGGTTGAACTTGATGCACCCTGAAAGTTTGTTCATAAGTATGGTCAGCATTTTTTAGAGCGGAATCCACATCACCGCGTTCAGCGAATATTTGATGAACTAGGTTTCGGTCTCTGTCAGCTATATCTACGGTGTCAACTTCATCATGAATCACTGGGGCATCAGGTTTACCGGCTTCTAATTCATCAAAGACTGCGGGCAAGATTTCGTATTCAACCTTTATAAGGCTGCAAGCTTCTTCAGCTATCTCCGGAGTCTCAGCTGCTACTGCAGCTACGCGATCACCTACATGTCTTACTTTGTTATCAAAACTCACTTGGTCGTGAGGTTTAGGATTTGGATAGGACTGTCCTCCTGAAGCGTATTTGACCCTGTTCACGTTCTCGTGGTGTACAACTGCATGAACACCTGAGAGGGCAAGCGCTTCTGAATCATCTATTGAGACAATCCTTGCATGGGCGTGTGGACTTCGAAGAACCTTTGCATGGAGTAGGCCTCGAATGTCAAAATCGGCGGTAAAGGCTGGGTTGCCTTTCACTAGGCGAACTGCATCTACTTTGACTTCTGGTTTCCCTACTACTGAAGTTGAGGGAACTTCTGAAGAAGGAATCAATCTTGGGATAGCATCTGAAGCTTCAGGAGGGGAATCGTTTGGATCCACCTCCACAGGGTTGGTTCCATCAGTCATCGGCTTGAGGATTAATGGTCTAAACGGTTCTGGTTCCTCTCCGCGAAGAACTGCTGCAGCCTGTTGGACTGCTGCTACAGGTTTAACGTATGCGGTTTCTCTATCTAGAATCCCCGAAAGCATGTCGCGTATTTCAAATTCAGTTGGATCAGGTGTTTCTTTCAATAGTTGCAGAGTGCCAAGAATCATTGCACCGACTGAATAGCCAGATTGCATAGCACCAGTTGCCGCAAAAGCAGCTTGAACAGGGTGGAGGGAAGAGTCTGTATTTAGAGATTCAAGTGTTACAACTGAATGCCCGCTTGCTTGGGCTGCAAGGATTACTTCGCTACTGGCGAGCCGACCATCGAAAAGAACAGCTGAAGCTCCGGTTTCCCCAGATGAAGAACCAAAGCGGACGCTCGACATGCCTTCACGTCTAAGAACCATCAATAAGGTTTCGTGAGCCTCACATTCGATTACCGTCTCTTGACCGTTAAGTTCAATGTTGATCTGCATTATTTCCCACCGTTAAGCAAATCAAGGGCTCGTGAAGCAAGAATTTTCACTAGATGCATTCTGTATTCCGAATCTCCGCGAAAATCACTAGAAGGTTGCAATGAAACTGTCGGATTCTCTGAATCCACAAGAACCGGAGTTGAAGCGACTCCTGTAACAGCCATCCGGTCACCACCAGAGCAACGTCTTGCAGTAACCGAAACAATAGGTGTATCAGCCGGAGTTCTTCCGGTTGCTTCCATTACGCATTCCCCATCGGTGTCTAAATCGATTGACATGATTAATTCTGACGCTAGACCCTCTGGTTTAATTAGAACTTCTTGAAGAGGAATACTTAACTCCCCATCAGAAGAGTTTAAAATCGTGATTTCAGCATCGTGAACTAAGAGACTTGCGATTAATTGACTATCAGAATCACCACTAGCCACTGTTCCTCCGATAGTTGCCAAGGTTCTTAGGGTGCTCGGCAACTCAGAGCGTGAAGATCGTCGGATTGAATCAGGACAATCGGAATTTTTCATTATTTCATCGAGTGTCACCATGGAACCTATTGTCAATTTCCCGTTTGAACGTTTGATTCCTTTTAGAGGGAGCCCTTGAAGGTCTACAAAATGAAGCGGTTCGTTATCTTCACTAGTGTTTAAGAGAGTTCCCCCGGCTAACGGAACGTGTTTGTCTAGAGAGAGAAGACTTAGTGCTTCTTCAAGATTTCCAGGTCTCTGGTATGAGATTATTTTGGTCATTAAATCTAGTTCCGATTCTCAAATATAAATTTTACTCCAATTACTCCAAGAAGAAAATTATCAGGAACTTAACGGTTCTCAACGTCAAAAGACCTAAGGTGAATCACAGAAAGCCAGATTCAGCCAATTAATAGCAGAAAGGCAGAGATGTCAGTCGTAAAGATTAATGCAATAACTGTCCCAAAAGACCTGGGAGATGAAGTAGCTCGACGTTTTGCAGGAAGAATAAAAGCAGTGGATGGAAGACAAGGATTTCAAGGTTTTGAATTAATGCGGCCTACAGACGACCGCGAAACATGGTTAGTAGTCACACGATGGGATACTGAAGAAGATTTTTTAGCTTGGGTACAGTCACCAGATTTCGCAGAGGGACACCGTTCAGCTATGGAAGCTGCAAACGAACATCCAGAACCTCTGCCATTAACAGCCGAGCTTTGGTCATATATTGTCGAATTGCAAGCAGACGGTTCCACTGGCTAACAGCAGTGAATTCAAATTAATCGCGTAGGTATCCCAGCTTTTTGAAAGACCTTTTCGGCGTATTCGGTTGCCGTAGTTATGACTTTTTTCTCATCAGTGAAAGTAATTTTCCTATCTTTTATCAACAACTTGCCATCTACCATCACGTGCATAACATCCCTTGGAGTGGCGCAATAAACGATTGCAGACTCAACTTTATGTACAGGTGCAGAGAAAGCCGTCATTAAATCAATGACTACTAGATCAGCTTTCTTACCGGCTTCCAACGAACCGATTTCTTCTTCTTTACCTACTAGTCGAGCCCCATGTCGGCAAGCCAGATGAAGCACTTCTTCAGGCTGTAGAACACCTGCATCCAAACGATCAACTTTTTGCAGCAGGACAGTTGTCTTGCACGTTTCGAACATGTCCTGCCGGTTGTTGCTTCCAGGGCCGTCAGAAGCTAAAGCAACAGTAATGCCACGATCGACCATTTCTTTAATTTTTGCCACTCCAGAAGCTAGATACATATTTGACACTGGACAGTGAACAACTGAAGCTCCACGCTTCGATATCAAATCAATTTCATCTTCGTCAAGCCAAATGGCATGTGCAAGTTGAATGTCCGGACCCAAGAGTCCTAATGATTCAAGCCAATGAACATGCCTGAGACCGCGTTCTTCAATGTTCATTTCCACTTCAATCGCTGTTTCAGCACAGTGAAGATGTGTAGAACCACCCCAGGATCTTGTAGCAGAAACAGTCTCAGTCATTGCATCGTTTGAACAGCCCCATGGGATCAGAGGTGCTAAACCAACCTGGATTCGGTTGTTTTCAGCACCATGCCATTTTTCATGTACAGGACCAATACGACTTATAACCGTTTGAGCTGATTCTGTTAAAGGGGGGTGGTAATTTCGATCCGCCCATCCACTCGCCAGCACGAATCTCAGCCCTACTTCAGATGCAGCCTGACAAACAGCATCATCTATTTGAGGGTCTATATGAATATATTGATGGTCGACAACAGTAGTGGCGCCTCCCCTCAGATTTTCTATTAATCCCAATGTTGCGGCCGCTTTAGCAGACTTAGCGTCAAGCTCTGAAGCTCCTGGCCAGATGCATTCTTCAAGCCAATCCAGAAGAGGCTTGTCATCGGCTAGTCCTCGGAAAAAAGTTTGAAAAAGATGTGTATGGCCATTCACCATTCCCGGCATTATCGCTGAACCACGAGCTTCGATTATTTCATCTGCTTCCTTACGGATACTCTTGGGTGCTTCGCCATTCCCCAGATCTTGGATTATGTCGTTTTTCGTAAAAATCCAGCCTGGATCTAAAACAGAGTTTGAATCATCAACGGTTACGATTGCTGAACCCTCTAAAAGCACTGAATCCATTACACAGACCAGTCAGCGAAAGCATCAATAACTGGACGCATATCATCCATAAGTGGGTAAAGAATAGGGCAAGTTACACCGGCGTCTACATATTCTTCAACGGTTTCACGACATTGCCGGCTTGTACCTGCAGCCATAAGTGACTTAACAAGATCATCGGGGATGAGGTCAGCAGCTTTACGGTAGTCAGATTCTGTAG
This sequence comes from Acidimicrobiales bacterium, assembly GCA_030748555.1. Classification (GTDB taxonomy): domain Bacteria; phylum Actinomycetota; class Acidimicrobiia; order Acidimicrobiales; family MedAcidi-G1; genus MedAcidi-G1. Next base: position 35,847 of record JASMLT010000006.1, read on the forward strand.
CCGGCCAGCCAACCACTTCTTTAACTCGCTCGACCAGATCAGGGTCGGCGCCACTAGCTTTCATTATGTGAGGTTCAGTTCCCAGATAGTAGGCGATAAGTGATTTTCCGGTACGAACAGCTTCATCAGGGTCATCATCAGAAAGAGAACACACCAACAATTCAGGTCTATCAATCTGGTCTAAGGTTTTTCCAGATTTTTTAGCTCCAATAGAAACCAGTTCTACAGCTTCACGAATATATTCAGGTGTCACGATGTAGTTGAGGACGACACCGTCACAAATTTCGCCAGCTAGCTCCAACATCTTTGGGCCAGTTGCGCCGAGATATATAGGGATCTGTCTAGCGTCGACGTTGCCATATGCTACATCCAATTTCACTCTGTCAAGATTTACGAATTCGCCTGAACAGGTGACTTCTTCCATGGTGAAGAGCTCTCGGATTGATTCAATGTTTTCCCTCATCGCCTGAAGAGGTTTCTTTCTGTCTTCTCCCACTCTTGACGTTATGGGTTCCCACCAAGCGCCAAGTCCCAACATCACACGGCTTTGATTAGCATCGTCGAGACCAGCCAGTTCCCACATGGTGCTCCAAGTCGCAGCTATGACCGCAGGATTTCGAGTCCAAATAGGTAAAACACCTGAACCAACTCGAACGTTATTTGTTTCAGTTAATAGAGCGCTCATCATGACCACACAGTCGCGAGCCAAACGAGTGTCTGCTTGCCAGATTTCCTTTATTCCACGGCTCTCAGCGTATTTAGCCATCTCTAGCTCATACGCGATCTCGTGTTTGTCTTGAAAATAAAGTGCGATTCGGGAGTTCATTTATGGCGACATTACCGCTTTTAGCGTAGTAGCGTCGTTATTGTGCCTTTAGTTCCTGTTAATCCCACTGAAATAGCTCCTCCCGCCGCGAACTACGAACACGCAGTACTAGCTGAAGGCGCTTCACGGATTCTACATACCTCTGGAATTGTCCCCGTAAAACCTGACGGAACCGTTCCAGAGAATATTAGTGATCAAGCAGAAGTCATATGGCAAAACATAAGGAAAATCCTTAAAGAAGCATCCATGGAGATAACTGACATCACCTTGGTGACTACATATGTAGTACCGGATCAGGACTTATCGGAAGTCATGGCGACACGAGATGAGACTTTCGGTTCACATCAAGCTGCATCAACTCTTCTGGTAGTCTCACGGCTTGCTCAAGAGTCCTGGAAGATGGAAATTGCTGTTGTAGCTATCTCAGATTCCTAGGCCGATTTTTTGCGTTGAACTTCGAAGTTTTAGGAAGTCGCGGAGTTGGCTTCATGCCATCTACCAACAGCTTTGTTTTGAATTACTCCAAATATCCAGAAAACAACTACTCCAAGAGCAGAAGACAAAATTACACATGCCAGAAGTTCTTCGCCATTAAGCCTATTTGCGTGTTTCTTCAGCATCTGCCCGATACCGGCTTCACCTTTTCCGAAAAAGAAATCACCAACGATTGCTCCGATTACTGACAAGCCAGCAGAAATCCGAAGACCTGCGAATATGGCTGGTAGAGCGGCTGGAAACATTAATTTTCTGAGTCGTGTAAATCTGTTTGCGTGATGGAGAGTGAAGAGATCGTGCATACCTTTTTCAGCGGATTGAAGACCAAATAATGTATTAACAATGATTGGGAAAAGAGAAATAATTACACAAACGACAACGCGAGATGTCTGACCCGTGCCGAACCAGAATGAAATTAATGGGACGATTGCCAGAATGGGTATGGCTTGCAGAGTAACCATGTAGGGGAAAATTGCTCTTTCAAGAAATTTTGCTTGACTCATGAGTATTGCAAGAACAAACCCAAGACCTATAGAAATAGATAAGCCGATTAACGCCACCTCTGTGCTCGACCACAGTGCGTTTAATGATTCGGTGCGATTATCACCATCGAGAAATCCTACGTCTATGACACTGTGGATTGGACGAAGGAGAAATCGTCTTTTTTCAGCTAAAACGCCGAAAGTGATGTAGTACCAAAGACCGATGACACCTGCTCCTAAAATTATAGGTGGCAAGAACGCAGCAACATATTTTCTCATTCGGGAAGGTTGATTCAGAATAGCTGTTGAAGATTTTTCTTCGTTTTCAGTAACCGTGTTCATGAATGCGATCCTCTCAATGCGACTGAGACCTTTCCACACAATTCTGCAAAGTCTGCATTAAATCTAAGGTCAGGTTTTCGCGGATAATCAAAAGGAATATCAAATTCATCGACTATCCTTCCTGGTCGTGCTGACATGACAAGTACTTTGGTTGACATGAAAACAGCTTCGCTAATTGAATGAGTGATGAACAACCCAGCGAAACCTTCCTGTTTGAACAATTGCTGCGTGTCTTCATTCAATTTTTCACGAGTGATTTCGTCAACTGCTCCAAAAGGTTCATCAAAAAGAAAAAGTGGGGGTTTCAAAGTGAGCGAACGAGCAAGTGAGCATCTCATTTTCATACCACCTGAAAGGGACTTTGGGTAATGATTCTCAAAACCCTCTAAATTAACCAGTTCAATTGATTCCTCAACTAGTTGCTTGCGCTCTTGAGGGTCGATTCCATGGAGTTCTGCTAGAAGTTCAACATTTTTACTTACAGTTCTCCAAGGAAGCAAGGTTGCATCTTGGAAAACATAACCAAGTCTTTCTCGATCGACTTCCACGCTTCCATTAGTTGGTTCAAGAAGACCTGATGCGATTTTCAAAAGTGTCGATTTCCCGCAACCTGAAGGTCCAACTATGGTGACGAATTCCCCTTTGCTTAGTTCAAAAGAGATATTTCTTAGCGCTTCTGTCCCGTCAGGGAAAATCATCCCTATGTCATCAAATGAAAGCGACGAAGAAGTATTCAAATTTGTATTCAAGTCTTTATCTCACTTGGTCCTATCTGGTTTAATGAAAATCTCTTAAGGCGAACAATAATATGGATGTTGACACACTAATGAAGCAGGCTACAAAGAAAAAATCCGCTTTTTGCAATACGCAATATTTGTTTTATAGCCAGTTTCGTCAAAATCTTCTAAAGTATGACTATGAGAACAGGAGTTTTTCTTTTTGGTGGCGTTGAGATGGAAGATGCTGGACCAGGTCTCCCAGTCCCAACCGATAGGCGATACACCAACGAGCAGATGTGGAAGGCAACAGAGCAGATAATTGACGCAGCGTGTTTATCTGACAAACTAGGATTCGATTCATTCTGGCTCACTGAGCACCACTTCCAATATGAAGGTTATGAAGTCGTGCCGAACGGGATCCTTCTTGGAACAATAATCGCTGAAAGAACCGAGCAAATTCGTATTGGGATGGCTTTTAACATTGTTCCACAGTGGCACCCACTTCGACTAGCAGAGGACTTTGCAACTTTGCACAACATTTCAGGTGGAAGGGGAATTTTGGGTGTCGGCCGAGGAACAGTGCCCCGAGAAGCTGAAACTTTGGGAAGCAAGATTGGCAGTTTTGATAATCCAGATCAAGCTGCAGCTGATGATTCCAATAGAAAACAGTTTGAAGAAGCAATGGATGTCATTCAATTGGCTTTAAACGAAGAACTTTTTTCCTACCATGGTGAAGTTTATGATTTTCCCCCACCTGGTATTCCAGACAGGGGAGGTACCGTTCAGGAACTGACACTAGTGCCACGTCCGTTGTACCCTTACGAGACTTGGCAGGCAATCACATCACCGCCCACTCTTGAAGTTGTGCCTAAAAAAGGTTGGGGAGGCGTTTTCTGGAATTCACATCCTGACTTTATTAAACTCCAATGGGACAGATTTGCAGAATTGTACGAAGAGTCACAAAACCAGTCACTTGAATCTGGTGAAAAAAGAATGCTGGTTAGATGCGTTTGCGTAGCTGATACTTATGAAGAAGCTATCGAGTCAGTACGACCCGGCCATGACGAAATGTGGAAATTTTTAGGACCATATGGGTGGAGTAAGGGTTATATGGGGCCAGATGGGAAACCTTCAAAAGCTGGTTTAATTCCCACTTTGGAGGAGTCGCTGGAACAAAAGATTTGGATTGTCGGTTCAGCAGATGATGTTGGTGAGCAAATCGAGTGGTACAGAGATTTACTGGGAGTAGAAAATTTAATGCTTTTCCCTATGATGCCCGGAGATAGTTACGAATCGGGAACAGAGCAACTGCACAGGCTTGCTGAAGATGTTCTACCCAAGTTTGAATAGAAGAAAAAATATATTGAGTCATCGATTAGTGTTGCCTCCTTCTTTAGCGAGCAGTTTGGAAAACTGTGAGTGAAGCAGAGGTAGTAGTTGTAGGCGGTGGACATAACGGCCTCGTCTGCGCCGCTTATCTTGCCCGTCTGGATATCGACACAGTTCTTATTGAAGCGCGATCTTCTGTGGGGGGATGTGCATCAACAGTCGACGATTTAGGTGCAAGGTTTAACATTTGTCATTGTGAACACAACCTGGTTAGAGCAATGCCGATAATCGAAGAGCTTGATCTAGCCAACTATGGATTGAAATACGTCGAAACAGAAGCAAGCTCAGTTTGTGCTTTCCATGACGAAAGTGAACCTTGGGTGATTTACTCTGATATCGATAAGACTCTTTCTGGATTGGCTAAATCACACCCAGATCAAGTTGACGGCTATAAAAGATATTTGAAAGATGCCTTACCAGTAGCAAGATTAGTTCTTGATTTGGCTGCAACTCAACCATCAGCCCTCAACTTCGCTTCAAAAGCATTACAAAAAAGAGGTGAAGGTCTGAGTCGACTCATCAGGTGGTCTCGCAGCAGTGCAATGGAATTACTCAGTCGTTACTTCAGCGATTGGCATTTGATAATGCCTACGATCTCGGTGGGGCCCACAGTATGGGGACTATCACCAGAAACACCCGGCACTGGTATGGCTGCATTGGGCTACGCGACTAGGCATATTAATCGCGTTGGTAGACCTCAAGGGGGGAGTGGTTCTCTAACAGATTCGACAAGAGCTTCATTTGAGGCAGCTGGTGGCAAGGTTCGTTGCGGATCCAGAGTTGAAAGTGTGATCATCGAAGATGGGGCAATCAAAGGTGTACGACTCGCAGACGGAGAAATCATAAATACACGAACAGTTGTCGCAGCCTGTGATCCAAAAAGAGTTTTTGTTGAGTGGGTGGGAGAAACACCAAGAAAAGCAAGAAAAATGGTTGACAAGTGGAGACGATTGCCAGTACCTGAAGGCTATGAGTCAAAAATAGATGCCGTTCTAAACGAACTTCCAGAGCCAACATGGGGAGAAAAGATCCGTGCCACACACAACGGTTTGGACCCATTAGGCCAAACAACAATTATTTCCCCTTCGCCACAGGATTTGGTTCAAGCTCATGAGATAAGGCCTTTAGGAAAAGTTGCGACAAAACCGACAATGCTAATCGACATTCCGTCTGTTCCCGATCCAACTTTGAAGACAGCTTCAGGGGGACACATCCTTAGTCTTGAAGTTCTTTTCACTCCGTACTCCACACCAGGCGGATGGGAAAGTTCCAACGAACCCAGAAGGTGGCTAGATATTTGGGGTTCATTTATGAAGTCAGAAGGAATTGAAAAAGTAGAAAAATGGCGGGTAATGACACCCGAAAATTATGAAAATGAATTCTCTATGCATAAAGGCCACACACCGTCTTTTGGAACCTCACCATTGAGTACGTTTTTCGGGCGTAATAAAGAACTGACCCGTTATAAAACTTCAATCGATGGTCTTTATCTTTCAGGTGCTGCAACTTACCCAGGCGCAGGAATAGTCGGTATCTCCGGAAAAAATGCAGCCTATGTGGTGAGGCAGGCTATCCGCAACCAAGAGCGGCTTAAGGCCGCAAAATGAATTTGCCTGTCAGCGTAAATCTGATGCCGACAGCAAAAGTTGAAAGGATAGTTGAACTAGCACAACTATCTGAAAAGTTAGGGTACAGACGATGTTGGATCTACGACGAAGGACTGCATACGAGAGACGTTTTCGTCACACTTACTTCAATAGCGACAGCCACCGAAAACATTCTTATCGGTCCTGGAATAACTAACCCATACGTACGTCATCCAGGAATTACAGCCGCCGCCATAGCAAGCTTGGACGAAGTAAGTAAAGGTAGAGCGTTCGTGGGTATCGGAGCCGGTGGAGGCCTAACACTCAATCCACTGGGGATAGAAAGATCGAAACCTGCAACAACTGTTGCAGAAACTGTGGTTGCTCTCAGAGGTCTTTTTTCGGGAGAAAGAGTAGATCTTGAAGGAAATGAATTCTCATTGAAGTCAGCTTCTTTAAATTACGGACGCAAAAACATAGAGATCTTTTTAGCTGGTCGTGGTAAACGCATGACCCAATTAGGCGCCGAGCTAGGGGACGGCTTTTATTTGAGTTACATACACAAAGACTTCTTGCCAGGACACATCAAATCACTACGTAACTCAGCGGCACGCGATCCATTCAAAATTGTCTACTCAACTATGGTTGTTTCCTCTCAAAAAGAGTTTGAAGAAGCGCGTGCAGCATTGAGTTTTCGTCTCGTCGATTCACCGCAGGAGGTGAAAGAACACATAGGACTGACTGAAGAAATAAACACTGAAATAAAACAAGCACTTTCCGAAGGAGGTCCTCCGAATGCGGCCAAACATGTTCCCAGCGAATGGGTTGAACAGTTCGTAATAACAGGCTCATCATCAGAAGCTTCTAACGAACTTAGAAATCTCATCAACGAAAACGGTATAGATGAATTCCAATTACCTATTGGGAGCCCTAAAGAAGCAGAAAAAGTTATTTCACGCACTTCAAAAATGTTTAAATAAACTTAACCTCAGTTCAGGTAGTCATTGAGGTTAACGGTCGGATAGGCAACTCGAGAGCCGTACTCACGTCGCTCCCTCTTATAAGTTGCATCAATGCCAACCTTCGTACTTATGCCACGATTATCGGCTGTTGGATCCATTTCATGCCCTTGAGCAAAGGGAATAGAAAAAACATCTTCTTGCCAACTGACCCGATTAGTAATGGCCCAATGCAACTCTGATGGCTGGAAAATATCAATATCCCTATCCACAACAACGACGTTTCGAATATTGATATGAGCTGCCATCGCAGCAAAGGCAAGATTTTTTGCAGTGCCTGGATTATCTCGATCTATCTGGATGACTGCTAAAAACCCATTTCCATAAGGAGGGATGTAAACCTCCGCAGAAGGATCCAAATGTCTTACGTAACTTTTCAACAGGGGCTCTCTAGGCAAAATGTTGCCTATGTAGATATGTTCATACCAACCAGGAATAATCGTTTGAAAAATAGGGTTGTCACGCCAAGAAATAGACGAAACCTCAAGAGTCGGGCTGTTCCAAGCCTCCCCATGGTATCCATGGAACTCCGCCAAAGGTCCTTCCGGCGCCCGTTTTGCAGGGTGTAGAAAACCTTCAATTACTACTTCAGCTGCAGCAGGGACATCTATATCTACAGTAAGTCCCTTACAGACTTCTATACCGCTACCTCGAATCGCACCTGCAATAAAAAGCTCATCTACGTGTGTTTTAACTCCAGCTGCGATCATGATGGAAGGATCTAAACCCATGGCAAGAGCTATAGGAAAGGGATCGTCTGGATTTTCTCGAGACTTCCAAAAAGTGCCTACATCTCTCCACTCATTCACATTAAATCCGAGAATATTTTTATCAAGTTTAGACATCCGGTTGTAACTGAGATTTCCTCTACCAGAAACAGGATCCTTGGAAACTGTCACAGCACCCGTTATGAAAGGTCCGCTGTCACCCCTCGAATGAGTCAGAATCGGCAAATTGCCAAGATCAATCTCACTTCCTGAAAGGTTGTGGTCATGCCAAGCTGCCTTTTCAGTTCTTACTGGAGCTACACCATTTGAAACATCAAGCGCTTTTTCCATAGTGTCGGCAACTTCAGACGGGTCACAATTCAGAGCTACAGCAGCTCTGCTGTGAGACGCCACACCTCCGCAAAAGACCGGCCAAGGGCTATCAGTAACATTTTCGAAAAGACAAGCACCTTTGCCTTCACGAACAATGCTTGCTCCTACATCCGCCAATTCATATTCAATTGAAACTGGATTGTTGACTTTAACCAGTTGGCCGGCAGAGTTCAGGGCCGATATGAAATCGCGTAAATCCTTTATTTCCGTCATCGTTCAAGTTTAGGTGAAGTTCGTGCTTAAAGTCCTTCTGGACTTATTTGAGTGGTCTGTTGAGAGGAAGAGATCAGAACTCCACTTTTAAAAACTTTCCTGGACATCGGTGCATCAGCAATCGCTCCCCGAAGTGAGGGTGCATCTATAGCGACAAAGTCGGCTAAAGACCCAGATGACACGTCGGCCTTGTCGAGTCCCATAGCTTTTCTGGCGTTTACACTCACCATTTCGTAGGCACTTTTTGGCATCTCATGTGCGGCCAAGACCAAAAGTGAAGCAGTTTCAAGTGGGTCACTGCGACCTACTAGATTGAACGGGTCTTGAACGTTGTCACCTCCAGCTGCAACTAGAACTCCTGCATCTTTAAGGCTCTTAATTGCGGTAAGAGCACGAGGTGTAGCAGTAGGTATTTCTCTTCCTTGGAGAAAAAGGTTTGTTTGCGGAAGCGGTAAAACAGCGATATTAGCTTTTGCAACATCAGTCGCAACCTCTTTTTGCTTTTTTAGACTTTGCATTCCCAAAGTGACACAGTGGCTTGCTGTAACAGAGTTTCCAAAACCCCGATCCATCACCTGTTTCGCTAAGTCGTGAAGCGTCAAGACTGATTCATCAAGCATTTCATCTACATGCAAGTCAATTCCTATACCTGCATCTTCGGCTACATCTAATGCGTCTTTAATCAAAACGGAAGGGTTGGGGTCAAGGTGAGGGCAGCCTCCGACCAGGTCCACTCCGGTTTCTATTGCTAACTCTAAAGCTTTTCGATTGTCTGTTCCTTCGGAGCCAGTCATGGGGTTTATTGTCAAGGCAACTATTTGAACATCGATGAGGCCTTCAACAAGTCTCCTGGCTTCGCGAACTGCTTCTAAGGCGCGAGAACCTGATACAACATTTACATGAGTCCTAACTGCTGTAACGCCTCTTGAGACTAGGAGCCGCATTGCCTCTACAGCGCGGTTGACAGTGTCCTCATAAGTTATTTCTCCACGAGCGGTTGCAGAGATCCAAGCTTCAATGGCACCCGATAAATCACCTGCGGGGTTGGGAACACTTTCAGCTGTTAGTGCTTTGTCAAGGTGCGCATGTGGCTCAGCCATACTCGGCATCACAAGCCATCCATTTAGATCCGTACCATTTTCAGATGGTGGAGAGAGTTTGTGCAACTCTGTGATGGCTTCTATGCGGCCATCATTTATGTGGAGGTCCACTAGCCTGCCATCTTCTAACCGAGCATTATGAAGAATTTTAAGCATCCCAATCACCCCATTCCATTTCATCTCCCCATGGGCGAAGAAACACTTCATTCGGGCTTGCTTCGATCCCCCTTTCGGGGTACGGGTCGTCACCTGCAACCGGCACGATCATTCGATGATCGTGCGTGGCGGCATCCACTAGCCTGTCTGCACCGATTTGCCAAGGCAGGTTAGACCATGCATTCATATAGTGGTGCACTAGCGCCCTCCTACTTGTATCACTAAGGTTTCTAAGAGATCGATGCAATAAATAGCCATTAAAAAAAACAGCTGACCCAGCTTTTAGTTCAACGATTTCCTCCTCATCCGAGTTAAAACCGTAGCTTTCGTCTGAAGGGTCAAATTCTTCATTTTCATTATGTGGTCTGGTCGGCCAAAGCTGCCCCATTTTGTGGCTTCCCGGTATGACCCTTAAACAGCCGTTATCTAGGGTTGCGTCGTCTAATGCAATCCAGACACCAACAAGAGAACGGTCTCTAGTGGCAATAAAACGTTCGTCTTGATGCCAGGCTTGGCCTGGGAAGCCAGGAGGTTTGAGAAAAAGCATGGACTGCATGCATTTGACCCTGCCATCCCAGTGGGGGATATGAGCTCCTACGATTACCTGAAGAATCTCTTTGATCTTGGGATGGTCCAGAGTCTCAAAAATTGGACGTGAAACCCAGTGAGGGAAATGAACAGCCAGGAGCCCAGACTCTTTGTTTCCAGAGGGGTTATTAACGGGATAGGTCCCATCTAGAAACTTGGGAATTTCTGATTGAATATTTTCTACAGTCGTTTGGTCAATAATTTCTTGAACAATTAGATAGCCATCGTCAATGTATTTTTGAGCCATTAGATCAAGGTCCATAGTTTGATGTTATCTACAGGACACAAAGGTGCTTATGTCCGGTGGTCGGACTACAGTTCAAAACTCATGCTAAAAATTTATTTGCAAGTAACCAAGAGGAGAAATTAGCTAATGAAAGATGGTTTTCGTCGGCTGGTTGTCGGGATAAGTGGAGCCAGCGGAGTCATATACGGAATTCGCATTCTTGAAATATTGCGTGACATCGAAGAAGTGGAAACTCATTTGATATTGACGAATGCAGCGAAACAGACAATAGGTATGGAAACCGATTTTTCAGCAGGTGCAGTCGAAAAACTTGCTGACCACTCGTATCCGATCAAAGATATTTCAGCAGGACCTGCCAGCGGAACATTTCCATGTGACGGAATGATTATCGCCCCGTGTTCAATAAGAACTCTGTCGGCAGTAGCAAACTCGTATAGCTCTGACTTGCTTACAAGAACAGCGGATGTGACCCTCAAAGAAAAAAGACCTCTGGTCTTAATGGTGAGGGAAACCCCCTTTCACTTAGGGCATTTACGTTTAATGCAACAAGTCGCAGAAACTGGAGGGGTAATTTTCCCTCCAGTGCCAGCTTTTTACAACAAACATAAAGATCTTGATGAAGTAATTTCACATACTGCCAAAAGAGCGCTGGAACAAGCAGGAATTGAGATGAAAGAGATGGATAGATGGGCGGGGCCTCTCGGTTAAAAAAGTGACAGTAGCCGATCAATCGCGTTAGGCGAGATACTCGGTTATCCTGTAAGGATGTCTGGAAGACTTGCCGATATAACTGGGCCGAATGTCCCAGAGCAAATAAGCGATAATTCTGTAATCCTGCTTCCCGTTGGCGCAATTGAACAGCACGGACCACATTTGCCGATGTCAGTAGACACGGTTATTGCAGAAGAAACTTCCAGTGCTCTTCTTGATTCTGTACGAGATGAGATAGATCTGTGGGTTCTTCCAACATTGTCGATTTCAAAATCAAATGAACACACATGGTCCCCAGGGACTCTTTCATACAGCACAACCACGATGATCAGTGTTCTTGATGACATAGCCAGATGTGTCTCTGCAACTGCTGCAAGAAGGTTGGTTATTTTAAACGGTCACGGTGGAAACACCTCTCTTCTGATCACAGCATGTCGCGATATACGAGTTGCTCACGGACTTTTGACATTTCTTATTCACCCCTCTGTCCCTCCAGCGTCTGGGGGCACAAGCACCGAAGAGGAGATGGGCATGGGTATTCACGGTGGGTTGAATGAAACTTCAGTTTTTTCGTATCTGCGACCAGGAGAAGTTCAAATGGAAAAAGCTGTTCGTCGCGTACCCGAGTGGATGGCAGAGAATGAATGGGTGAAATTTGGAGGCAAAGTCCAATTCGGATGGACGAGTAGAGATTTTGGGAGTGAAGGTCTCATAGGCGACCCCACAGATGCAAATCCTGAATTAGGCAAAGAACTTTTCGAATCAGCAGTTGAATCGCTTGCCGATCAACTTCGCGAAATCAGCAATTTTGATTTCCAGGGGAAATAATTTGGGTTCAGAAAAAGCAAAGGCTGAATTCACAATTGAACCATTCATGGAAGGGGAACCCGGGCCTCATGTGAAAGAGACTATTGCTGTGGCCAAACAGTCAGGCCTTGATGTCGAGATAGGACCATTCGGCACAACAGTAATAGGAGAACAAGAAACAGTCTTCGAACTGGTTTCGGAACTGGTAAAAACAGCTATGGATAATGGGGCGTCTCGGATATCTCTCCAAGTGACCTCCATATGAACTTTTAAAAGTCTCTATCTACACCTGTCAGCAGGATGATCACCGAGTCATCAGAATTTATACAACCGTCTTCTTTTGCGGCAAGTAGACCTGCAAGTCCAGCAGTTCCAGTAGCGCTAGCGGAAATATCCGTATGATCAGCAACAAGTTTTTTTGCTAAAAGGATTTTTTCTTCACTTGCAATTAGCGGGCCTCCAGCACTGTCCCCGAAGAGCATGTCCCAAACTAAAGGAAGCCAGTCATAGGTGACGTCATCAAGTATCCCAGTGGCAGCAGATGAAGGACTTCCCCATGGTTCCATAAATTTAAGTGGTATTGAGATGGCTTCGGAAAGTGATTCTAAAGGGTTGTCGCTATCAGCTATTCGGTTATAAGCAATTGAAAGAGGTGAACAACCGGTCGCCTGAACAGTATTGAGAGAAGGTCTATTTTTTAAGATTCCAAGATCTTTAGCATCAGTTAGAGCTTGCATGGTGCTACTCGCAAGTGCTCCTCCACCCACTTGCACGAGGAGTCTGTCTGGCTCTAAGCCGTATCTGCTTAACTGTGTTGACATTTCAAAACCTAGTGTTTTACCGCCATCAATAGTCCAAATATTTTCTGTTCCCTGACAGCCAAATGGCAGTGCTCCTTCTTCAAGCAGTTCCCGAAACCTCAACATGCACGGATCTCCTGACTCGTCACTTCTTCTTTCACAAATCTGAATTTGAGCACCATTGTCTGAGAGTTCATCTAAGAGGGATGGTTCTGCCCAAGTGGGCACATTTACAGTCAGAGTTCTTTTTGCTGCTTTAGCAATTACAGAAGCAGCCAGAGCAGCATTCCCACAGGATGCAATCGTTAGAGGTTTATTTTTTGAGATTTCTTCGATTTCAAGGCGTATAGCTAGACCGAAAAGATGGCGAGCTTTATGGCTGCCCGACACATTAACGGTCTCATTTTTTGCCCAAACTCCACCATTTTGTCCAATGGCCTCAGAAAGTTCGCTTAAGAGAACAAGAGGGGTTTCTTGAAAACCAATTGTTGCTATTTCGCTTACTGCTTCATCTAAATTCCTTACAACGGTTAGGAAGTCTTGATCACTCATTCCCTTTGTGATCGCTAAATGGTAAGACCACAATAGCTTTCGATACTCGACAAATGGATTTGAATCCGAAATGTCATTTTTTACTTCCCAACTTGATTCAGGAGGCAAGCCTAGCCAACCGGAATTTTGGTCTAAAAAGTTCACTTCGCTTTGATTAGTCCTGTATGAGCGTTGAATTCATTGATCAAATCATCCCACACCGGAGCTAATTTCTGTATATGTTTCCAAAATTGTTGATTTCTTCTTATCTCAAAGTCAGAAAATTCAATACCTTGTTGCTCGACCCATGTGTAGTAGCCAAGATTAAATATTCGATTACGTCCGACATCATCTAAGAGTTCAACATTGCTTGTATCAGCGTTGAGAAGATGTTCATTTACTATCAGACTTGCAGCTTCTGAGCTGAAGCCCTTCGGGAATTCGTTTTCGAGAAGATGAGTTTTCTCACTCTCATAGAGTTCAGATCCATCTGTAGCAACTGTAACAATCATGTCATCCGGCCCCAGATCTAGAGTTTTCGCCATTTTAATTGCTGCCAACAAATTACAAGTAGAAGAAAAGCCAAAATGACGAAGTTGATCGACCATCTCCGGAGAGGCTCCTAATTCTTCAACCAGAAAAGATTTACCTTCTTCGGATGTGAAAACAAGATTCAAGCTATCGGTAGCTTTGTCGCTAATCGCCACGATCGCATCTGTATTGGTCACATTGTGGATAAGTGGTATGTGCTTGTCACCTATCCCTTGAATGTTATGTTCACCGAAACCGTTATAGAGCATCGTTGGACATTCAAGAGCCTCAACAGCCACAATTTTTGCTCCGTGATTTTCCTTTAAACGTTCACCGGCACCTAATGTCCCCGCCGAACCTGAAGCAGCGACGAAACCGGCGAGTCGAAGATTATTGTTTTTTTCCTTGTAGCTAAGAAAAATATTTTCTAATGCCCGTC
>JASMLT010000070.1 GCA_030748555.1 Acidimicrobiales bacterium
AATTTCTTTGTTTTCAATTGGTTTATTATGACTAAAATCAAATCTAAGTTTTTCTGGACTTACCAAAGATCCTTTTTGGGTAACATGTTTGCCTAAAGTTCTTCTTAGAGCTTCATGTAGCAAGTGTGTTGCCGAGTGATAAGCTCTTGTGCTGTTCCGTCTATCCACATTGATTTCTAGATTAACGCTTTGATTAATTTTTATAGAGCCTTTGTCTATCTTTCCTAAATGAACATATAAATCACCCATCTTTTTTTTAGTATCTTTAACAACAACTTTGCAGTTATTAGAGTAAATTATTCCTTGATCACCAACCTGACCTCCGGACTCTGCGTAAAACGGTGTTTGGTTGGTTACTATTTCTACTTCATCACCTGTCTTTGCTTCATTAACAAAATCTTTGCCCTTTGATATTTTAAGAACAACTCCTTCAGCTTTATCAAGCTCGTAACCTAAAAATTCTGTAGGGTTAATCTCTTCGCTAACTTTAAACCATTTCTCCTCTAAAGATTTATCTCCTGATCCTTTCCAGCTAGCTCGAGCCATCTCCTTGCTTTTTTCCATTTCTTTATCAAAAGCATTAGTGTCAAT
>JASMLT010000071.1 GCA_030748555.1 Acidimicrobiales bacterium
TGAGCGGAATCGGACCGAGCTCAGTGTTGGAGTCGACGGGTGTACGGGTCATCAATCATTTACCTGGTGTCGGCGAGAATCTTCAAGACCACTTGGAGGTGTATATCCAACACTCGTCGATGAAACCGATCACTCAACAGCCGAACCTAGCGGCATGGAGACGACCATGGATCGGCCTTCAATGGCTGTTCAGGCGCGGTCCAGCGGCAACTAACCATTTTGAAGCAGGGGGTTTTGTCAGGGCAACTGAGGAAGCGAGCTATCCGGATGTGATGATCCATTTCCTTCCGTTGGCTGTGAGGTATGACGGCACCGTCGCTGACACAAGGCACGGATTCCAAGTTCATGTTGGCCCAATGCATGCACGATCGCGGGGCTCTGTGCGCATTGCTGCAAACGATCCTGCTCGAAAGCCACTAATCAAATTCAATTATCTGGGCACAGAAGAAGATCGCCGTGACTGGGTGGATGCCGTCAGAGTTGCACGGAAGATCCTGGGACAGGCTGCATTTGAACACATAAGCGGCAGAGAGCTTTCGCCCGGCCCGGAGGTGAATTCTGATGAAGAAATACTGGACTGGATTCGTAA
>JASMLT010000072.1 GCA_030748555.1 Acidimicrobiales bacterium
CAGTGAGAGTTCGAGTTGTCGCTGAATCACCAGGGCCAGAAGTGATCACCACCGTTTGGTGCAGTGGGCCAGGTACGGCCGGTGCCGACTACGTGTACGTGTTAGCGGGCCATACAGCGGAAACCATGATCCTCGGGGAACCCATCGGTGGATCCTTGGAACGCATCAGCGACGAGTCAGGTGTGGTGGTCAGAGTGGTCGGGATGGGGAGATTTGAACTCCCGACCCCCTGCTCCCAAAGCAGGTGCGCTGCCAGGCTGCGCCACATCGCTTTCCAGTAATCTCCTCTGTTTGTCCAGTTCAGAGGTTCTTTTCGGGCGGACAACCCGTCAGGCACCTACATGGTGCCGTAGGCGGGTTGGACGTCCAAGTGGCGAGCAATTGGCGAGCAGGCCCACAAGACGAAAAGGACTGGACAGATGGCACGACGCACAGCGAGACGTCTTGGAGACGGCTCGATCTTCTACGACAAGAAACGACGCAGGTGGGTGGCGATGGTCTCGTTGCCCACAACGGACGGAACAAGGCGGCGTCTACGCCGCACGTTCCCGACG
>JASMLT010000073.1 GCA_030748555.1 Acidimicrobiales bacterium
CCCTCGTCCCAAACCAGGTGCGCTACCAGGCTGCGCTACTCCCCGAAAAATCTTGTTATATTCATAAAATTTTGAAAAACAATTATTTAGTTTGAATTTTTAAATTAATATACTTATATTCAACATAGGGGTGCTTAAATGCTGAGATTTATACCCTTTAAACCTGATCTGGATAATGCCAGCGGAGGAAAATGCGTTATATTATTACTACCACGATTTTGCTTTTAACTACTGGTCTTAAAGCTGAAAAACTTACAATCTATACTTACGACTCTTTTGTATCTGATTGGGGACCTGGTCCTATAATTGAAAAAAAATTTGAAGAAACTTATCAAATTGATTTAGATTTAATTGCTGTTGATAGTGCATCTACTTTACTAAATAAAGTAATTTTAGAGAGATCTAATACAAAAGCTGATATTGTTTTGGGTCTAGACATGAATTTATTTAATGCGGCAGAACAATCTAATCTCTTTACGACTCATTCAGTTAACAACATA
>JASMLT010000007.1 GCA_030748555.1 Acidimicrobiales bacterium
CGCCGATGACCATCTCGTCAACAGAGTCCCCCATCTTTTCGATTAAGGCTAATTTGTCGCTAACTTTCGCTCCGCCTAGAACCATTAGAAAAGGTCGCTTTGGTTTATCCAGAATCTTTTGAACAACGTCAACTTCTTTAAGCAACAAAGACCCCGCTGCAGATGGAAGGTGTTTCGGCGGTCCCACAATTGACGCATGTTCGCGATGTGATGCACCGAAAGCATCGTTCACATATCCATCGAAAGGTTCCCCACCAGCTCCTGAAATTAAATACTCGACGAAAGATTCTTCGTTAGCTTTTTCCCCAGGGTTGAATCGAAGATTTTCTAATACTTCTAAATTCGGCAGGCTTTCCAAGAGCTTTGCTTTCACAGGCTCAATTGAATACTTGTCGTCTTCCCGACCCGCAGGCCTGCCCAAATGACTGCAGACAACCACAGAAGCCTTTCTTTCCACTAGCCACTCTAAGGTGCTCAAACTGCCTTTGATCCTTAGGTCGTCATCAATCGAGCCGTCTGTTATTGGAACGTTCAAATCAGATCTGACAAGAATTCTTTTAGCTTCAAACCCCTCTAGTTCGACCTCTAAATCTTCAAGAGTGGGAAGTTTTTGAGTTTCCAAATCGTTCAACTGCTAATTCAAGAAGTGGTGATAGAGACGAGATCCACAAGCCTGTTTGAGTATCCCCACTCGTTGTCATACCAGCCGCTTATTTTCACAAGATTGTCCATGGTCATTGTCAAACCAGAATCAAATACACAGCTCGCAGGATTACCCACGATGTCTGAGCTGACAAGTGGTCGGTCGCTGTAGTCAAGCACATTTGCTAAAGCTCCTTCAGTAGAAGCTTTTTTAAACACAGCATTGATTTCATCAACGCTCGGCGCACTGTTCAACAAAGCCGTGAAGTCTGTTATTGAACCATCTGGAATGGGAACCCGAAGTGAAATGCCGTCTAATTTCCCGTTCATCGCTTGCAGAACCAGACCTGTTGCACGCGCTGCACCTGTTGAAGTGGGAATAATGTTTATAGCTGAAGCTCGAGCCCTGCGAAGATCGCTGTGTGGCCCATCCACTAATGACTGGTCCCCTGTGTAAGCATGAACTGTGGTCATTAGTCCTTTTTCCACACCGAAGGCATCGTCGAGGACTTGGACCATCGGAACAAAACAATTTGTGGTGCAACTAGCATTGGATATCACGGTGTGTTCGGCTTTATTGAAGTCAGAATCATTAACTCCGACAACAAATGTCGCATCAGCTCCATTAGCTGGAGCTGAGACGATGACTAAAGGAGCGCCTGCCTCTAGGTGCATGGCGGCTTTTTCACGATCTGTGAAAATTCCTGTGGACTCTATCACTACGTCTACACCTAAATCCCCCCATGGAAGGTCTTGAGGGTTTCGTTCCGAAAGGACCTGAAGCAGTTGCCCATCGATCATAATGCCGTCATCTGCAGCGTTTATTTCATTGTCAAGATTTCCAAGTACTGAATCGTATTTAAGCAAGTGAGCCATAGTGGCGGTGTCACCAAGATCGTTAACTGCCACTATCTCCATATCAGCACCCTGTTTTGCAACTGCGCGGTAGAAGTTTCTTCCAATACGTCCAAAACCGTTGATGCCGATCTTTATTGGCATTTATTTCTCCTTCGAATATTCGATCACGTCAATTATTACTACCTCAACTAAACCCTAATGTGGTGCTTTTGCTCCATTTACCTATCTATATCGCGGTGGAAAGTAGCTATGTCTATTTCTTGATTTTTGAGAATTCTCGCGAGCTCTTCTGCAATTGCAACTGATCGATGTTTGCCGCCTGTGCAACCAAAAGCTACAGACAAGTATGACTTTCCTTCATTTTCATAAGCTGGAATCAGATAACTCAATAAAGAAGAAATATCTTTTAAGAAAGGTTCTGAGCTTTCTTGGCTCAATACATAATCCTGGACATCACTACTCAAACCATTTTTCTCCCTGAGTTCCTCTACCCAGTGAGGATTGGGCAAGAACCGGCAATCAAGTTGTATGTCCACATCACGAGGGACTCCATATTTGAATCCGAATGAGGAGACAGATATTTGCATTCCGCGGTCACCTTCTGCCCCGTACAAACGGGCAACTGTTTCACGCAGATCGTGCACACTCAATTCTGAAGTGTCTAATATCAGGTCTGCCTCTGCGCGTGTGGAAGCCATCATTACCCGTTCTGCTTCTATAGCTTCCTCTATTGTTGAAATATTTGAAAGTGGATGAGGTCGCCTGCTGTCTTTGTAACGACGTACAAGCGTTTCCGTGGAACAGTCCAAGAAGACTAGGGTTGCTGTTTCTTTCTTTTCGCGAAGTTCGCTAACTGCAGCCAGGGTCTCCCCTTCAGCTGTGTCGGCCTTGGCGATAAATGCGACTCGATTCCAACTTGAATCAGTAACACTCGCCAATTCCGAGACTCGACCCATTATCTCCGCGGGTAACCGATCGATTACGAACCATCCGAGGTCTTCGAGGTTGCTCGCGAAATGAGACCGGCCAGCCCCCGATAATCCTGCTATGACCAATAATTCTGCCATAGGTCAATACTACTTGCAGCGTTCACTTACTTCCAGAGGACTTTTCGCAAACAAGCAGTAGAAGTCGAGGGATGAAAGCGATTTCATTTTTCCACTTCAAATCTTCTTCCTGGATGGGAAATGGTTGTGGTTCGAGCATTCGAGTTGTTACAAAACCGGAATCATTTAAAGCATTCAAATACCTGCTTAAAGGACGGTGTGTAAAAGGGATGCTTACACCATCGCCGAAATGTTCTTCGCTTGTCTCCTCACGTAAATACGAACCGACCCTCCAATACTTTTCGGGTGGGTCGGTAGTCCAGTCTTCGACCCAAGAACTGCCAGGCGATTGGAGTAAAGGATGATTCATAGCTAGAACAAATCTCCCTCCACGTTTAACGACTCTTGAAACTTCACGGAAAGATTCTTCGAATTGTTCAATGTGTTCCACCACTAAACAGGCAATTGCAGCATCAAAAAAAGAATCGCGAAACGGCAGGTGTTCCGCTAAAGATCTGATTAAAACAGAAGAAGGGTCGGTCTTCTTCCCATGTCGGATCTGTTTATCAGACTGGTCGATCCCAACAGCATTAATCGACGTTTCGCTCAAAGCACGAACAATTTGCCCTTCACCTGTCCCGATTTCTAAAACTTTCTGGAACCCATTCATTAATTCAACGAGTAAAGGGAGAAGTTGTTCAGAGTATTCAGCGTTTGCACCATTCGTGAAAGAGTTTTGCCACCATTCTGCATTCGATTCCCAAGCGTTTTTCTTTTGATCCATACTCTGATCGTTCCATATTTTGAGTGGAATTGCTGAACTCGCTTTATGCTCCGAAGGTGGCCATTTTCTTCGCTTTTCTTCCAAGTATCTTCTGGGGTTTTGGAGGTTTCTTCGCGGGTCAAGCTTCCAGACGCGGCTCGCTGATACCCACCTTGACTCTCGACATATTCATTGGCTTGTTCGTAGTGGTCCCTTTAGCCTTTTCCATAGCGGACACTTTTACATGGCGTGACTTCCTGATAGGTGGCCTTGCTGGGCTTTTCGGAATGTCAGGAGCAGCCTTTCTGTACGCTGGAATGAAAAAAGCAGCCTATGTGACTGTTATACCTGTTTCTGGAGTTGCTGGAGCATTGTTTCCTGTCTTATGGGGTCTTGTTGGTGGCGACTCCCTGTCTGCTCTCCAGATAGTGGGAATTCTCGTTGGTCTTATTTCAATAGCTCTCGCTTCTGGCGTCTCACTGCAGACGTTTAAAGGCCCAATTGCTGGTTTAAGGGATGGAATTCTAGCCGGACTAGGTTTCGGGGGCTTCTACATCGTTATTGAAAATACATCCAACGAAACAGAACCATGGGGTGCCGTCGCGAGTCGACTTTTCCCACTTCTCATTCTTTTGCTCATTTTGTGTTTAATTAGCGACAAAGCAAAGCCCTCTAAACAAGCTTTCCCCTTTATTGTTGGTTCCGGTTTAAGCAACGCTTGCGCTAGCACCTGTTTTCTACTAGCTGTCAATAGAGGACTTCTCAGCATAACTTCGCTTTTAAGCGCTCTTTATCCGGCTATTACCGTAGTTCTAGCTCATTTCCTGATTAAGGAGAAAATGACCCGCACACAGGTTTTCGGTGTTCTTGCGGCTATTTTTTCCATGGCTTCAATAACAGTCAGTTGAGGTCTAGGTCTAATTTTTTTGCAACTTCACTAGCGACATTTTCGGGCAACCATTTTATTTCGTTCAGTTCTTTGAAAGTGCTTTCCTTTACTTTCTTCAAGCTTCCGTATTCTTCAAGTAGTCTATTTTTACGCTTTTCCCCTAAACCTGGAATCCCATCTAAAACTGATTCGGTCATACGCTTCCCTCTAAGTTTCCGATGGTACTCAACTGCGAATCTGTGAGATTCATCTCTAAGGCGTTGCAACATATACAACGCTTCAGAATTTCGCGGAATGACTACGGGGTCTCTACGACCCGAGATAAAAACCTCTTCAAACTGCTTGGCAAGTGATGCGACAAAAATAAGGTCAGATAAGCCAAGTTCGGATACTACGGCCTCAGCTACCGAAAGTTGACCTTTGCCCCCATCCACTAATAGCAACTGAGGCGGGTATGCAAACTTCTTGCTTCCCCCCTCTACAGTGTCTTTACTTTCTTTCAGGTAAGCGGCTAAACGTCGGGAAATCACTTCTTTCATTGCTGCATAATCGTCGTTGCCTTGAAAACTGTTGACACGGAAGCGTCTGTAATCACTCTTTTTTAATAGACCGTCTTCCATCACGACCATAGAACCAACGTAATCTGTTCCTTGCAGATGGCTCATGTCGTAACATTCAATTCGCAATGGAGCGCTTCTCATCCCTAGTGCTTCTTGAAGTTCGTTAATTGCTTTTGACCGCGCATTGTGGTCTTTTGCTCGTTTAAGTCGGTGGCGTATCAACTCCTCGTTTGCATTGTTGACGACTGTTTCAAGTAAAGATTTTTTTTCACCACGCTTCGGGACGCGTATTTCTACTATTGAATCTCTTTCTTCACTCAACCATCTCTCCATCAACTTCATGTCCTCTGGGATCACTTCAGTTAATATTTGGCGTGGTACTCCTCTTGGCGGATCAGAATTGTAATGCTCTACGAGTAAATGCTTAAGTAGTTCTGAATTTTCTATCCCGTCAACTCGATCTACGACGTATCCTTTACGTCCCACAACACGCCCTTTCCTAATGTAGAAAACTTGCACAGAGGCTTCGATTTCGTCAGCGGAAAATCCGAAAACATCAATGTTTTCCGTTTCGTTAAGAACCATTTGTTGTCGTTCAAGTACTTTTTCAATATTGCGTATCTTGTCACGACTACGCGCGGCATTTTCATACTCCTGATTACCCGCCCAGATCGACATTTCTGCACGCAACTCATCAACAATAGACTTGCTGTTTCCGTCTAGAAAACTTAAAAGATCATCCACCAAGTCGTCATAATCTTCCTTCACTATTTCCCCTACACAAGGTGCCGAACATTTTTCAATGTGAAACAACAGACAGGGCTTGCCAGTTTTCTCATGCTCGTTGAATTTCGTATTTGAGCATGTCCGGAGAGGAAAGCTTTTAATCAGCAGATCTAAAGTTTCACGTATAGCTTTCACATTCCCATAAGGGCCGAAATATCTAACACCTTTCTTACGTTT
The DNA here is from genome assembly GCA_030748555.1 of Acidimicrobiales bacterium. GTDB lineage: Bacteria > Actinomycetota > Acidimicrobiia > Acidimicrobiales > MedAcidi-G1 > MedAcidi-G1. The sequence continues at coordinate 5,722 of JASMLT010000007.1, forward strand.
CCCGCGAGTGATAGTTGGTCGTGGCCATTCCTCATTAAGCGTCACTGACAGATAGGGATAGCTTTTATTATCTTTCAGGTCGATATTAAATCGGGGTTTGTGTTCTTTAATCAGACTGAATTCAAGCATTAACGCTTCAAGTTCATTCCGAACCTGTATCCATTCAAGATGAGATGCCTCTTCCATCATTCTCTGTGTTCGCAAAGCCATGGTTTTTTTATTTCCAAAATAACTGTTCACGCGGCTACGGAGATTTTTGGCCTTTCCTACATAAATGATTGTTCCTGTATCGTCGAAAAACTGGTATGACCCTGGTTTGGTAGGAATTGTTCCTTGCTCTGGTTGTTTTAGCACTCTTTCAGAATAAAGGGCGTAACGGCTCTTTTCTAACCTTGACCCCATGTATCTCTAGGTAAGAAGCGGTTTGAGAAATTTTCCTGTGTGACTAGTTTTGAGTTTTGTAATATTTTCCGGCGTGTCGCTTGCTACGATCTCCCCTCCGCCTTCTCCCCCTTCAGGGCCTAAGTCAATAATCCAGTCGGCTGTTTTCACTACATCTAAATTGTGCTCAATCACTATTACAGTATTTCCATTGTCAACCAGGCGCGTTAGCACGTTTAACAGTTTCCTTACGTCTTCAAAATGCAATCCTGTCGTCGGTTCATCCAAGAGGTAAAGGGTGTGTCCTGTGGGTCTCTTTGCTAGTTCAGTTGCGAGTTTGACTCTTTGTGCCTCGCCTCCGGACAGAGTAGGAGCGGATTGGCCTAGTCTTATATATCCAAGTCCAACATCTACCAGAGTTTGCATGTGACGTGTGATTGACGGTTGCTTTTCGAAAAAAGTTAGAGCCTCTTCGCATGGCATTTCTAGAACATCAGCAATGTTTTTGCCCCGGTACATTATTTCAAGAGTGTCCCGATTGTACCTTTTGCCTAGACACACTTCGCATGGAACATAGACATCTGGCAGGAAATGCATTTCTATACGTAATGTTCCATCACCGGAACAAGCTTCGCAGCGTCCTCCTTTAACGTTGAAGCTGAATCTCCCCGGTTGATATCCTCGAAGACGCGATTCTTCAGTTTTTGCGAATAATTTCCGTATGTGGTCGAATACGCCTGTGTAAGTAGCCGCGTTTGATCGGGGGGTTCTGCCAATTGGTGCTTGGTCTATATTTATGACTTTGTCTACTTGATCGGCTCCTTTTATTGCTTTGTGTAGTCCTGGTGGTGTTTTAGATTTGTATATTGACTGCATTAATCCTTTTAACAGTATTTCGTTAACCAGAGTTGACTTGCCTGACCCTGAAACTCCAGTTACTGCGACAAAACAACCAAGTGGAAAATCGATATCGATATTTTTTAAGTTATTTTCGCGTGCTCCTAAAATACTGATGAAAGAGCCGTTTGTTTCGCGGCGTTGCTTTGGAATCGGTAAAAGCTTGCTCCCTGATAGGTACTGTCCAGTTAGTGACTTCTTGCATCCGACGAGGCCTTTTACATTGCCTGTATAAACAATATCTCCTCCGTGTTCGCCCGCACCTGGACCTATATCAACGACATGATCAGCAGCGCGAATGGTTTCTTCGTCGTGTTCAACAACAATTACGGTGTTGCCAATATCTCTTAAGTGAGACAAAGTTTCGATCAAACGTTGATTGTCTCTTTGATGTAAACCTATGGAAGGCTCATCTAAAACGTAAAGCACTCCGACTAATCCACTTCCAATTTGAGAAGCAAGTCTGATTCGTTGTGCCTCACCTCCGGCTAATGTTGCGGCAGATCGAGACAACGTCAGATATTCAAGTCCTACATCAAGCAAGAAACGGAGCCGTGAGTTAATTTCTTTCACAACCTGCTCAGCGATCATTTCCTCCCTGTCGTTCAGTTTTAGATTTGAAAGAACTTCAAAAGCTTTATCTATAGAAAGACGGCAAATGTCATCCAACGAATGTTTGTCGACTGTCACTGCAAGGGAAAGAGGATTGAGCCTCGCTCCCCCACATTCATGACAGTCGACTTGTCTCATGTAGCCTTCAATCTGTTCTCGTTGAGTGTCACTTTCTGCCTCTTGGTGTCGTCGTCTCAGGTAAGGGATCGCTCCCTCGAATCGCGCATTGTGCACTCGAGCCCTGCCGAATCGGTTGTGGTATCTGACTTTGACTCTTTCCTTTAATCCTTTATCCAGTAAAATTTTTTGATGTTTTTTGGATAGTTTTTCCCATGGGGTTTCTAGGTCGATTCCTTCGTGCCCAGCGACTGCTTCAATAAGTCTTTTGAAATATCGACTCCTGCCGCCAGACCATGGTGCAATGGCTCCTTCTGCGAGGGTTAGTTCTGGATTGGGAACCACTAATTGAGGATCCACTTCATAGACTGTTCCTAAGCCGTCACAATATGAACATGCGCCGTACGGGCTGTTGAAAGAAAAATTTCGAGGAGCGAGATCTTCGAATGACTTTCCGTCACTGGGGCGCGACAAGTGTTGACTGAATACAATCAGTTCATTTTCCTTAGCATCTTCCCGAGCGACTATCTCTATCTCTGCGACACCTTCACTTAGAGACAATGCAGTTTCCATGGACTCTGTTAACCGTCTCTCAATTCCTTTCTTCATCACTAACCGGTCAACTACTACTTTTATTGTGTGCTGTTCATATCGAGCTAAATCTGTTGATTCACCAAATTCATGAATTTCTCCATCGATAAGCACTCGACTGAATCCTTGTGTTGCTAAATCGTCAAGGAGGGCTTCGTAAGTACCTTTTCTACCTCTGACAACTGGCGCTAATACCTGGAACCTGGTGTCGTCCTCTAAATCCATTATTCGATCCACTATTTGCTGGGGTGTTTGCCTTGTCAATTTCTCCCCTGTTTCAGGGTCATGTGGGACACCTATACGAGCGAAAAGCAGTCTTAAATAGTCGTATACCTCAGTGACTGTTCCAACGGTTGATCGTGGGTTTCTAGAAGAGCTTTTTTGGTCAATAGAAATTGCTGGAGACAATCCTTCAATAAAGTCAACATCCGGCTTGTCCATCTGACCTAAGAATTGACGAGCATAAGCGGATAAAGATTCGACGTACCGTCTTTGTCCTTCTGCGTAAATGGTGTCGAAAGCTAAGGATGATTTACCGGATCCTGAAATACCTGTGAAAACTATGAGTTTTTCTCGTGGGAGGTCAAGGTCAACAGATTGCAAGTTGTGTTCCCTAGCTCCTTGAATTACTAACCTTTCTGGCATTCAACGATCCTAGACATATGGAAGACACTTCACATTTGATTTTTGTTTAAACTTTTTCTGGCATATCACGAATTTCGCGTTTTAATTCTTTTATTTCGTCTCTGAGCCTCGCAGCGTACTCAAATTGAAGTTCTTCAGCCGCTTCGCTCATTTCTTCTTCAAGGGTGTGGACTAGACGTTTTAGATCCTCTCGTGGCATGTCAGAAAGTTCCTCAGCGAGTTTTACGGCGTTTCTTTTTTTGTTCTTTGCTTTACTCGAAACAGCTCCAGGTCTAACCATCTCCAGGATGTCGCTTACTGCTTTTCTAATAGTCTGGGGGTCTATTCCATTTTCTTCGTTGTATTTGGTCTGTAGCTCCCGTCTTCGCTTTGTCTCATTCAGCGCTCTTTTCATTGAACCGGTTACCTTGTCGGCATACATAACTACTTGTCCATCAACGTTGCGAGCCGCACGTCCAATCGTCTGTATTAGTGAAGTCTCGCTTCTTAAAAACCCTTCCTTGTCGGCGTCTAAAATTGCGACAAGTGATACTTCAGGCAAGTCAAGACCTTCTCTCAAGAGGTTTATGCCAACTAGTACATCAAACTCACCTAGTCGTAGGTCACGGAGTATTTCGATTCTTTCGATTGTGTCAATGTCTGAATGTAGGTACCTAACCCTTACACCCCGTTCCAACAAGTAATCTGTTAAGTCTTCTGCCATTTTTTTCGTAAGCGTTGTCACCAGCACACGTTGCTCTGAGTCGACTCGTGTTGAAATCATTTCAAGAAGATCGTCAATCTGACCTTCTGTGGGTCGTACAACAACTTCTGGATCTATGAGTCCTGTCGGGCGGACTATCTGTTCGACAATTCTTGTACTGTTTTCTTTCTCCCAATTCCCCGGAGTCGCTGACACTAAAACTACTTGTCCTACTCTGTTTATGAACTCGTCAAACCTAAGAGGTCTGTTGTCTGCCGCTGAGGGGAGTCTGAATCCATGCTCGATAAGAGTTAGTTTTCGACTTCTGTCTCCTTCATGTTGTCCGTGGAGTTGTGGGATGGCCACATGTGATTCATCAAGGACTACAAGGAAGTCTTCTGGGAAATAGTCAAGCAGGGTGAAGGGTCTTTCACCTGGTGATCTGCCGTCTATATGTGCACTGTAGTTTTCGATACCGCTACAAAATCCAAGCTCGGACATCATTTCTAGGTCATACTCGGTTCTCATCCGTAGACGTTGAGACTCTAGGAGTTTGTTTTCCTTCTCGAATGTGTTTAAGGATCGTTGCAGTTCTGTCTCTATGCCTTTGATAGCACGATTCATTACTGCAGTGTCTGCCATGTAGTGAGTTGCCGGAAATATAATCAATTCATCCAGCTCCTTTATATGGTCTCCCGTGATGGGGTCGACTTCAGTGATCTTTTCGATTTCATCTCCGAATAAAGACACCTTGAATATGGTTTCTTCATACGCTGGGTGAATTTCAATTGTGTCCCCTTTAACTCGAAATTTGCCACGACTCAGTGCCATGTCATTTCGCTCGTACTGCATGTCTATTAGACGACTCAGTGCTTCGCGTTGGTTGATTTCATTCTCAGTGCGCAACACCAATAGTTGACCTTCATACTGAGCAGGTGAACCCAGTCCATAAATACAGGAAACAGAGGCAACTACAATCGTGTCTCTTCGCGTTAGTAGTGCTGATGTAGCTGAATGCCTTAATCGATCTATTTCATCATTTACCGATGAGTCCTTTTCGATAAAAGTGTCTGAACTTGGGACATAGGCCTCTGGTTGGTAGTAGTCGTAATAAGATACGAAATACTCAACTTTATTCTCTGGGAAGAAGGACCGGAATTCATTTGCTAATTGTGCCGCCAGAGCTTTATTGGGAGCAATTACCAAGGTCGGTCTCTGAACCTCTTCGATCGTCCACGCAACAGTAGCACTTTTACCGCTTCCAGTAATTCCTAAAAGCGTTTGAAATCTTTCTCCGCCATTAAGACCGTCTGTTAATTCTTCAATTGCCTTTGGCTGGTCTCCTGCTGGTTGAAAAGGCGCATGAACCTTGAACTTCCGTTCCACATAAAGATGATACTGATCTATAGACGATGAAGCATGTTGAACTTATTGTTTACCAATTAGAGGGGGCAACTCTCGACTAATTTCAGGCCTTTCAATAGATTCAATCCATTCCCAGCATTTATTGATTTCTTTTTCAAAATTTTCAATTGAGGTATTGTTCTCAATAACGTAATCAGCTATTTCCGTTCTTGACTCGCGTGATACTTGTTTTTCTATTCTTTTTCGGGCGTCCTCTTCTTCGAAGGATCGGTACTCCACTAAGCGTTTAACAGCGATCTCTGTGTCAACGTCCACCACTACAATTGCATCGAAGTTTCGGTATCCAGATTCAACGAGTAGTGGGATTTCTAAAATCACAGTGTTATCGGTATCTAAATGGACTTGCCGCCTATTTGTCATTTCTTCTCGCACCGCAGGGTGAACAATTTCGTTTAACACTGACAGTTCTTCGGGGTTTGAAAAAACAATATTCGCTATCAGTTGACGATCAAGCTGACCATCTGCCGTCAAGATATCTGGGCCCCATTTTAAGAGCATTTCCTCGAACACTTTCTCACCTGGTTGTTGCAGGTCTCTGACAATTTGATCTGCATCAATTAAAGCGGCTCCATGCTTGACGAAACCGGTAGCTGCAGTGGATTTTCCAGAGCCGATTCCACCTGTTAATCCTATTTCAAGCAATTTTTGACCAGCTTAAATATTTCTATTCCTGTGACTCTGTTTTTTCTTCGTCGGATTCTTCTTGAGCCTCGTCTTCAGTAGCGTCAACTTCATCCTCATTTATACCGTCTTTAGCATCTTCCTCAAGTTTGGCATCTTCTGCTAATTCTTCTTCTTTAGTATGCTCTTCCACCTCTTCAGAAGGTTCTGTTTCTCCTGTTTCTGATACTGCTGGTTCAGCTGGGTCGTGCTCGTTGTAGTACTCCGCCCAAGCTTCTTGACCTTCAGATGACTCAACACCTACGTAGTTTCCTTCTTCGTCATAGTTATGTTCACCAAAGTGTTCTTGGTATTCTGCTGCTACCACACCACCCTCAGCTGCTTGCTTGATCGAAAGGCTTATTCTTCTTCTTTCAAGATCGAGATCAATAATTTTCACCCATAATTCTTCACCAGGAGTTACTACTTGTTCTGGTAATTCAACGTGGTGAGCAGACATTTCCGAAATATGGACCAAACCCTCAATTCCTTCGCCTACCTGAACGAAAGAACCGAATTGTATAAGTTTTGTAACTCGACCGTAAACCAGCTCGCCGACTTGATGACTATCCGCAAACTCCTGCCAAGGGTCTTTTTGAGTTGCTTTTAAGGAAAGGCTGATTCTTTCTCGGCTCATATCGATATCTAAAACTTGTACCTCTATTTCATCACCTACTGAAACCACTGACCCGGGATGATCAACATGCTTCCAAGACAGTTCTGAAACGTGTATCAATCCATCCATGCCACCAAGGTCGACGAATGCTCCGAAATTAACAACACTTGAGACCACACCTGACCTAACTTCACCCGACTTCAGGTTTGTTAGGAAGTCTTCGCGTTCATCCTTTTGACTTTCTTCAAGCCAGGCTCTGCGAGAAAGAACAACATTGTTCCTGTTTCGGTCAAGCTCAATGATTTTTGTATCGACAGTAGTCCCGATTAGAGGTTGAAGATCTCTAACCCTTCTAAGGTCAACAAGCGACGCTGGGAGAAAACCTCTAAGTCCAATGTCGACGATGAGACCACCTTTGACGACTTCGATAACTGTTCCAGAGACCATTCCATCAGCTTCTTTTACTGCTTCTATGTCTCCCCACGCTTTTTCATACAAAGCACGTTTTCGCGAAAGCAGTAACCGACCTTCTGCATCTTCACGTTGTAAGACTAATGCCTCGACTTTTTCACCCATTTCCACCACTTCATTTGGGTGAAGATTATTTCGAATTGACAACTCTTTTTGAGGGATGACACCTTCAGATTTATATCCAATGTCCAGCAAAACTTCATCTTTGTCGATTCTTACAACAGTTCCTTCTACCATTTGACCGTTTTCAATATCGACCATTGTTGCTGTATAGGCATCTTCTAAAGAAAGCGACCCAAGGTCATTTTCGGTTATTTCACGAGGTGTATATTCACCATCGTTATCGAAAGATCCCATCGGCTGGGATTCTATTAAGGGAATTGTGGAAATCGGATCGGACACGTTGTTCTCATTGTTAGCGGATATGGAAGGGAATTTCCCTTTCTTTTTCAAGACGGATAAAGCCTATCGGAGACCTATGGCATCGTCACCGATTATTAAGTTGCTTTTTCTGCCAACATTAAAAACTCAGGATTTTTTATGTCGCAGGGTAATAATTTGTAGTCAATTGGTGTAACTGACCAAATATTTTTTACCAGTAATCCAACTTTCTCACTCATTAAACGTAATTCTCTAGGTGTGAAGCATGTAGTCCATGTAACTGCTTCTTTTTTTTCGCCTTCCGTGTTCATAATTTCTATTTCTTCCCTATTGACACCGGTTAATGAGTCAAAATGATCGTTATCACTCAAGTACTGGACTTGAAAATATGAGGAAAAAGCTGACAAAGCCAGCTTTCCTCCGGGTTTCAATGCGCGAACCATATTTTCGAGAGCCTTCAAATCCATATCCGGATTCTGAATCGAAGACTCCGGGTCACATAGCAAACCAAAACCTCCTTGACACATTGAAACAACAGCATCAAATTCCTCTTTAAAATCCATCTCACGAACATCCTGTCTCAAAAAATTGGCTTTACTTTTTTTCTTATTCGCAAGTTTTATGAATTCATTTGAAATATCTACTCCCAGTACATCAATTCCTCGTTCTGCGAAAAGATGTGAATGCCTACCCGGACCACAGCCCACGTCTAACAATCGATCGCCCGGGCGAAGTCCAAGAATGTCATACAGGCAACTAACTTCATTTTCTGTCCCATATGTGAATGAATAACGAAGATACGCCTCACTCAAATGATCAGCAATAGGTTCAAACCAGTGTGAGTAATTTCCTTTATTATTCAATTTCAACCTTTTGCTTCTGCCCAACTTTTTCCTGTTGCAATATCAACTTTTAGTTCAACAGAGAGGTCGTAAGCATTTTCCATCTTTTTTTCAACCATTTTTTTGATATCTCCCATCTCGCCGTTGGCAACTTCAAGAATCACTTCATCATGGACTTGTAGAACTAAGGCCGATTTATAAGACTCTTTTTGGAGCTCTTGGTCGATAGTGACCAACGCAATCTTGAAAATATCAGCGGCTAAACCTTGTATCGGCGCATTCATCGCTTGCCTTTCACCAGCTTGCCGTACGTTGAAATTAGTTGACAATAATTCCGGTATTTTCCGACGCCTACCTAAAAGAGTCTCCGTATATCCTTTTTTTCTTGCTTTCTCAATTGATTCGTTCATGTAATCTTTAACACCAGGGAATGCATTAAAAAACGCTTTAAGTATTTCTGATGCTTCATCGACGGGGATGTCTAATCTTTGAGCGAGACCATAAGCCTCCATACCATATGCAAGTCCATATGAGACCATTTTCGCACGGTTCCTCAGCGTCGAATCAATTTCCTCAGGTTTTATTCCCCATGTTCGTGATGCGACAGCAGTATGAATATCTTGACCGCTATTAAAGGCCGATTTTAGCTCTTTCTCATCCGCTAGGTGAGCGATACAACGAAGTTCAATTTGGTTGTAGTCAGCTACTAATAATGAATGCTTTTCAGCAGGAATGAAAGCTTTACGAAATGCTTTACCTGTCTCAGTCCGCACTGGAATATTGTGTAAATTTGGTGCGTCAGAACTTAGGCGTCCAGTTCTTGTAACTGTCTGATGGAATGTAGCGCGTATTCTATTGTCTTCATCCACGCAAGAAAGCAGACCTTCTCCATATGTCGATCTGAGTTTTTCCACTTCTCGGTAAGAAAGTAGTTTTTCGACGATGGGATGCGAATCTCTAAGTTTCTCCAACGTCGCAGCGTCAGTTGAGTACCCTGTTTTTGTTTTTTTCCCCGGTGCCAAAGAAAGTTTTTCAAAGAGTATCTCTCTAAGTTGTTTTGTTGAATTCACATTAAATTCTTCACCCGCTAGGTTGTGAATTTCTGTTCTGAAGCCTTCGCACTGGTTAGTGAATTCGTCTCGTAGTCTCTGCAATTCAGCAACATCAACAGCTATTCCTCGAGTTTCCATTTCTGCAAGGACGCTCACTAACGGGATTTCCACATCTTCATTTAGTTGCTCTAATCCGTTCGCTTTGAGAGCCGCTTTCAATGGTTCGTGCAGTTTCACTATTGCTTTCGCATTGACTACCGCTTCATTCAGCTGATCATTTTCCGAATCGAAATTCAGTTGCCCTTCTTTCTCAATTTCAGAGGGGAAATATAGATTAGTATGTTTGGACAAAATTTCAGAAAGAGGCTCTAAAGAATCAGAAGGTTCAAGAAGATACTGAGCGAGAGTGACGTCCAGGGTTATGTTTTGAAGAGATACCCCACATCGCGATAATTGTCGGTAGGTTTTCTTTCCGTCGTGAACAGCCACTCCGGGTCCTTTGCTTGACAGTAGTTTGTTTAGTCCAGTTGCTACTTTCGAGTTTTGTATCACATCAGCACTGAACCAATAGCAGTTTTCGCTATCACCTACTGCCAAGCCCGTTAAGTTTCCTTCTTGAGTACTTGATTCCGCTATTGAGACTGTTTCACCTTTAATAAGTTCTTCGATTTTCTTATGAGCTGTTAGCGCATCGGTGCAATTCTCATATTCGAGATCAAGTACCGACTCTTTCGAAGTTTTTTTTGCCTCTTTTTCATTTACTTCAAAACCAACAGCTTCGGAAAGTCGCTTTTTTAAAGTATTAAGTTCGAGTGCATCCAGGAAATCGTTTATTTCAGTTTCATTTATTTCACTATTTTCAAGTTCTTCTAATTTAACTTCAAGTGGCACGTCTCGGATAAGTGTCATTAACTCTGCGTTAAGGTGCGCCAACCCTTCGTTTTCTTCAAGATTTTGTTTCAACTTGGGCGTTTGCTCGGATGTCGCGGAAAAAATTCCTTCTAAATTCCCGTAGGTATTTATGAGTTTTGCTGCAGTTTTTTCTCCCACTCCCGGGACACCCGGAAGGTTGTCAGAAGTGTCCCCTCTTAATGCGGCATAATTTACATAATTTTCTGGAGTTACTCCGGTTCTTTCAAAGATTCCCTCTTCGTCGTAAAGAGCATAATCAGAGACACCTTTTTTATTGTAAAGAACTTTCACATGGGGATCTTCGACTAGTTGAAAAACATCCCTATCCCCTGTCACTACCACGACGTCTTCGCCAGCGTCACGGCCTATTGTCGCCAAGGTTGCGATTATGTCATCTGCTTCAAAACCTTTTATGTCGATAACTGTGTACCCAAGTAGTGAAACCATTTCTTTTACTAATGGAATTTGTTCATACAAAATGTCAGGTTGTTTATCTCGATTCGCTTTGTAACTAACGTGCTTTTTATGTCGGAAAGTCTTTTCCGGCCTATCAAAAGCGACCACGATTTTTTTTGGTTGTTGTTCTTTAATTAGATTTACAAGCATTGAGGCAAAGCCGTATATGGCATTTGTCGTCTGTCCTTTACTGGTTGCCATGTCGGGAGGCAGTGCAAAAAAGGCTCTGTAGGTGAGCGAGTTTCCGTCAATGATCATTAAATCGGGCACGTTTTGACACTAGTCCCAACGGATTACAAATGCTTAATATTAAGGCCGAAGACCCTCTGAAATTATTTTCTCTGCTATTTCAACCATTGTTTTTCGATCTGACATTGCCGTCGTCTGAATGAACTTGAAAGCTTCATCTTCGGTAAAAGAGGAAGTGTCAATAAGCAACCCTTTAGCTTTTTCAATGATTTTCCGCGCTTTGAGACGATCTTCAAGTGTCTTTGCTTGGTCGGTTAAGTCCCGCATTTCTTCATGTCGCCGTCTCGCTATTTCGATAGCAGGCACTAAATCACTCTGCTGGTATGGCTTTACAAGATAAGCCAGAGCTCCGGCATCTACCGCCTCATCGATGAGTTCCCGTTGGCTAAAAGCAGTGAGTATCACAACAGCCGTATCTTCTGTTGTGGCTATTTCACGTGCTGCTTGGATTCCATCCATACCGGGCATTTTTACATCCAAAATCACTACTTCTGGTTTATGTTTTCGGACTAGTCGCACTGCTTCATCACCTCTTCCGGTATCAGCCAAAACCATGTATCCAGCATTTTCTAAAGTCTCGCGAAGATCCAAGCGAATTATTGCTTCATCTTCAGCTATTACCACTCGAATTTTTTCCATTAAATGTTTTCTACGTTCAATTTGTCCAATAACCCATCTTGGATTTCTTCCAGTCGGTGTATTTCGTTTCGTATTTTTTGACAGTATTTTTCCATATTTTCCGATTGTCTAGCTGAATCTCTCCGATCGTTGTCAGAAATTGCAGTTTCGGAAACTAGCGACCTTATACGCGCTTCGTCAGCATCGTTTATAAGACTAATAAGTTGTTCTTCAGCTACAAGAAGATCTTCTTTTTCTTTTTTTATGCGACGCGAAATTTCCATTAATCGCTTTTCTAAAGATTTTCCAAACATCATTACCATTCTAGAGGAAGAATGCGATTCTATTTATTAAGGAAAAATCTGACATTTCTGGCATATTGCTATGTGAGGAAAATCTGTTTAGTTTTGCCGCTGTGTGCCATTTTGATTACTGCATCGGCATGTTCGCGTGAAACCGGCTGTGACCTCCCGCGTCAAGAACCGTTAAGTTCCTCTTCCAGCCTCCATTTGCTGGGAAATGTTGAAGTTGTATGGGAAACCAATCCACCTACTTCAGGGCCTCACTATCCCGTGCCACCAAAAGGTGGCGAGTATGACTACACGCTAAGCAATCTCGAACAGGTTTCTTTTCTTGAATCTGGTGGAGTGATAATCCAATATCGTCCATCCATCAAAGATATCGACCAAAAAAAGCTCACCTCTTTTGCCAGTAATTCTGTAATTATTTCACCGAATGAAAAACTGGAATCTCCTCTAGTGGCAACTGCATGGACCTGGAAACTTTCTTGCAGAAACTATGTGTTTGAGACTTTTCAGAAATTTATAGCCAACCATGAAGGAAAAAATTCACCCAAGCACAAAGAGTGAGCTATGTACCCTGGGTGGGACTTGAACCCACACGACCTTGCGGCCAAAGGATTTTGAATCCTTCGCGTCTGCCAATTCCGCCACCAGGGCAAGAATCCTAAAGAAACCCTGAACACCTAAACCCTTCAGTGTTGACTTTAGTTCATCTGGATAGCCAGACTAGTTTAACGGATGATCTATTTTCTCGTGCCTATTCAATCCTGTTCGACTTCTGTGAATTGTGACGGTGGTCTCAATATTCGCGTCTTTCCGAAAATAGAGCCAAAAACAATTCGACCTTCATTGTCTAACTGCACACCAGATCCAAGGGTATTGAAACGGCTGCCACCAGTAACCCAATAACCGAGACTTTCACCAGTGGACCAATTTAAGGCTTCGATAGTCCACTTGCCTTCGCGTGTGCCGCAGGTGTATACAACATTGCTTCCCATGCTCACATAAGGCACAGAATTAGGTGAACTGACCTCGGTATTGACCCATGCCTCAAGAAATTCTGAAGTTTCAGAGTTCCATTCATACTTATGAAGCCCATACGGTGTGAATGCCGGATAATGACCTAAAAAGAACGAAAGCAACCTGCTAGCACGCTCTGGCAGCCAAGCAGGTCGACTGCTCGGTTCATTATTGACGGTCATGGCGCCATAACCTGCCACAGTGATTGATTGCTCAGTTTGGATGCTTTCTCTACTGGTATCGCCCATGTTCGCAGCTCCCAAGCCTGCAATCCTTCGTGAAGGCGCATTTGGCAAGCATTCCCAATCACGAGGAATTTCGTTTCTCCAAAAAAGTGTGATGTTTACAATTTCATCACCATCTCCGATGACAACAAAACGATCCTGATCTGGGTCATCCCCCATCAACGAAGGAGTTGTACCTGAACCGGAGCCACTCCCATTTCTATATTCTGCACTCCATGCACCATCCTTGTCAGCAAAGGAGAAATTGTTTCCGTTCCAAAGTACGCGATGCAAGTGATCCACTGAGTTGAGATAAATACCCCCTTCTTCGTCGCAACACATACTTGTTCTTACCCACCCGTAAGCTGTATTGCCTTTCTCAGCTTCCATTCGTTTGCAGTGTTCAGCTGCATCCTTCTCAGCGCCAGGGATTTGTACAGCCACATAATCCTGAAAATCTCTGGAAAGGCTTACTAGCCAACCGTGATCTGTTGACAATACAAGACGACCATCTGGGGTCATATTTATCCCGACGAAAAACCCTTCAATGTGATCTGGTTTATCCCACCTTCCTTTTTCTATTAGAGATGAATTGCGGTCAGTCGGCTCGGTTTCCGCATAGGCAACCACTCCTTCCTTTCGCCCCAGATACATCACATGATCCACATCAAGAAGGGAATAAACACCATCAAGCCCTGTCATGAAACGAGCAGCTAACCCGACAGCACTGCTGATCAGTTTTTCTTCATTATCAAAGTCATCCAACTCAGCAATTCCCGCTTCCCATTCTGAATTACTGCTAAATACCTCCCCCGTTCTCTCATGCGAGAGATCAAACGAAGACAATAATTCGAGTGTTTCGTAATCAAGTTTTACTATTTGCTCTCTTCCGTTACTCCAAATAGTTCGTTTTCCGTCTGGATATAAACCCGATATCAGACCACCGAAATGCCCAGGACCGAGCCACTCGTACTGGTAGTCATTTTTTTGGAGAACCTCCCCATTTTCGAGGGAGACAGGAAGCGGGCCAGAAAGGTGCGTGCTGTCACGCTGGTCACAAAATCCGTGCGCTATAGGGTTCTCACTGTCAGCCAAAAATGGATTCCGCCATCGTTTATACATGTCCACAAAACGACATTAACGACCTGCAAAGTCGAAAACAAATAACTTCAGACACAGTTGTTCACCCATACAAAAATATTTTCAATACGATGGTTGGTGATGCCAATTCAAAAATCTGCAGTACTCGTTTTCACGCGACTTATTTTCGGTTTAGTTCTTTTCGGGTTTGGTTTAGGTTTAGTAGTTTTGGGGGACTTTGGTGTCTCTCCTTGGGAAGTTTTTCATCAAGGAATTTCGCGACGAACTCCTTTGAGTATCGGAACGACAATTATTTTTGTTGGAATAATTATTCTGATCTTTCTTTTTCTCCTCAAGGAACCAATGGGAGTAGGCACAATTGCAAATGTTTTGATTATCGGTTTAGTCGTAGACCTTACTTTGTCTCTATTCGGGGAGATATCAAATATTTTCCCGCGAATCGTCTCAACGCTTTTCGGTCCAATTTTTGTGGCCTTGGGATCCGGATTCTATATAGGGACGCGTTTGGGCCCAGGGCCTAGAGATGGTCTTATGACAGCATTCAATCGTAGAGGTGTGGCAATTTGGAAAGCCAGGACGCTTATAGAGGGTTCGTGTGTTGTCACTGGTTTGATGCTCGGTGGCACCATAGGATGGGGAACCGTTTGGTTTCTGCTTTCAGTAGGCCCCTGTGTCCAGTTCTTTCTTCATCGCTTAGAAATAAAAGATTAAATTCCTAAAAACCCCGCAACTAGTTTAAGAAAATTTCTGCGGCAAGATCCAAATGTTCAAGGTCACAATCGTCAAGTATTTGCAAGTAAAAGCGTTCACATCCTTGTTGTCTGAATTCCTCTATTCGTTCGCTTACTTCGTCTGGAGTTCCAGCCAAACCATTCGAACGCAGTTCATCCACCTCTCTTCCAATAGCAGAAGCGCGCCCACTGAAAATTTCTTCATTTTCACCGCAGCAAAAAACCTGAGCGCATGAATAGATAAGTTCTTCAGGGTCTCTGCCTAATTTCGCACACGCATCTTTGACGACACTTATAAGAGATGCGAAACCTTCAGGCGACACAAAAGGGGTGTTGTATTCGGATGCATATTTAGCGACCAGCTCAGGAGTTCTTCGCTTGCCTATCCCCCCCATTATGATCGGTGGGCCCTTTTCTTGTTTCGGTTTTGGCAATCCCATTGAATTCTCGAAGCGGACTGTTTTTCCCTCATAGTTGAACAACTCGCCCTCTTCTAAATTCCAAATGGCATTCAGAACTTCCAATGAGTCTTCAAGGATGTCGAAACGAGTACCCATATTCGGAAAAGGTAGCCCCTGTGCTTTATGTTCTTCCTCGTACCAACCTGCTCCTAAACCCAATTCAATCCTGCCACCACTCATTTGGTCGACTTGAGAGACACTTATAGCCAATGAGCCCAAGTGACGAAAAGTGATTGGAGTCACTAAAGTCCCCAATCGGATAGCAGTTGTATCGCGAGTTAATCCAGCCAAAGTAGTCCAAGCATCTGTAGGACCGGGCAACCCATCAGAGTCGCCCATTTTCAGGTAGTGGTCTGAGGTAAAAAATCCGTTGAAACCGAGACTTTCAGCATGAGAAGCTAAGGAGCAAAGTCGATCGTAGTTTGTTCCCTGTTGTGGTTCTACAAAAATCCTGAAGTCCATGGTTTACTATTTCCTTTCCGGGTAACCGTCCACAGGCAGAGCGGACATCGGGCCTTGCAGTATTAAACCTCCATCAATGTACAAAACTTCGCCTGTTATAAAACTTGCCCCCGGAGAAACCAGAAAAATCACTCCGTTTGCTATGTCGCTCGCGTCACCGATACTCGGCAGTGGTTGATCCACATAACCATCACCTACCCCCTCTTCATAAGTCGAATCAAAAGCTTCAGTTCTGAATTGACCTGGCGCCACACAATTAACACGCACTTTAGATCCCCACTCGAAAGCTAAAGTTCTACTCAGTTCCAGAACTCCCGCCCGTGCACTTGCACTATGAGCTATACCAGGTATCCCACGTCCAACAGTTGCAATTATTTGGCATATGGAACCTCCTTCACCTTCAAGCATGTTGTTGCCAAAAGCTTGTGTCATGTTCCAAGTTCCATTCAAATTCAAATCGATCACACTACGCCAACCGTTTGGACTGAAATCTCGAGCCTTTTGAGGGAATTGCCCTCCGGCATTGTTTACAAGAATGTCTACGTTTTGATGCCTAACCGATAATTGAGCAACTGATTCAATATCACGAATATCAACAATGTCATACGAAACTTTTTTTCCGGTCTCATTCGAAATCTGTTTTGCAGCCGCACTCAACACGTCTTCTTGCCGAGAAACTATCGTCACTTTCGCACCAACCTGAGCCAATCCAACCGCTATAGCCCGACCGAGCCCAGTAGCTCCACCAGTTACAATCGCTTTTCGTCCTTCAAGTAGTTCTTCGTTATAGATCAAATCACTTCGCATATTGTCTTTCTTATCAATTGCCAATCACCAAATTACCAAAGCAGCTCCCAGCGCAACAAGAAATGAGCCGCTTAAAGCTCTCCGACCTAAAGCCTCCCTAGCGATCAAAGTCCCGAAAATGACTGAAATTTGACGCAAACCAGCGACTTGTCCTGCCTGAGCACGCTGAAACGCAAGCAAAATAAGTGAATAAGCTGCACCTTGCAACACACCTATAATTATTCCATTTAAAGCATTTTTTCTAATTTGAAGAAACGACGGTCTGCGCGCCAACAGGACAATCGAACTACCAAGTAAAACGAGTAGAGACAAATACCCAAGTGCTCCGGCGAAATCCACTGCATGTGCATCTACCAGCGAATAACCCACCGTCGACACGCCAGTCACTAAGGCAAACATCACAGCGCGAGTCTCTTTGATGTTTTTTGCTATGACTGCTACCAACATTAATCCACCCGTAAGTAAAAAAAGACCGATTGTGGTAGTCAATGATGGAGTTTCATCCAGAATTACCCATCCGCCAACACCTACAAGTAAGGGTGCTACTCCTCGTGATATTGGGTACACGACGCCAAGACTTCCAATCTGGTAGCCGAATGAAAGCATGCTTATATAAACCGCATGAAACAGTCCGGAAAGTAACGCCCATCCAATTACTTCAGTTGGAGGGTCAATAAATAAAGCCGGAGAAAGAAAAATGCCAAAACTTAAATAACTAACAACAATCGACATGGATGGATCTTCAGAACGATGCAATAAGGCGTTCCAACTCGCATGAAATAAAGCTGAGATAAGAATCAGAACTACTACAAAAGCTGGCATTAAGAGACCGGATAAGCAAAATTTTTGAACAAATCACGAACTACGTTCATATTTTTACTCTTTCAAGTATGAGCTAAAAATGACTATCAGATGAGTATTTCACATTTTTTCTGAATTACTATCAGAATCGCCGCCTAAATAGTAAGGCAGAGTCTCTTCTTTTGAGGTTTTTTTTGGTTTTCATCTGCTTTGTGAAGTTATAGGGCAAAATGTTCTGTACAAGAGGAGTGAAAATGATCGTCTTTACATACCCAGGTCAGGGTTCACAATTTTCTGGCATGGGATCCAGTTGGTTAAATCACCCTTCATGGGAACTTATCGAAGAGGCATCAGACGCTACACATGTGGATCTCTCTGATTTGCTTATTAACGCGGATGATGAAACTTTAAGAGAAACACATAATGCTCAACTCTCCACTTTCGTACTAAGCATGCTAATTCTTGATGCTGTTGAGCGACTCGGTCTAGATTCGACTGGTCATGCAGGTCACAGTTTAGGTGAATACAGCGCTCTCACTGCTTCAGGAGTTCTCGATTTTTTTGATGCGGCCAAATTGGTAGATATCAGAGGCAACGCAATGAAAAATGCAATTAAAGAAAGACCCGGGACAATGTCCGCTGTGTTGGGTCTCTCCGATACTGATGTTGAACAATTATGCACTGAAATTGAAGGTGATGTTTGGATCGCAAACTATAACTCCCCGGGGCAACTGGTTATAGCTGGTGACAATTCAGCAATTGAGGAAGCAGGCGATCTCGCACGAAAAATGGGTGCCAAGAAAGTCACTCAACTTTCAGTAGCAGGAGCATTCCACACTCCACTAATGAGTTCGGCACGAGCTGAATTATCAGAAGCAATAGAAAATACTGATATTAGGCCACCGTCCGGAGTCGTGGTTGCAAATGTCGACGGAATGGCGCACGAAAATCCAGAAACCTGGAGAGCACTTATGTCTGCTCAGTTATGTAGCCCTGTTAGATGGACACAAACAATGGAGACATTGTTACAAATGAACTTTTCTACATTTATTGAAATCGGGCCTGGAAAAGTGCTAACTGGCCTCACGAAACGAGCGGAACCAAATACACAACGTTTGAATATAAACGAGCCAAGTGACTTGGATCAACTGCTTGACCTAATTGCACCTACATCATCAACTGATGGAACTGGAGTGAGCCACGAGGGTGAACATCTTTTCTCAACTGACAGGCTTGTAGTTAGTCCAACCGCTGGACTGTTTAGGCCTGTGTCGAATTTAGAAGTCGGACAGAAAGTTTCCAACGGTGAGATCCTTGGACATGTCGGAACTGTTGAGATTCATTCCCCTTTTTCGGGTGAGCTTATGGGTTGGATCGCTATAGCAGAAGAACGCCTGACAGCCAGTCAGCCTGTTGCTTGGCTACGTGTAACATGACCAAGAAGTCTTCATAAGCTAATCTTTCTCTAGAAGAACAAAAGGAAAAAATGGATCGTGTAGTTCTCGTAACCGGTGGAAATAGAGGCATAGGCCTTGCTACTGCCAAAGCTTTTGCTGCAAAAGGAAACAAAGTAGCAATCACATACCGTGAAGCCCCACCCGACGGAATCGAAGACCTTGACATCCACTCCGTTTCATGTGATGTTACGGATCAAGATCACATAGACAAAGCATTTAAAGAGGTGGAGGAAACTCTTGGGACTGTGGAAGTTTTGGTTGCAAATGCCGGTATAACTCGAGATGCCCTAACAGCCAGAACGAGTGATGTGGACTTTTCTGAAGTTTTAGACACGAATTTGACTGGAGCATTCAGAGTAGCAAAAAAGGCTTTAAGAGGAATGATGAAAAATCGATGGGGACGAGTAATTTTTGTATCTTCCCTTTCAGGTCGAATCGGTCAAATTGGTCAAAGCAGTTATGCTGCATCAAAATCGGCTCTCGTTGGGCTAAGCCGTTCACTCGCTAAAGAATATGCCTCCCGTAACATAACCATTAATGTTGTTGCGCCAGGCGCTGTAAAAACGGACATGTTAGAAAAATTGTCGGACGATCAGATAAGTGAATACATCGAGTCCATTCCATTAGGTCGATTAGGAGAACCAGAAGAAATTGGTGAAATCATCGCCTTTTTGTCTTCTGAGCATGCTTCATATATCACAGGCAGCGTAATCCCGATTGATGGCGGCCTTTACATGGGATAAACCTTCTTTAATAAGCTTGGTAGAAGTAAAGTAACCCTCTATTGTTGTGTGGGCAGTTGAATATAAGGAGTTCAAATGAGTGACGACAATTTCGCAAGATTTCAGAAATGTGCTGTTGAAGTACTATCAGTTGATGCAGCGCAAGTAACACCTGAAGCCAATTTTGCCGATGACCTTGACGCCGACAGTCTTGACTTAGTCGAATTAGTCATGGCGCTCGAAGAAGAGTTTGGTGTAACTGTTGAAGAAGAAGAATTAGAAGGAATCAACACGATCCAAGCGGCATTTGAATTAATCACAAGCAAGCTCTAATGACGAACCGAAAGGTCGTCGTTACAGGGTTAGGGGTTGTCGCCTCCTGTGGTACAGGCATTGAATCCTTTTGGGAAGGACTTTGTGGAAAACCGCCTACCGGTGACAGACGTGTTGAAGATTTTGACCCATCTAACTACTTTGAAAATCCAAAAGATTCTCGGCGGGCAGATCGTTGTACCCAGTTTGCTATTGCAGCGGCCCATATGGCCATGGATCAAGCTGGTGAGCTAACCGCAAAAGCAGACCGCTCAGGTGTTTTTATAGGAACAGGTATAGGCGGTATTGAAACCCTCGAAGAACAGATTGGTGTACTGCTCGAAAAAGGTTCACGACGCGTATCCCCTTTTCTTGTTCCCATGATGATGCCAAATGCCGCCTCAGCTGCAGTTTCGATGAAATACGGTTTTCAGGGTCCAGCTGAAAATACTTGTACTGCATGTGCTGCTGGTACGCACGCAATCATAAATGCCTCTCGTTTGATCGCTTCAGATCGATGCGATGTTGTAATTGCTGGTGGCACAGAAGCTGCTTTTACTGGAAGTTCAATAGCAGGGTTCACCAATATGACAGCTTTTTCCTCGGAAGGGATCTCCAGGCCATTTGACCTTGAACGCGACGGTTTCGTCATGGGGGAAGGAGCAGGAATTCTTGTGCTCGAAGAAAAAGAAATGGCAGAAGCAAGAGGGGCAAAAATCTATGCTGAAATTTTAGGTGGCGCTAGCAATGCCGATGCACATCACATAACGGCTCCTTCCCCAGGGGGTGCAGGAGCTGAAAAGTGCATAAATTTAGCTTTGGAAGATTCTGGAATAAATCC
This sequence comes from Acidimicrobiales bacterium, assembly GCA_030748555.1. Taxonomy (GTDB): domain Bacteria; phylum Actinomycetota; class Acidimicrobiia; order Acidimicrobiales; family MedAcidi-G1; genus MedAcidi-G1. The sequence goes on from JASMLT010000007.1 coordinate 26,570, forward strand.
AGAGACTGTTGGCTATATCAATGCTCATGGAACTTCAACACCACTAAATGATTTGGGAGAGGCTCAAGCAATTAATGCAGTTTTTGGTTCCACTGGGCCTCTAGTTTCCTCCACTAAGGGAATCACCGGTCATACGCTAGGAGCAGCAGGTGCGATCGAAGCTGTAGCAGTAGTAATATCCATTCAAAAATCTCTCGTACCCCCAACCGCTGGATTCATGAATCCTGACCCTGAAATGCCTGAAATTAATCTGGTTTACGGTGAACCTGCTACCTGGATCCCAGCACCTTCTATCTCAAATTCCTTTGGCTTTGGCGGACACAACGGTTGCTTGGTTATCGGCCCTGCGTACTGATTAAACTTTCATAAAGACAAACATTAACTCGCAGCTACAAGCCAACTCGCCGTCAACGAAAGCCTGACCACTGCCCTTGCCTCCACGTGCAGAAATCCTTGACAGTTCTACCGACAGATCCAATCTCTCACCTGGTGATACCCGACGCCTAAACCTAACATTGTCAATGCCACCGAACAGAGGTAACAAGCCGTCAAAAGTTTGATCAGAAAGTAATACATACGCCCCCAATTGGGCTATCGACTCACACATTAAAACACCGGGGAGGGTAGGGAAATCAGGAAAATGTCCAGAAAAAAAACTCTCAGACTCTGTTAACTGCCAACAAGCTTCGGCTGATTTAGGAATATCTAATTTTGTTACTTCGGTAAGAAACAAAAATGGCTCCCTATGTGGAATGACTTCTTCAGGTTTTGGAAAATTCATAACAAGCTCCAAATTCGAAAGGCCTGCCGGTAATCCCGGCAGGCCTTTGAAAATAATTGAGAAATGTAAAAAATTACATTTCCATTGGAGGCCCACCACTCTTAGCGGCTGCCTTTAGCTTAGACCCTGCAGAAACCTTAACTGCCTTTGTGGCTGGAATACTAATAGCTTCTCCAGTTTGAGGATTTCTACCCATCCGAGCCTTACGAACTGTCTGCTCAAATGAAATCCAGCCAGGCACTGTGACCTTCTCATTACCAGCAGCCACTGCATCCGCCACTACGTCGAACATAGCATCGAGGCAAGCTCCAGCATCTTTGTTCGAAACGCCAGCCCTATCAGCCATTGCTGCGATCAAATCACTCTTGTTCATCCACCGTCTCCCTTGTGTTATTTACGTACCCACATTGGGTACACAGCCACGCGACACGTTTTTCACAGTAATGTCAAGCATTTAAGCCTGTTTTGAAGGGGTTTTTTCTGAAAATAACCCTAATTTATGCTTTTTTTCGGGTTTTTCCGGAAAAAACCGAAAAGTCTTGATTTTTAGCAGTTTTTATCTAAAGCATCCCTAAAAGTTGAAACTAGCTCCCCTACCTCTTCTGGAGAAGAACCATTCATCATTTCTTGGACAATGGCAGATCCTACAATCACACCGTCGCTAACTTTGCACGCTTCAACAGCTTGTTCTGGGCTCCCGATCCCAACCCCTACTAAAACTGGTTTACTTGTTACATTTTTCAGCCTTGATGCAATTTCAGTTGCACTATCTGCAAGTTCTGAACGCATCCCAGTAACTCCAAGCAACCCTACCGCATACACAAATCCAGTACTTCTTGCACATATTTGTAAAAGTCGCTCATCAGGTGTTGTAGGAGCGGCTAATAAGATTGTTTCAATCTTAGAATTGGCTGCTGATTCCGACCAAATATCCAACTCTTCCAAAGGCAGGTCAGGAAGTATGCAGCCAGAAATTCCAGCTGAAGCTAGACTCGAGGCGAATCTCTCATGGCCCATTCTGTAAGCGAGATTGTAATACGTCATCACTGCCAGAGGTGACGCAGGGCTTTCATCCCGTAAATCACTTAAAATTGTTACAGGTGTGGCTCCGGACTCGATTGAAGAATCATTAGCCATTTGGATGATGGGGCCATCCATCACAGGGTCAGAAAAAGGAATTCCGATTTCTACAACATCTGCTCCAGCATCAATTACTGAGTGCATTGTTTGAATCCAATCGTCTCCCAAACCACCAGTTATATAAACCACTAATGCTTTCTTTCCGGAATCTATACGATTTCGAAGTGCCGATTCGATCTGAATATTTTCAGACATTCAATATTTCCATCATTTGCCCGACGTCTTTGTCGCCTCGTCCAGAAAGATTCAACAAAACCGTTTTACCGGTCAAGTACTTTCGTTCTCGCGAAATCCATGCGAGAGCATGTGCTGGTTCAAGTGCTGGAATTAAACCCTCCGTTCGGCTCAACAATTGGAAGGCTTCTATTACTTCGTCGTCGGTAACTGATTCGTAACGAGCTCTTCCAGTTGATGAAAGATAGCTATGCTCAGGACCTACACCCGGATAATCTAATCCTGCACTTATCGACTCTGCCTCTAAAACCTGTCCGAATTCGTCTTGCATCAAAAATGATTCCATTCCATGAACGACTCCAGGAACCCCTCTTCCGATTGCTGCTCCCCCAGCGGGTTCAACTCCAATCAATTCCGCGTCACTGTCCACAAAGCCAGAAAAAATGCCTATCGCATTCGAACCGCCACCGACACAAGCGCAAACAACATCAGGAGTGGTTCCTAAAATTTCTTCACATTGCATTCGTGCCTCTGTTCCGATTACTTCATGAAAAGTTCTAACCATCCACGGATATGGATGTGGACCCATGACTGAACCCAAGCAATAATAAGATTCCTCAACAGTTGCTACCCAGTCCCGCATTGCATCATTAACGGCATCTTTTAAAGTCCTACTTCCCGATTCGACACTCCTCACTTCTGCACCTAAAAGTTTCATTCTGAAAACATTCAACTCTTGCCTTTTCACATCCACTTCGCCCATGTACACACAGCATTCCAGATTCAGAAGAGCAGCTGCCGTTGCTGTAGCTACACCATGCTGGCCAGCCCCTGTTTCCGCTACCAGTCGTTTTTTCCCCATTCTTTTCGCCAGCAAGGCTTGACCTAATACATTATTGATTTTGTGAGAACCGGTATGGTTAAGATCCTCTCTTTTTAACAGTAAGCGACAATTAAGTTCATCTGAAAGATTCAAGCATTCTGTAACTGGTGATGGTCTTCCCGCATAGTCAAAAAGGAGGGAATCTAATTCTTCTCTGAAGGAATCATCCGCCCAGGCTTCTACAAAGGATTCTTCGAGCTCATGGCACGCCGGAACTAACGTTTCAGGAATATACCTTCCTCCGAACGGCCCGAACCTTCCTTTTTCGTTAGGATTTTTTAAACTCATATCACTTCCAGTCTAGAAAACTATTGATCCGTTCTTGCTCTACTTGACTTAGCGTTTTGAATGAAAAGTTTTAGAAGCTCCGGGTCTTTGCGCCCAGGTTCGGATTCGATTCCGGTCGCAACATCAACACCGTAAGGCGAGAATTTTTCAATACCGGCACTGACATTTTCGACATTCAATCCACCAGCCAAAAGTATTTTTTCATCTTTCAAAAAATCGATTGAGAGATTCCAGTCAAACTTCGTTCCCTCACCAGGGGTCTCTGAATCTAAAAGCAGGAAATCTACGCCGAAATTTGCAAAATTCATCAACTCTGGAGAGTTAGCAGGAAGCGCCTTAATCGTAAAAGGGACTCTACTTGCTAGCAACTGGCAATCTTCATGAGATTCATTTCCGTGCAACTGCACAGCATTAATACCTGTTTTCCCCACTACTCGAAATACTTCTTCAGGGTTCAAATCACTAAAAACTCCGACAGTCATAATCTCACTGGGTAGCTTTTTTACAATATTTTCCACGAAATCACTTTCAACTCTTCTTTTTGAAGTTGGCACAAAATTAAATCCGAGAGCGTCGCAACCTAAATCAATAGCTAAAAATGCATCTTCTGAGTTGGTGATACCGCATATTTTTACAAAAGTATTGTTCTCGTACATATCAGTCATCCATTCTTTCATGAAATGTATTCCTCAGATCAGAAAGTGTTTTTGTTCGATCCGCCGATTTAACTAGCAATTCACCTACTAATAAAGCTGAATATCCCGCTTCCATCATCTTGCGCGCATTTTCAGCACCATCTATTCCGGACTCTGCAACCGCTGTAACTGATTCAGGGATTTTCGAAATTAAATCTACAGCTCTTAAGGGATCCACCTCAAATGATTTCAAATCTCTTTGATTAACTCCGATCAATTTTGCCCCAATCGATAAAGCTCGCTCGAGTTCTTTTTCATCGTGTACTTCGACTAACGGATCCAAGTTAAGTTCGATTGAAAGGTTAAAAAAATCCTTAAGTTCAAATTCATCAAGAGCAGAAACAATCAACAAAACCGCATCAGCTCCCATTATTCTTGCATCACAAATATCGCGTTGGTCAACAGTGAAATCTTTTCTCAATACGGGTATTTTCACATTGCGAGATGCCTCGATTAAATCTTGTTTAGAACCACCAAAATGATCCGCATCCGTTAAAACCGAAATTGCAGCCGCACCAGCACTTTCATATTCCATTGCCAATAGCCTTGGGTCAAGTTCTTCAAATAGGTTGCCTTTTGATGGTGAACGTCTTTTAATCTCAGCTATAACAGCTATTCCTGCCTCAGAATTTTTTATTAGTGATTTTCTGAATTCCCGAACGGGGGGGAGATCACTTGCCTGCTTGTATAACGATTCAAAATTCCTGTTGTCATTTTGAGCTTTTTGACGGTGGGAATCTAGAATTTCCTGCAAATAAGTCATTTGGTCAGTTTTCCGTTACACATACTGAGTTTACTTTCAACTGAGTCGTTGTTTCGACATTCTTCGGGCTGCTGGTATTGCCCCCAGTAGCGCACGCGCTTTATTTCTGCATTCAAGATCTTCAGCCTTCGGATCGCTATCTGCAACTATTCCTGCCCCAGCCTGAACGGACGCAAGTCCATCTTTTACAATCATTGTTCGTATCGTTATTGCGGTGTCTATATTTCCAGAAAAATCAAAATAACCCACAACCCCTGCATAAGGCCCGCGTTTAGTCGGCTCGAGTTCATCAATTATCTGCATCGCCCTTACTTTCGGAGCGCCCGATACAGTTCCTGCTGGAAGAGTCGCTCTCAATACATCAATTGGGCCGAGATCCTCTCGGAGATCGCCAGAAACTTGACTGGTCATATGCATTACATGGCTATATTTTTCTAGCGTCATTGTCTCATCAACTGTCTCAGTCCCAAATTCGACCACGCGTCCCACATCATTTCGTGCTAAATCAAGGAGCATCACATGTTCCGCCAATTCCTTCGGGTCTTCTTTAAGCTCTGAGGCAAGAAAACGATCTTCCTCATCTGTTTTTCCTCGTTTTCTAGTTCCCGCTATCGGTCTTGAAAAAACTTTACCTTCGACTAAACGCACCATTGGTTCGGGAGAAGCTCCGACAATTGTCAATTCGTCATAACGAAAGAAATACATATACGGGCTTGGGTTTATCTGTCGCAGTACTCTGTATACATCAAAAGGATCTGCATCTAGCTCAACATCAAATCTTTGCGACAAAACCACTTGAAAGATGTCTCCGTTGATTATGTGCTCCTTAGCAGCTTCCACAGCTAAACAAAATTGATCCGTTTGGAAGGTTGACCTCACTTCCGGCAGATCTTCATCTGAGGGAGGAGGAAACATCAATGGCTCCTCTAAACCCGTAGCTCCAGCCGTCGCTAAATCATCCAATCTGATGATCGCATTCTGATATTTTTCCCAGAGGGTATCTTTGCTCTCTTTCTCATCGATCAAAACATTCGAAATAAGAAAAGCTCTTTGTTTCCAATGGTCGATTGCAACCAGGTCACCTATGACGGAAAGTTTTGCGTCTGGTAAACTTTTGTCATCAGTTGGCACATGCGGGAGATTTTCCACTTCTCTCACTATGTCGTACCCTAAATATCCCACTACTCCACCATGCAATGGAGGAAAATCCTCAATAGGTGGGGTTTCGAATACATCCAACAAATCGGTTAAAAGTTGCAACAACCCCATTTCGGAATCAACTGCAACTGGCAAAGAACCTTCCAAGTGAATTTCGTTGCTTGCACTAGTAATCGTTGCCAAAGGCTTACCACCTATAAACGACCATCTACCCCAGTGCTCTCCGCGATCAACACTTTCAAGCAAAAATCCATCTTTATCACCAATGCAACGATTAAACAGCGCAACAGGAGTTGTGAGGTCAGCAAGGATTTCAGTCCAAACAGGAATCACGTTGTATTTTCTAGCCATGCCTTTGAAGTCATCAAAAGATGGTGAGATTGCTAAATCAGTTTTCATTAGAACCAAAAGGAGTAAAAAAGCAGGTGAACTCACCTGTATGGCAGGCTCCTTTACCTTCCTGAATTACTGAAAAAAGCAAAGTGTCACGATCACAATCATAAAATGCTTCTTGAACAAATTGCCTGTCCCCAGAGGTTTCACCTTTACACCAATACTCTTGACGACTTCTGCTCCAAAACCATGTTCGCCCAGTGGAAAGAGTTTCTCGAAGAGATTCTTCATTCATCCAGGCCATCATCAAAACTTTTCCAGAACCCTGTTCTTGAATAATTGCAGGAATCAACCCTTCAGAATTAAACCCGATGCGTGAAATTTCCTCATCATCTAAAGTAAAGGACTTACCTTTTTCAATTTCCATAACTCAAGTCTACGATTCATCGCATGCAAAAATGTAATTAATAAATTATAGATAAAGTCCTGTGCTTCCTTCTTCCAACCGCTTTGAAGCAACCGCATGGATATCACGCTCACGTAAAATTATGTAGTCAAGACCTCTCACCTCGACTTCGTACCTGTCCTCCGGATTAAAAAGCACCCTGTCAGCAACTTCCATCGAGCGTACATTTGGACCCACTGCAACTATCTCTGCCCAGGCCAAACGTTTACCCATCTGAGCAGTAGCTGGTATTAAAATCCCCCCTGTTGACCGTCTCTCCCCATCTTCATCATCAATCTGAACCAGAATTCGGTCATTTAACATTTTGATTGGAAGACCGTCATCCTCAGCGGGACCAGGCATTTTTGTTACTTTTGAAACATTCACAGAAGTTACGGTATCGGCAACCTGATTAAGCACCTCTCACAGTTAAGCCAGCTTTTAACAATTCTTTTCTAACTTCAGGTACTGTCATTTCACCAAAATGAAATATTGAAGCCGCCAAAAGTGCGTCAGCACCACCTAATAGTGCTCCATCGGCCATGTCTTTCGCTCCTCCTGCACCACCACTAGCAATCAATGGAACTGACGTCACCTGACTTACTGTTTTGAGCATTTCAATATCGAAACCATCTTTTGTTCCATCTCTATCCATCGATGTCAAAAGAATTTCACCCGCGCCCTTTTCGACAGCTTTCTGTGCCCACTCAAGGAGACTCAATCCGGTTCCTTCCCTCCCCCCATGCGTAAAGACTTCAAAACCGCAAGAAGTCGTATCACTTCGCCGCGCATCGATAGCAACAACAACACATTGATTACCGAACTCATTAGCGACATCACTTATCAAATCCGGTCTTAGAACGGCTGCCGTGTTGAGTGACACCTTGTCTGCCCCAAGTCGTAAGATCTGCCGAGCATCTTCCACAGAACGAATACCTCCACCAACAGTAAAGGGTATAAATATTTCTTCAGCGGTTCGTCTCACAACTTCATAAAGAGTTTCACGTGAATCAGAAGAAGCAGTGATATCTAAGAAAACTATTTCATCAGCGCCTTGCTGGTTATACACAGAAGCAAGTTCGACCGGATCTCCTGCGTCTCGTAGGTCAACAAAATTTACACCTTTGACAACGCGACCCTTATCAACATCCAAGCAGGGAATTATACGTATTACTCTCATATTGATTCGAAAGCCTCAATAGCTTCAGATAAAGAAAATTTACCGTCATAAAAAGCACGTCCGATAATTACACCGCTAAGAGTTCTTCCATCAACAGATAATCTACTCAGATCCCTCAAGTCATCAATTGAACCGACACCACCAGAAGCAATTACATCTTTTGTGGTTGATGAAACAAGTTCCTTATAGGCGTCAATGTCCGGCCCTTCCAGTGTCCCGTCTCTCTCAATATGGGTAACAATGTAAGCATCAATGCCTATTTCTTCAAATCTTTCAAAAAGGTGCGTATAGGGTAAATCGGTTTCAGTTTTCCAACCATGAATCGCAACCTTTTTGTTCCGCAAATCAATAGCAACAGCCACTCTGCCAATCAAAGTTACCTCCTCGACTAAAGAGGGAGTGTCAATCGCTGCCGTTCCGATGACCACACGGGTCACACCTGAATCAAAAACTGAACGGGCGGCGTCAAGGCTACGTATTCCACCCCCCACTTGAATAGGTATCTCTAATCTCGAAACAATATTTTCTATAACCGAGGCGTTATTCGCAATTCCTGTTCTTGCTGCATCTAGATCAACAACATGTATCCACGATGCTCCTTCTTCTTGGAAAGATAACGCTTGAGAAATAGGATCGTCGTTATATTGAGTTTCATTCGAATACTCACCTTGTAAAAGACGAACGCACTTACCATCAATCAAATCAATCGCGGGAAACACATTTTTTTTCATGATCTATCACTTTCCAACAAGGAAAGAAAATTTCGCAGAATAGCAATTCCTGTTTCTCCAGATTTTTCAGGATGAAACTGTGTAGCCCATAAGTTATTCACGGCGACAGCTGCATTGACTTCCGTCCCATAATCGCAGAAAGCTATGCTTTCTTTGGTTTTTGGTGCTGAATAGCCATGTACGAAATAGACCCAGGGGTTCTTTTCGATTCCCTTTAACATAGGGTGGGTGAAATCGCACTTTAATTCATTCCATTGCATTTGAGGGATTTTTACATCCCCCTCTATAGCTTTAACTTGTGAATTGAGAATCCCTAAACCATTCACCCCAACAGACTCATCACTTCCTTTATACAAAAGCTGCATACCTACACAGATCCCTAAAAACGGTTTACCTCCTGAAGCGGCTTTCTCGGCCATAGATGCCGCTAAAACAAATAAGTCACTTTCTACTAGCGCTTCAGCACATCTTCCAAATGCTCCGACACCGGGTAGAACAACCCCATCAGCTTCTTCCAAAATCGACTTATCGTCTGTCAGGAATGCTTCCGCACCAGCAAATTCAAGGGCTTTTTGCGCTGACCTTAAATTTCCTATTCCGTAATCAAATACTGCGACCGAAGGCCGAAAGGTCACAAGGAGCCTTTCGTCGAAGGAAGATCGGTGCTTTCAATCTTTACAGCATCACGTAACGAGCGTGCGACTCCTTTAAATGTGGCTTCAACTATATGGTGTGTATTTTTTCCACGTACCAGCGAAATGTGGAGGGTTATTTTAGCTGCAGCGACAAAAGCTCTCCAAAATTCCTCCATTAGTTGGGGGTCAAATGGTGGGTCACCTAAAATTTTTTCTCCTGGAAAATCAACTTCATAATTACAAAAAGCTCGGCCTGAGATATCTAGTGCTACGTCGACTAGCGCCTCATCCAACGGAACACTGAATGATGAAAACCTTCTGATTCCAAGTTTTTCACCAAGCGCACTATTAAAAGCTTCGCCTATCGAAATACCCACATCTTCTACGGTGTGATGAGCGTCAACCTCCAGATCTCCAGCCGATTTGACCAAAAGACCCATGCCGGAATGTTTAGCTAATTGTTCAAGCATGTGCGTAAAAAAAGGTATTCCGGTCTCAATCGAAGAATTGCCACCATCAAGGTTTAGTTCCACCTCAATATTTGTTTCTTTCGTTTTTCTCTCAATTGAAGCTTTGCGATCTGTCATTTCACTATCTTCCTTACTGCAGTCAAAAAACTATTATTTTCACTTTTGCTACCAATCGTAACTCTCAAGCAGCCTTTCAAACCTTCCCAAGTAGAACAATCACGGACAAGAACTCCTTCTTCCAGTAATCCTTCCCATAATTTATATGCATCAATGGTCTCAGGCTTAAATAACAGGAAATTAGCTTCCGAAGGCCACACCCTTACTGACATAGATGTCAACGCCTCAAAAACTCGTCTTCTCTCCTCTTTAAGCTCAGTGACTTTTCGAATTATTTCCTTGTCGTGTTTAAGAGCCAAAACACCTGCTTTTTGTTTTACAGAATCAAGGTGATATGGAAGAGAAACTGCTTGCATCATATTTATGCACCATTCCGGAGCAAGAAGGTAACCGAGACGAATTCCAGCTAAGGACCAAACTTTTGAAAAGGTACGGATAAAAGCAAGGTTGGATTCCTCGTTCACAGTCAGATCTGATGAACTCTCCGAAAATTCTTTATAAGCCTCATCAAGGACCAACAGTCCACCAGTCGAATTCAACTCGGAAAGAATTGCATCGATTAATTCTGGACTTTCGATATTACCTGTCGGATTATTAGGCGAGCAAAGGAAAACTATTTCTGGTTTCTCTCGGTTGATTATTTCAAGTGCAGTATCTTTGTCGATCTGGAATTCCTCATCACGGAATCCTTCGATAACCCGAGTTCCTGCGACCTTCGCTATTTTAGAATGCATCGCATAAGTCGGTTCGAAAACCAGAGCTGACCTTTCGTTCCCTCCGTACGCTAAGCAAATTGACTGTATTATTTCGTTGGATCCGTTGGCAACAAAAACCTCACTCTCCTTTAAAAGTTCTTTATCAGCAATAGACGCGCATAATTCGCTTGCTGAACGACTCGGATAACGATTCAAATCCAATTTTTTGATCTCAGATTCTAACTCTTGAATGAACGAGTTGGGAAGAGGAAATGGAGCTTCATTCGTATTGAGTCTCACTGGAACATCAAGTTGTGGCGAATGGTATCCTTCAAGAACATCTAGATCTTCACGCGGTAGAGGAGTTTTATTCATTTTCTATTCCTCTCAAACGGATCGAATCTGCATGAGTTTCAAGCCCTTCAGCTTTTGCGAAATTAACGATGTGCGGACCTATTCGCTTTAATGCAGTTTCAGAACTTGTAATAATATGAGTATCTCGCATGAAATCTGTTACGGTCAGGGCTCCCGAAAATCTTGCACTCCCAGCGGTCGGTAATACATGACTTGGTCCTGCTAAATAATCTCCTAAAGAAGCCGGAGACCAGTTGCCACAAAAAATTGCTCCAGCATTTGATACTTTCTTAGCCATCTCTTCTGGATTATTTGTCATAATTTGCAAGTGCTCCGGAGCGACCGCATCCGCTATTTGCACTGCAGAATCAAAATCTTCAACAAGGGCACAATAGCCTCCAGTCTCTAAAGTTGCTTTGATGTTTTCACCTCGTGAAGACTGTGCAACTAAAATCTCCAGTTCATTTATAACTTCAGAAGCAAAGTCTTCATCTGTTGTCACTAACCAAGATTTACCTCCCGGACCGTGTTCGGCTTGCACCGCAAGATCAACTGCAACAAATTTCGGAGGCGCAGTCGAATCGGCAATAAGCATTATCTCTGATGGTCCAGCAAACGAAGCAGGGATTCCAACCTTCCCAGCGACTTCCTGTTTAGCTAAAGAAACATAGATGTTTCCAGGACCAACTATCACATCGACGGGTTTTACAGATTCTGTTCCATAGGCAAGTGCAGCAATCGCTTGTGCCCCTCCGATTGGATGCACATCATCAACTTTTGCAACAAAAGCAGCAGCCAGAGTCTCAATTGAAATTCCTTTTTCAGTTGCAGGAGGGACAGTTACTACTATTCTTTTCACACCTGCTACTTTGGCAACCAATGCCGTCATCAATAAAGTCGATGGATATGAGGCTAAGCCACCAGGAACGTAACATCCGGCACTAGCAACAGGCTTTTGAAGGGTTTCAACAGTTAATCCGTTTTCTTGGATCACCCTATGTTCACGTAATTGAGTTCCCTGATACCGTACAATCGCTTCTGCTGAAGCATTAAGGGCATCTTTAAATTCTTCTGAAACTGAATCGTATGCTTTTTCTATCGTCTTTTCATCCACTCTTAAATCTCCGAGTGAAAAGCCATCGAAGTGTGCAGTCAGATCACGTAATGCTTCGTCACCTGAGTTCCGAACTTGATTGATTATGTCTCTTACGGATTCGATAGGCATCTCACCAATCTCAGTTGAAGGAGGTATCAAAGCATTCCAGTCCCCACTTTTTTCCCTGAAATCGATTCGTTTGAGCATTACATAACGCTACCTCGTAGGTGGGTGTGAAATGTAACGAATTATCTTGTTGTAAATTTTTCTTTTGTGAACCAAACTTATGTATGCAGATAATTTCCAAAGCTGAACTTTCTTCACTGAAAACTCAACTTGAATCTCTAGTGACTGCTCTAATCGAAATAAATGACAAATCTTCTTCTGAAGATGAAATAGATGCAAGTAATAGAAATCTACTCGAGACTGAACGTCACCTTCGCGGCGCTCTGAGAGAATTAGAGCATCTGTCAAAAGGCATATAAAAAGCTCAGCGCCCCTTAAGGGCGCTGAGCAAGCGAGGCGGGTGGCGGGAACCCGATTCTCGCCAAACCGGGTTGCGGTACCCGGATAATTAAAATTACACGCATCGAAAATTTTTTACCAAATTGAACTTTTCAAATTTGTGAACTTAAACAAAAATCACTTAATGAACACTCTTCGCATACAGGTTTCCGACTCGCGCACACTCTCCTTCCGTGCAAAATCAACCTCAAACTAAACAAACCTCTCTCATGTGCAGGAACCATGGGATTCAGTTCCATTTCCACTTTTACTGGATCCGTCTCTTCAGTGATCCCAATGCGTCTCGATAAACGTCCTACATGCGTATCTACTGGTAAACCAGGCAGGTCTAAGGCAACACTTCTAACAACATTCGCTGTTTTTCTACCTACTCCTGGTAATGCGGTTAGCTCTTCCATTGACGATGGAACCACACCACCATGCTTGTCAACTAAACCTTGAGCCATACCCAAAAGACTTTTGGTTTTATTAATATAAAATCCAGTTGATCTAACAATCTCCTGAATACTCATTTCATTGGCTACAGCTAAACTCTCGGCATCAGGATATTTCTCAAAAAGTTCTGGAGTAACCATATTCACTCTTTTATCTGTGCATTGAGCTGACAAGATTGTAGCCGCGAGTAATTCGAACGGATTTTTATGATCTAATTCACATTTAGCATCAGGATATTCAAAACCTAATCTTCTGTGAGATTCTTGTGCTCTACCCTTCGGTGATCTCGGTCTCCCCATAATCAAACCGTATCGTCTTTCATTCTCTCCAGTAGCATTCTGGTTAATGGAACAACTACTTGTTTCCGACGGAACTGACAATGCCACTTTGACAAAAAAGAACGTCCGAGAAACAGAAAAAGAAAACAACACTTGGCTTCTTGAACTTGAGATCCTTGAAAATAACGAAGAACGAGCCCGTCGAATGCTGGAAGCTGCCGCTCACACCGTTTCTCTTTCTGGAGGCGGCACTATTGAATACTGGATAGAAAATGCGAAAAACGAAGACAGTGATCTTCCGGTTTCTGCAGGATATTCACCTTTTCGCGATCTTAAAATACTATCTAGAAGCATCCCGGCAATTCCAGCTGAAATCGAAACACGTGGATTCGTCACAAGTGACTATAAGGAGATAATCCGGTTAAATAATGCTGCTTTTGACTGGCATCCCGAGCAAGGCGAAATGACCGAAACAAGCCTAAAGGAAACACAGTCTGAAGCATGGTACACGCATGAGGATTTTAGAATATTCGAGATCGATAGTGAACTAAAAGGATTCTGTTGGATGAAAGTTCATGGATCGTTATGCACTTGTTGCGATAAATCAAAATTGTTAAAAGGGGAAATATTTGTGATAGCAGTTGATCCCTCTTTGCAAGGCCAAGGACTAGGCCGCCAATTAGCTCTTGCAGGACTGGAATGGGTCGCGAAGAAAAAAGTACGAGAAGTTTTCCTATACGTTGAGTCCGACAATAAACCTGCTCTAAGAACTTATAATTCTCTCGGTTTTAAACATCTTTCAACTAACCGTTGCTTCCAACGAGTGATACGTCAAGGAAACTCATGAAACAAATAACCTGTGCTGGCCACTTAAACGAAATGTCTATAAATAAGGATGAAAATGCAAACTCGACGCTGGGTAAATAGGTACCAAACTCAAACTCTGGTTCTCGGAAACGTATTGCTCTACATGGAGGGTGTTTTCAACATTGCTAGGGGAACATTTTTCGCTCTTATAGGAGTTGGAATGCTCTTCGCTGGATATGGGATAGCAAATGACAAAAAATTTGCCTGGAAGCTTGGAGTGGGCGCATCTGTCCTTTCTATATTGATGCGTCTAACCTCGCAAAGCATTGGTTTTGAGGTATTTTTCTCACTCGTCTTCCCCATCGCCCTTTTAATACTACTTGTCCATCCACAGAGCCGTGAGTACCAGAAAATCTGGTTCAGTTAGATGAAACAGTCACGGAAGAAAAAACCTCTTCCAACTTCTTCCGAAAAGGAAATGACTGTGAGAAAAATGTTCGATCGAATAGCTCCACGCTATGACCTCCTAAATCGACTCCTAACCTTTGGTTTAGATACAAAATGGAGGGAAAAAACCGTCAAACACATTTACGCTTACCCAGGCGCGAAAGTTCTTGATGTCGCCTGTGGCACAGGTGACCTGTGCGACTCGTTACACAAAGCTGGAATCAAAGCAATTGGAATGGATTTTTCACGCGGAATGTTGACATCTTTCAATTCGAAAGCCCCATTGATTAATGGTGATGCTCTAAAAATACCTGTACACGATTCCTCTGTAGACGGAGTCACGTGCGGATTTGCGCTTAGAAACTTTCTTGATATAAACCCGTTCCTGAACGAAGTGTCAAGAATACTGAAACCAGGCTCGCGAGTAGCACTTCTTGAAGTAGATCAACCAGGGAACCGCTATATCAGAACAGGTCATTCTTTTTATTTCAATAAAATAGTCCCAATTATCGGAGGACTATTCTCTGATAAAGACGCATACAGCTACCTTCCAAGTTCTGTCATATACCTCCCCGAAGAAAATGAAATGATCAAAATGATTGAGCGATCCGGACTCAGTAATGTGAAAAAATACCGACTTACTGGTGGAATAGTTCAACTGCTCGTTGCAGAGAAACCAGAAAATTAAGAAGGAATCAAGAGACCCACTGTCAAGAGAACTCCAAACGAAATTTGCAAAGCCCCCACTAACCTCAAAGCATTATTCCAGCCTGTAACGTCATTTGCCTCATAAACAATCTTTACGCTCCTGTAGAGAAGTGGAACAGCAAGTGAAACTAGCAGTACCCAAATATGCCACAAACAAATCAATAAACTTAAGAGAAGACTTAAAACAACTATCACTCCAAATAAATTTCGACTTGCTCTTTCGCCCATCAGAACGGAAAGGGTGCGTTTTTCAACTTTTTTGTCATTTTCGTAATCGCGCAAATTGTTCACAGTCAAAAGAGCACAAGAAAGCAGTCCAGTAACACAACTTAAGAGAAAAGGTTCAATTGCAAGTCTTTCCGACTGAACAAAGAAACTTCCGTTAGTTGCGATTATCCCAAAAAAAATAAATACTGCTATTTCCCCTAGGCCTCTATAGCCATAGGGTTTCGACCCTCCTGTGTAAAACCACGCTCCTAAAATGCAAATGAAGCCGACTGGAATGAGCCAAAGCGTTGTGATCAGCGACAAATACAAACCTGACAAAGCTGCAATCACAAACATTAGCAACGCTGCTTTCAAAACGTGAGAAGCTGGAGCTAGTCCTCCACCCACTAGGCGAGTTGGCCCTGTGCGTGCGAATCCATCATTACCTCTTATTCCATCGGAATAATCATTCGCATAATTAACACCTATCTGTAAAGCAAGAGCGACAATTAAACACAAAATTGCAGGAAACGGAGAGAATCCTTCTTCAAATGAAGCAGCACTTCCCAGTGAAACTGGCACTATCGCTGCAGGTAAAGTCTTTGGACGTGCTCCCAAAATCCATTTATTGGACATTCTGTTCTGTTGATTCTCTAATTTCTCAAGAAGCTTTTTCTAAAATATGGATACCACATGAAGAACCAAGACCTATCACATGAGCAAGACCGACTTTAGCTCCTTCAATTTGTCTGTCTCCCGCTTCACCTCGCAGGTGCGTAGTAACTTCAAATACATTCGCCACTCCAGTTGCGCCTATTGGGTGGCCTTTTGAAATTAAGCCACCAGAGACATTTACCGGCATACTTCCGTCTCTAAACGGCTTACCAGAATCAATAAAGTCTCCCGCTCCTCCAGGTTCACATAAGCCGAGATTGTCATAATGGATCAACTCAGCCGTAGCGAAACAATCATGCAACTCAACTAAATCTAAATCTTCCGGACCCACACCCGCCATTTCATATGCCTGAGAAGCTGCATTTCTAGTAAGAGTGTTAACGTCAGGCTGAACCTGTCCGCTTTCCACATATGGGTCAGATGTCAATACGGAGGCAGAAATCTTTACAGCCCTTTTTTGAGTTTCCGTCGGTAAAGAACGTAGTTTTTCTTCGGAAACAAGTATCACCGCCGCAGCGCCATCCCCCGTAGGGCAACACATCAATAGTGTGTTTGGATAGCTCTGAACAGGTGCACCCATTACTTCTTCCATCGAAAACTCTTTTTGATACTGCGCCAACGGATTAAGAGTCGAATGTTTGTGATTTTTATATGCCACACGTGCGAATTGTTCGAAACCGACTCCATCATTTTCATAGGCATATTGCATGCCGGCTTGAGCAAAAACACCTGGCATTGTTTCCGTTCCAAGAAAGCCATCTACACCCATAGCTGCGCCATAACGGCCAGAAGGTTCAAATACATTGCGTTCTGACTTTGTAGCGCCAGACAGCAAGCCCATTTTACCCATCTGCTCTACACCGATAGCAATTCCCATGTCCGCCTCACCAGCTTTTATGGAGAGATAAACAGTTCGAATTGCTGTAGCTCCAGTAGCACAAGCATTTGAAACGTTATAAGCAGGGATGCCAGTTTGGCCAATCTGTTTTTGAATTCGCTGCCCCATGCTAGTGCTTGCTTGAAAAAGTGTTCCTGCAGCCAATACATCCATATCATGAATCGAAACACCTGCGTCTGTCATTGCTTCCAGACTTGCCGTGGAGGCTAAATCAACTGCGTCCTGATCTTCATAACGTGCAAATTTCGTCATACTTGCACCAATTATCCAAATCGAATCACCACTCATTTTATTTCCTCTTTCCAATCTTCCTTTTAAACAGGCTTATAACCGAACGCTATACATTCTTTTCCATCATCGTCAGTACCGCACGAATAAGTTGTGAGGATCAAATTCATACCGAGTTCCGCATCCATTGGGTCTTCAAGACCAACTACATTCGAACGCACCGAAGTCCCATCAACTGTTTTCACTATTGCTGATACAAAAGGAACCGGAACAGAAGGAGCCGCTCTATGGACGATGCTAAACGATGTTAAAACAGCTTCATTTGATATGCGGTTTCTACCAAAATCAGTGCCACCACATGAAGCACATGCATTTCGTCTATCGAAAAACCTAGCAGAACAGTTATTGCATTCATTTGCCTCCAAATAAGGAGACTCGTCCAATACCAAGTAATCGACAATGGGGAGCTGTTCACTCATTTAGAAACCACCGAGTCCTTTCTTTAACTCACTGACTAATAAAGATCATATCGAAGATAATCAATATTTTTCACTGTGGAGAATGCCAGCTGCCAAGATGGACCACTTCACTCAAGGGTCTTCTTTCCCGTTTTTGTGAACGCCCAACTTTCACTTCTTCTGTATCTGGATATCCTAAAATTAATACTCCCAAAGCTTCATAGTTTTGCGGGATCGAAAAATTTTCTTTTATTCTTTCCTCCCGATCGAACAGACCAATAAAACAAGTTTCTATCTGATTTTCAATAGCCAATAGTTGAAGTGCCATAGTCGCGAAGGCAGCATCAGTTAACCAATAAGGGACTTTCCATTCTTTTATGTCTTCACCAAGGTTCGTATAGCTCTTATCGTCTTCTTTGTATCTTTCGATATACATAGAAGGGATACCAAATGGGATTATCAAAACAGGTGCTCTGAATAAACCCGGGAAGGGAAACTTGCTTTTGTCTTTCCCTGAAAAAGAAACTTTCCAAAAGTCGTCCACTGCTGACTTATCATCTAGTACTAGAAATTCAACTCCCTGAGAATTACCAGCTGTTGGTGTTCTACGCGCTTTGTCAATCAACTCAAGAATCAGACCCTTTGGGAGTTTACGCTCGACGAAAGAGCGGCAAGATCTCCTTCTACTCAATGTCGTCGCAACTGAATTTTTAGTAGAGCTGTCAGACCAACTTTTCGAGGTCTTCAGCCATCGCCCAACCATACGCAATTAACACATCTCCACGCTTCAAATTAAGTGGTTTAAAAAAGGCAGCAACATCAGGATCTAATTTTTCAGGTTTAAGACTTGTGTGATCTACAACACACGCCGTCTCATCAGATCCCTTTGCAATGAATCTATGCTCATCATAAGAAAGAGATGACATGCCATACCGTTTGACAAGTCTTTTACCCCACGCCCGATCTTCACCAGTCTCTTTACCATTAGGAGCGGGAGCTACTCCAGTTAATGATTTAAATGCCTCGAAACCTGAAGGGTCGTTTAATCGCGCTCCCATAACAACATCTTCGTCTGGGAATGCCAAAACTGCACGACGAAGATGCTCAGTAACAATGGCTTTTAAAACAGTGTCCCTTTTACTAGTCCTACTTATTGAGGAAAGGCCTATGATCACACTTGGAGTTCCACCAATTCTCTCGAGCGTGAAAAAAGAGAAACCTTTCAAACGACCATTTTCGCGGGCAGTCGTACACAAAACCCACTCTTCAGTTTGTTTCGAAATTAGTCCTATTCCGAACGGATTCGGTCCCTCAGCGCAAAGTTCCGTCATTTCTTCAAGTTCAGCATCCCCTAACATGCTGCAGTCTTTTGTTTCGACCTCTATAGTCATCGAAACCCAGCCCCCGTTTCCAATAAATTTAGTCTCTAAAAACAAGCAACCTGCTGAAAATCTCTCGTATCAGCAGGTCATCCATCCTGCCGGATAGTGGGCATTATCCCAACCCCGGGGAATCACTTCTTATAACTCTTATAAGTCAAATGAACGAAACTGAATCAACTCCCAGTAAAATACGCAGTTCTGCAATAAGACCATTACTTGGATCAACGGAAAAATCATCAGAAAGTCTAAGTAATTGTCGATCACCGAGACGGAAAAAAACTTTCACATCTCCGGGATAACTGCTCAAAAGTTTCTTGATCTCCGAAACTGTACTCTCATCTACTCTTTCCAACGGTAGAGCTACTTGGATTGACTGTCCTAAGTCGGCGCTTGAAGTTTCAAAAGTTTCCAGATCGGAGCAAATCAATTTGGGTGACTCTTCTCTTGAGTCCAGTCGACCTTTAACAAGAAGCACTGAGTCATCCAGCAACTTATGCCCATGCTCTGCCATTGATTTTGGGAAAACCATCACTTCGATCGAAGATGTCAAGTCTTCAAGGTCAAATGTTGCCATTAGATCACCTCGCCGCGTCCACCGTTTTGAAAGATTGGTTACTACCCCACCGGCAGTGAAAACCCCTCCGTCGTCTACTTCGCGAAGTTCGATAATCTTCGAGTCAGTTTTACGCGCCAATGCATTCTCATACCCTTTCAACGGATGGTCGGAAACATATAAGCCCAGCATTTCCTTTTCAAAAATAAGTTTCTGTGGCTTATCAAATTCTGATTCAGGTATTACTGGTCGTTCATCGAAAACTGGTTCGCCTTCCGCATCTCCAAACAATGAAAGTACGCCCATGTCGTGTTCCCGGCGGCGTGAAACCGTAAGGCTGATAAGTTCCTCATGCACTTCTAGTAAACCTTGTCGTGGGTGTCCGAAACTGTCGAAAGCCCCTGCTTTAATAAGTGATTCGACGGTTCTTTTGTTCAATACCGAAGTATCGCAGCGTTCTAGGAAATTGTAGAAGTCCTCAAAAGGTCCATTTTCATTCCGCTCTTCAACAATTAAATTCACCAACCCTTCCCCCACATTACGAACAGCAGAGAGACCAAAAACGATCTTTCCCTTCTCTCCATCTTTACTCAAGTTAGGAATTGGGGCGAATGAACTGTATGCCAAATTCACGTCTGGAACAGTTACTTCTATACCAAGTGATCGGCATTCATTCAAATAAATTGCTGCCTTGTCCAAATTCGATTTAACGCTTGTCAACAAAGCTGCCAGATACTCTACGGGGTAATTTGCCTTCAAAAAAGCAGTTTGAAAAGCAACCAGCCCATAGCCATATGCATGACTCTTGTTGAATGCGTAATCTGCGAACTGTTCGATGATTTCAAACAATTCTTCCGCTAAAGAAGTTTCATAACCTGTTCGATTGCAGCCTGCTAAGAACCCTTCTCTTTCTTTCTTCATCAGAGCGCGGTCTTTTTTGCCACACGCTTTTCTCAAATTGTCAGCTTGTGCAAGTGAATACCCGGCAAATTTTTGAGCCACTCGCATAACTGACTCTTGATAAATCATTAACCCATATGTGTCGCTTAGAAGAGACTCTGCGTCTTCATGGAAATAAGTGACACTTTTCCTTCCATTTTTTCTGTCTGCATAATCGTTATGCATGTTTGCTGCCATCGGCCCTGGTCTATACAGAGCGACTAGCGCCGCGACATCATCAAAAGAAGTAGGGTTCAAAGAGCGCATCAGACTACGTATAGGTCCTGATTCCAATTGGAATACCCCTATCGAATCACCCCGTGAAAGCATTTGGAATGTTTTTTTGTCACTCAATTCAATGCCATCAATATCTAACTCGAAATCTCGTGTTGATTTGATTAGATCAACAGTGTCAGTTATTACATCTAGATTTCGTAAACCTAAAAAATCCATTTTAAGAAGGCCGAGTGCTTCTACTCCATACATGTCGTATTGGGTGACGATTGGTGCCTCGTCAGGTTCTTGTCCAGATTCTGGTTTCCTCTGAATCGGCAAATAATCAGTAAGAGGATCCTTCGTAATCACAACCGCTGCTGCGTGAATCCCGTCCTGTCTTCTAAGACCTTCAAGACCGCGAGCGACATCCACTATTTGCTTAACATCAGGATCCGCAGAATACATACTCCTCAGATCGGCTGCCATTTTGTAGCCATCGCTGTATCCTTCAACTTCTTCCATACAGGCCGATATTGGAGTACCTCGACCTAACACCAATGGGGGCATTGCTTTGGCGATTCGGTCACCTATTGCATACGGGTGGCCCAACACTCTTGCTGCGTCACGGACTGCTGCTCTGGCTTTGATTTGAGAAAAGGTAACAATTTGAGCTACATGATCACGACCATATTTATCTGCAGCGTAACGTATCAATTCATCCCTGTATCTAGAATCGAAATCCATATCTATGTCTGGCATGCTTATTCGATCTGGGTTCAGAAATCTCTCAAAGAGTAAGTCGTGTTTTATTGGATCTAAATCTGTAATACCGAGGCAAAAGGACACAGCACAGCCAACTGCACTGCCCCTACCAGGACCCACTCTTATTCCCCTTTCGCGTGCGTACCGTATTAAATCCCAAGTGATTAGAAAATAGGCAGAAAAACCCATATCGCTTATCGTTCGAAGCTCGTAAACTATCCGATCAGAAATTTCATCGGGCAACGTATCTCCCCAACGTTTCTTAGCTCCACTCAAGGTCAAGTGGGAAAGATAAGAATCAGCAGAATCGAATCCTTCGGGTAGCGGGAAATCAGGTAATTGTGGATTCCCGAATTCAATTTCCACATTGCAGCGCTCAGCAATCTCAAGTGTGTTATCGCAAGCCTCTGGTATTTCGCTGAAGAGGCGTCTCATCTCATTTGCTGATTTGAGATAATGCTGATCTCCGGTAAATTTAAAACGGTCAGGATCACTCATCATGCAGCCAGTTTGGACACACAGCAATGCATCATGTGACTGTGCGTCCTCCTGTTTTACGTAGTGTGAATCGTTAGTAGCAAGTAGTGGAGCACCTATCTGTTTAGCCAATCTAACTAGATCAGGGTTTGTTTTACTTTGTTCTGGGAGCCCTTGGTCTTGCAGTTCTACAAATAAATTGCCTTTCCCAAATATCTCTTGAAGTCGGCCAGCTTTTCCTAGGGCTCCTTGGAAGTCCTCGCGCAGAAGTGACTGCAAAACGTGACCGCCTAAACAACCAGTTGTCGCAATAACTCCTTCGCTGTGATTGTCGAGGACTTCCCAGTCGACTCGGGGTTTATAGTAGTAGCCTTCTAAAAAGGCACGGCTAGCCAACTGGATCATGTTCTTGTAGCCAACGTTATTTTCGGCTAGAAGAGTTAAGTGGTACATGATTTTCTGTCCTGTATCAGTCACTCCACCGGAATCATCCATACGGCCTCTACGAGAAAAACGCTCATAGCGAGTTTCGTGTGCCATATAGGCTTCAGTGCCTATTATTGGTTTAACATCGTGATCTTTACAAGCACGGTAAAAATCCAAAATTCCGTACATGTTTCCGTGATCAGTTATACCTAAAGCTTTTTGACCATCATCTGATGCAGCTTTAACCAACTCTCCTATGCGGGCTGCTCCGTCTAGAAGTGAATACTCTGTATGGACATGAAGATGAGTAAAAGATCCAGTCATAAGTTCTACAAATAATTCCCTGGCCTATCATCACCGATACCAGATTTGTCGTCGCCGCCTGAGTTCAACATACCTGGCGCAG
>JASMLT010000008.1 GCA_030748555.1 Acidimicrobiales bacterium
TCAAATCATCGGCTGTTCCAACGTCAAGTAGAGGAATCGACCTGGCTACAGCACGAGAATGCAACCCTGATATAAGTGCCACGGTTATGTCTTCGGTTTTTATATCGACTTTCTTTAAAGCTTCATTCCAAGCTCTGTCTACCAGTGGCTTGTATGCCTGTTCCCCAAACCGCTCTTCCCACACTTGAGAATAAGAACTTCCTGGCACGCGCCATCTGTCAGTGAAATCAGATGTTACTGTAACTCCGCCTAAATATTCTGCTAGTAAAACTCCTTGTTTATCTGTACCGATCAATAGAGCGGTAGAAGCGTCTCCACCGGACGATTCTTCAGTTCCACCTGATGGTCCTGTTCTTAAATCTGCCGTAACTACCAGAGTTGAAACGTCACTTTCTAAAGCATTAGTTAAAGCTCCTATTGCTGAACGGGTTGAATTCCCAAAGTCGACCGCTTCCACAAAATCGTCCAATTGAAGTGCTGAGTGGATATTTGTTGCGTTTGTTTTATCCATGTATGCAGGAACAACAGTTGAGAACCAGAGCTTTTTAGGGTTAGTCTCTGATCCTTTTAAAGCATTTCGAGCAGCTTCAACCCCCATGGTGGTGGTATTTTCATCATACGATGCAACCGACCTAGAGCCAGTATTTGACCCTTTGCCTGTGAATTCAGCTATCGATGAACGCAGCAGGCAACCTCTAGGTATGTAGGCGCCATATGAAATAATTCCATGGACTCCCATAATTAAGCCCCCAATTGCCTATTTTTGAATTAGTAAGAATCAACTTAATCCAATCCAATGAACCTTCAGGAAGTATCCTAGGCTTAAATCTTTATTCTCCCGACACAAGGAGTGTTTAATGGATTTAGGAGAGATTTCAAACGAAGATGCCGCAAGGTACGGAAAACCACTTGATGGTGTAAAAATACTTGCTGCTGAACAGATGCAAGCTCTACCCTTTGCGACTCAATTACTAGCCCGACTAGGTGCTGAAGTGGTGAAAATCGAACACCCAATTAACGGAGAGTCTGCACGCGGCGCCTTGCCTTCTATGGACGATCCTTCTGGAAGACCTGTTGGTGCTACTTTTCTTCGAAATAACTTGAATAAAAAAAGCGTTGGAATCGACCTCTCAACATCAGAAGGTCAGGATCTTTTTCTTCGCCTAGTTCCAAATTTTGATGTAGTGGGCGACAATTTTAAACCCGGGACGATGGAAAAATTTGGACTTGACTACAAATCAATTAACTCTAAATACCCAAATGTAATTGTTATATCTATTTCAGGTTTTGGGAACTCCGGCAATTCGCCTTACCAAAACTGGCCTGCTTACAATTCTGTAGCTGAGGCGATGTCAGGCCTTTACGATTTCAAACGCCGTGAAGGAGAGCCTCCCGCAGTAAACCCGATGGGTGCAGTGGGTGATATTGCAACGAGTTTATTCGGTGTGATCGGGATACTCGCTGCTCTACGGCATAGAGAGACTACAGGTGAAGGCCAGTACATCGACCTAGCTATGTTTGATTGCATGGCATCTTTAGCTGATGTTGCTATCAATTTCCATTCAATGGGCATCTCGCGCGAACCGAATCCAGCGCCTTATGTGATAGCTTCTTTCCGCTGTAGTGACGGCTATTTAATTCTTCAAATCGTGCGAGAGCATCAATTCGAAAACCTAGCAAATTTGATCGGTAGGCCCGACTGGATCGGAGACTCACGCTTCGAAGAACGCACAGGTTGGGGGGAACATTTACATTCTGAAATCATTCCTGCTCTGGAAAAATGGGCTGAAAACCGAACTAGGTCTGAGACTTCGAGTTTGCTCGCTGAAGCAAACGTTGCTTCAGGACCTGTTTTAACGGCTCCTGAAGTTGTCAAAGACCCACATTTAGAAGAAAGAAATATGATTGTGGCATTTCCTAGGACAGATGGAATAAACAAGCCCATTCTGATACCTGGAAATCCGATAAAAATGTCAAAAGTATCTGAAGGACCTGAAGTGAGAGTCCCATGGGTCGGAGAACATACAAATGAGGTTCTTACTCAGGAACTTGGACTCAGTGAAACAGAACTAGAGAATCTCAAAAAAATGGGAATAATCAGTCCCTAAATTTATTCCTCAATAAATTTGTCTAGAAGCTGAGCAACAGTCATGTCTGCTGGAATTCTTTCAACCCCTATTACACGATCAATTTCTTCTTGCATGTTATATATACGCCTTTCCTGATAACACAAAGGGGTTCCGTCATAAGTTGGAGACTCCATAGCTTTCTGCATTGCATCAAGATTCCAAACATCCTCATCTATTACTACAGCAAACTCAGCTATCCGTTGTTCCCATGCTTCTGGAGGGTCTCCATCTCCCCAATCTGGAGCGTAGTGATATATGCGGATCCTAGTTTTATCAATACCTGCAGGGAAAAAGAGCATTACGGGAAAGCCTGTTGCTGCTAAGGGTGTAATGAAATTTGGAAAAATAGTAAATGAATAGCTTGTGCAGTGAACGATGGGATGCACTGTAGAGATATTTTCAAGTCCTAATGGGTCTTTCACTATTCTAAAATCTTTCCATGATTCCATTTCAAACTTTTCTACCATTTGTTTTGAACGTGGAACGACCATTCTGGAGTTGCCATGTTTTAGTAGACCCATTGTTCCTCCACGCGAGTCAAGGCTTGTCCATCCCCCTCGATCATGTATGAAACGAAAATGATAGACCTCTTGAAATGCTTCAATTGCAACTTTCCAATTGCAATTGACTTCGCGGTGATCTGTGCCCACTAAACGAAGGTTCTCGCATTGGTACTGTTCCATTTCTTCTGGAATCTTCCCTAAAAAATCAATTAAAGGAGATGCATTTGGATTTACATTGATCCAGATCCATCCTCCCCAAGTGTCACAACTTATTTCCGGCAATCCTCGATCTTCCTTGCAAAGATCTACGAAGTCTCTTTCGTCTGGTACCGCTAAAAGTTCTCCATTATCTATTCCGTATGTCCACGAATGATACTGACACTGTAAATGACGTATAGTGCCCTCTTTCTCTCTTACTACTGGCGCTCCGCGGTGTCTGCAAGTATTCGAAAAACATCGAATTTTGTCATCATTTCCTCTTACTACTATTAACGGGATTCCAGTCTCTTCGAATAGGAAATAATTTCCTGAATCAGGTATGTCTTCAACCCGACCCGCTACAAGCCAACTGTTATTCCATAAATACTTTTGCTCCAGATCATAAAAATCTTCATTTGTATAACGCGCTGAAGGAATGTCGGGGAACTGAGGGAAATTTTCTGGTGGGGCTTTCCTATCGAGTTCATACTCCATATCTGCGACCAGTCGATCAACCAATTTTTGGTCAAGTAAAAATTCACTCATAGTTTTCCCCTATAAGGAAGCCTAAATCGCAAAGACACACTTGAGGCTTTTTAAGAATTGAGTGATTGCGTCCGAAATTTTGGTTATCTACTTGCAAAGTACCCCTGTTCCAGAAATGCCACAGTATCCATTCGGATTCTTATGTAGATATTGTTGGTGGTATTCTTCCGCATAGTAGAAATTTTTTTGAATTTCTACCGTGGTTTTGATCTCCTCAAAACCGGAAACAAGCAATGATTCTTCATAGGCTTTACGACTTTCTTCAGTCTTGACTAGCTGATCTTGATCTGTCACCCAAATCCCTGACCTGTATTGAGTGCCGACATCATTTCCTTGTCTCATACCTTGAGTTGGATCATGGCTTTCCCAGAAAACCTTTAATAAATCTTCTAATTCAAGCAATTCTTTCTGGAAGACCACCAACACAACCTCTGCATGTCCAGTTAATCCTGAGCAAACTTCTTCATAGGTCGGGTTAGGTGTATGGCCACCGCTGTATCCAACTGCCGTCACCCATACCCCATCCAGTTGCCAGAAAACTCTTTCCGCTCCCCAAAAACAACCCATTCCAACTACCAGTGAACCCATCTCTTCGGGAAAAGGTGGATTGATCTTATTACCATTAAATGCGTGTATCCCTGATATGGAGATCGGAGTTGGTCGGCCGGGTAAACAGTCTTCAATTTTGGGTATGTTTAAAAGCTTCTGGTGAAAAGACATTCTTGAATTCTCCTAAATCGTATAAGCAAGATTTTCTGCTATTCGTCTCGCTACTTCCAGATCACCGCCTAGAACTACCCGACCATCTTCTATATACGTTGCCGAATCGGCACGTCCTCCCGTTAAAGCGGTGAAATCCAATGACGACATTGTCAAGGTACTAGTTGGATCTCCGTCAAAAGATTCCACTAGCGCTGCCCTACCTTCCTTAACTTGAACTCTTAGTGTTCTTTCGATAGGTCCCGAAATAGAGATTTGGACACGACTGCCTTCTGGGGCTCCGCCTTTTTTACCAACTATGTACCCAGCAGCGGAAGAAACTTCATCAATTGCAATTTCTGCCGGTAAACCATCCTCATCTCCAGGTAGGCCTAGAGGTTCTCTGCAATCCTGAAGATGCAACCATGCATCATAAACTCTGATTTGCATAAACCTTCCATACGGCGCTTCTCCAACAGGTGTAAATCCAACAGCTTGAAACTCTTCTTCACTCATTTCTGACAAGACTTGAAATCTTTCAGCTGTTATTTCGTTAAACAAAGCCAGTACTTCATCCCCTTGTTTTTCACGAAAACTATGAAGTGCTTTTTCGTTTGCCTCTCCTATTGGATTTTTGACATGCTCTGCCGATATCTCGACTTCCGGAAGTTTTCTACCGCTTAACATATATTCACCTCCGACAAGATGAGACAAGTTGTCTTTAACCGTCCAACCGGGAAGACGGCTAGATGTTTGCCATTGGTTTTCACTCAATTCTGAACCGAAATGACTCCATTTTTCCCAAATCTGATTGAGTCCTTCAACAATCTGGGTTTTGTTTATACTCATTTTCACTCCTAATTTATGGTGTTGGGTTAGCTCTTGTCTCCCAATCTCTTGCTTTAACATATGGGTTGAATGTGTCGCTGATCATTTCAAGATCAATCGGCATTTTGGGTCTTTGCATCTCATACAAATGAGGAAATTCCAGCCATCCGGTTATTAAATGCCACAATTTATCAGCCTTCTCACCTGTTGGAGGATTTATTAAAACCGGTCCAAAGATCCTTTCATTCTCGCTAAAAACAAGTGTTGGAACACCGAAGCCTCCCAGAGATACAACAAGTTCGTGATCTCTTTTCACATCGTCATGTGTAGTCTCATCGGCAAGTGCTTCTTCAACTATCTGTGGGTCTTGACCCATTTCTGTCAGAAGAAGGCGAGCTACATCGGGATCATGGGGTTTCCGTCCCTCAATATGGAGAGCTGTTCCTGATTTTAAATACCAAGCATCATTTAGAGTTGGATCCATTCTTTTAAGAAACGCCCCTATTCTCATCATTGACCATCCATAAGACCATTCACGCTCCCATGGGTGTTTCTTACCTTCTTCTCGATTAATTTCTTCGAGGCTGAAAAAACACCAATCAACTTCTATATTTAATCTGTCCCGAACTTCACGCATCCAAATTGATGTTTGATATGCCCAGGGGCACATGACGTCAAAATGAAATGCCACACGACTCGGACTATTTTCATTTTCCATCAATCACTCCTTATTCTTTTAACTTGTGACGCAAAATCTTACCAAGTGCGTTCCTAGGCAATTCTTTCACAATTACCAGTCTTTTAGGAATTTTGTAAGAAGCTAAATATTTTGATGCATACTTTCTAACTTCATTGACACTAATGCTGTCTATTCCTTTTTCCATTACGACCCAAGCTACGACTTCCTCTCCCCACTCTTGAGATTCAACTCCTGATACCGCCACCTCAGCGATATCGGGATGCAACTGTAGGACTTCGTCGACTTCTTGTGGATAAACATTTAATCCGCCAGTAATTATCAGCTCCGTTATGCGACCGTTGATTGACACGTAATTATCATCAGAAATTTCTGCTATATCACCTGTTTTAAACCAACCTGATTTTACAGAATCATTAGTTTCTTTCTGTTTCGACCAATACCCCTTGAAAACAGATTCACCACGGACTAATACCTCTTTGCTTTCTGACTCTATTTGAATCTCTACACCGGGCAGAGGAAATCCAACTGAACCAGCTCGTCGTTCACCCGAATACGGGTTGGAAATCGTCAACATCGTCTCAGTGGTTCCGTAGCGTTCCAGCACGTCAACTCCTCCTTTGTCTTTCAACTGTTGGTGTAAGTCTGCTGGTAGAGGTGCAGAGCCAGAAACGCATAAGCGTAATGAAGCTAGCTGGCTAATTCTTTCATCCTCAACAAGTCTGTGGTACATCGTTGGGACTCCGAAAAACATTGAGCACTTATTTTCAGCTATCTCAGAAAAAACCAAATCTTTGTCAAAGCCTTTCTGCAGGACAGCTGAGCCTCCGACAAGTAATGTCCCGTGTAAACCAATACCCATTCCATGAATGTGGAATAAAGGGAGGCACAATAAAAGGCAATCTGACTCTGTCCATTCCCATGCTCTAGCTACTGAAAGGGCTCCAGCTAATAAAGACCTCTGACTGTGTATAGCTCCTTTTGGTTTGCCTGTAGTTCCTGATGTGTATGCGATCAAAGCTGGATCTTCTGGTTTAGCGAGGTCCAAATCTGGCATGGAGCCACTTCTTGTGTCAACTGCTGTAGAAGAAATAAACAAATCAGAATCCATTGATTTTAAAAGTTCGTGCCATTCGCTCTGATCTACTAAAGCTGCCCGTGGTCTTGCATCTTCAATGAGAAATGCCAGTTCTGCCTCCTTGTATGAGCTGTTAACAGGCACGATGATTAGGCCGAGTCTTAAACATGCAACGTGGGCAATTACCAAATCTAGTGAATTTTCTCCAGAAATTAGAATACGATCTCCAGGGATTAGACCAGAATTAGCTAGGTTCGATGCTGTTTTGGAAGTCAAATCGAGAAAAGTCCCTCGATCCACTTCACGACCACCGAAAGAAAACAGTTTACGCTCTGGTTCTATTTCTAGACTTTTTTTCCACGACCCCACAAGGGTTTCACCATCAGGTATTTGTAAATCCTGGCCTGATATGACAAGTTGAGTTCCCATATAAATTTCTCAATACCTTTTCTTACATTTTGAACATACAAGCAACCAAGCCCTTGGCCTTGACACAACAGGCAAAATAAGACATACTAATGGAAGCCATTAAATAAAGGGGTTTCTATGGAATTCGGGATTTTCAGCAACGGTTACACGCCGGGACCAGCCGCCCATGACACAGAGTCCGAGCATACGGAACTAATGCGTGAAGCTAGTTACGGAGTCTTAGCTGACAAAAACAACTGGAAATATATGTGGTTTGGTGAACACCATGCTCTTACTGAATACAGTCACATGTCCGCTCCGTCACCGTTGATGGGCTGGGTGGCAGCCCAAACAGACTACATACATCTTGGTTCGGCGATCACGAGTTTGCCGACAAACAAAGAGCATCCGGTGCGTATTGCCGAAAGAGCCGCAATGCTTGATCATGTAACCGAAAATCGCTTTGAGTTCGGAACTGGGCGTGGTGCAGGTAGCCATGAGCTTCTAAGTTTTAATGTCACAGATCCAAGTGAAACTAAGGCACAGTGGGATGAAGTCATTCGCGAGATACCTCGCATGTGGGAACAGAAAGATTATGACTTTAAAGGAGAATTCTTTACTGTGCCGACTCCACACAATATTCTTCCGAAACCATATGGCAAAGGACACCCCCCTCTTTGGGTTGCTTGTGGGAATCCGCCAACATTTGCAAAAGCAGGGTCACTTGGTATTGGTGCCATAGCATTCAACTTCGAACCTATTCATAACCTCAAAGGACGCGTTGACGCATACAAAGAGGCCATTCAGGATCCAGTAGAACAAATTGGTCAGTTCAAAAATGACAACGTAATGATGACTAACGCTGTTATTTGCCTTGAAAATCGCGATGAAGCAAGAGCGATCGCGAAGACAAAAGGTAGAGGCTACTTGGTAACCATGGTCAACATGTATCACGACACGATGCCTAAATCCCCCGACGCTGTAACTTGGCCTGACTCCCCAATAGATCCGAACTGGGATGACGAAATGCTTGACTGGGCGATCGGTGAGGGATACATGCTCTGCGGAACACCTGAAGAGGTGTGTGAACAACTGGTTCATTACCAGGAAGTAGGTTGTGATCAGGTTGTATTCGGTTTGCCAATCGAAGGAATGGCTCATGAACAGGTTCTGGAAATGCTTGAAGTTTTCGGACAACGTGTGATTCCTGAATTCGATAAAGATCCTATTCATTCAACAGATCACTACCGAGCAGAAGCGCGAAGGAAGTTCCCCGACTTTCAATATGAGCTTCCAGAAGACATTTCAGTTTCTGTGTTGCCTTCAAATGCCCTGTTGCCACTCGGATAAGTGCCTCGAAGCAGCGTTAAAACACGCGAACAGCTCCTATTAGAAGCTGAAAGGCTTTTTGCACTAAAAGGAATCTGGCAAGTTCAAGTTCAAGAAATTGTAGTTGCTGCAGGCCAACGTAATACCTCTGCTATTACATACCACTTTGGCTCAAGAGAGGGTTTACTTGAAGGAATTCTAACCTCTCACGGTAGCCCTATCGATGAACGCAGAGGAGAACTTCTCTTGTCTCTTGACGAAAAATCGTCCACTAGAACACTAGTGAATTCTCTGGTCGTGCCGATGGTTAGCTGCCTGGAAACTCAAAGCGGATGCCGATACCTTCAAATAATTTCGCAGTTGTCAGATCAGTTCTCAAACTGGAGGAGTCTTTCTGGAGATCTTTCTTCACCCCATCTTTCTAAAGCCCTGGAGTTGCTTGAAAGTCGACCAGTGTCCTTGCCTATCCCCGTCAGACAAGAGCGCCTCATTGCAATGATTCAATTAATGACCTCATCTCTGTCAGAAAGGGCTCGTTCTTTAGAGGCTGGAGTGCAGATGTTGTTGGATAATTCAGAATATAGAGAAAACTTGATTGACATGCTTGTAGGAATCCTTGAAGCCCCTGTTGGCAACTAGGGTGAATACAATAATGCGATGGAGAAAATTGTAACTTCATCTTGTCATTGCGGATCGGTCCAACTGGAGTTGAAACTACCCAACGGTTTCGAAAATCTTAGAAGATGTGACTGCAGTATCTGTAGAAGAAAAGGGGCAATAGTTGGTTCAGTGCTATTGGATAACCTTACGATTCTGAAAGGGGCAGAGTTTTTATCTGAATACCGTTTTAATACGATGCAAGCTCGACACTTTTTCTGTTCCAAGTGCGGAATCTACACACACCATCAAAGACGTTCCGTCCCAGAAGAATTCGGATACAACACAGGTTGCATTGAAGAATTTAACCCTGCGGACTACGGAAAAATACCTACAATGGACGGAAAAAATCATCCGAAAGATCGATAAATACTGCTTTATTATTTTGTTCTGCTGATTAACTCATTAGTCAGGTCATCAACTGAAGCGGCTCCGGTTAAAGCCATCGTTCTTTCAACACCTTCATGAAGTAGACCAAGAACGTGGTCAACTCCCCTTTCGCCACATGCTCCGAGAGCGTAAAGGTAGGGTCTTCCAGCCATAACTGCAGTGGCCCCTAGCGAAACTGCCTTAACTATGTCTGAACCCCTGCGGACTCCACCATCGCAAATGATCTCTAAACGGTTTTGAACCGCTTCAGCAACTTCTGGCAGTAGATCGAATGGTGCAGGTGCCCCATCTAGTTGCCTTCCTCCATGATTAGAGATTGCAATTGCCTCCACACCTGAATCAACAGCAATTAAGGCATCCTCAACAGTTTGAATTCCTTTTATCAAGATTGGTCCTTTCCAGATAGATCTAAGCCATTCCACGTCGCTCCAAGAAAGGCCGGGGTCGAACTGGGATTTCATGTGTTCTGCAAGATCAACTGCTTTTGAACCGTCGATAGAAGTGAGGCCTTCAACATTTGCAAAACGGATCGGATCTGCTGTTAAAAAGTCCCATGTCCAGCCCGGGTTTTTTATACCATCAATTATCGTTCCAAGACCGACTTCAGGGGGCAGAGTAAATCCTCGTCGCACATCACGCTCTCGCCGTCCAAGAACTGCAGTGTCAACGGTGAGGCACACTGCCTCGAAACCTGCAGCGTCGGCTCTTTCAACAAGGTTTTTTACAACAGATCGGTCTTTCCACGTGTATATCTGAAACCAAAGACGAGTGTCGCTTTCAGCTACTGATGCACATTCCTCTATGGAACGTGTGGCCATTGTCGACAGGGTAAATGGAATACCTGCCCGTGTTGCTGCTCTAACAACCGCTAATTCCCCTTCAGAATGTGCGATTCGAGTGAAACCTGTTGGTGCCAGAACAAGAGGGAAATCTAGTCTGCGGCCCAACAAAGAAGTGGACGTATCTATATTCGCCATGTTTCTTAATACTCTGGGCTTGAATGAAACCTTTTTGTAAGCTTCGACATTTTCTCGCAACGTAATTTCGTCTTCAGCCCCACCGTCTATATAGTCAAAAACTCCGATTGGGAGACGCCGTTTAGCCAGTTTTCTTAAATCGTCAACATTCGCGGCTTTTCTAAGAAGCCGATTTGTTCTGCTGATCTCCAGTTTTCGGAACTTGACAACAGAGCGAATGCTCTTCATGAATGCCATTTCAAACCAGCCGTTTAGGGGTCGATCTTGGAGTCAAGTTTGGCGACTCGCGCTTCGTGGCGTCCACCTTCAAATTCTTCATTTAACCATGCGTCTAATGCCTCAACAGCAACTTCAGGGTTAATCAAACGCTCTCCGAAACAAAGAACATTTGCATTATTGTGAGCTTTTGCCCACTTTGCAGTTTCGACGTCATTGACAGTCGCAGCTCTGATGCCAGAAATTTTGTTTGCCGCTATTCCTATTCCGATACCAGATCCACAAACTGCAACTCCTAAATCTGCGACTCCTTCCGAAACTTTGATACCGACTGCAAACCCGTAATCAGGATAATCAACCCGTTCAATCGAGTCCGTGCCACAGTCAATTACGTCATGACCCATCTCGTTAAGTTCATTCTTCAGACGTTCTTTGAGCTCATAACCTGCATGGTCGCAACCAATTGCTATTACTTTCATGACAATAGACTAGCCTCTTACAGTCGAAGACCTGCAGCGATTAGATCTTCGGAGCTTAAAGCTCCTTCTCTAAGAATTTCAGTTTCATTTGATAATAAATTCACAACTGTTGAAGGTTTCCCTTTACACTTCCCACCGTCAACGACTAGCAAATTTTCACCTAATTGCCCTGCTGCTTCTTTCGCGTTTTCTGGGGTTTGCAAACCTGAACGATTTGCTGATGTGACAGCTAATGGTCCTACAACTTCTGTCAGCGAGTGCATAAACCCATGATCAGGACACCTAATTCCTATTGAGTTTTCATCACCACCTAAGAAGTAGCTCAGTTGTTTTGAGCGTTCAGTAACAATAGTGAGTGGCCCTGGCCAAAATCTTTGGGATAAGAGTTCGAATTCTGTCGAAGAGATAACAAGCTCTGAAGCTTGCAGAGCATCTGAAACCAAAACAGCGCATGCTTGATCATCTGAACGTTTTTTACTTTGAAATATCTCTTCAACTGCACTTTTATTGGTCGGAATTGCTGCTATTCCGTAAACCGTGTCGGTGGGAAGCAGAACTAATTTCCCCTCATTCAATACTCGAGATGCCTCGGAAACTGCTAACTCAAAGTCAGAATTTAAATCCAAGAAACGATTCATAGCGGTTTTCTTAGGATTAAAACACGTTCTCTGCCTGCCAAGTCATGTCTCAACTGAACTTCTCTAAAATTTAAGTTTTCTGCCTCTTTAACCATTTCATCTGCCTGCATGGGTGCTAATTCCAAGATTAATTGTCCCTCCGTAGACATCCAATCAATCGAATTATTCAATAGAAAACTTAAATCCTCTGTTCCTAAGGGTCCGGAGCGTAAAGATGAAGAAGGTTCCCATTCACTTACCTCTAGTGGCAATTCTTCACCATCGGCTATATACGGGGGGTTGGAAATAATAATGTCAAATTTTCCTAACATTTCTTCCGGTAGGGCTTCAAACCAAGATCCTTGACTAATCGAAACTCTTTGACCTGCCATTCCCAAGCCAGCAAGATTGGCACGAGTAACTGAAATAGCTCCTTCTGATATGTCCGTACACCACACGGATACATTTTGTGCCTCTCTGGCTATCGAAAGTCCTATAGCACCTGAACCGCAACCTAAATCTGCGACGTTTAAAGGTCGTGTTCCGTCTAAATCACTTTTCTTGCTCTTGCATTCTTCCAATGCATAGCCGACTAACATTTCGGTCTCTGGCCGCGGTATCAAAACCCTCTCGTCTACAAACAAATCAAGCTCTCGAAACTGCCACCTACCAAGAACATACTGAAGAGGTTCACCGGCTACTCTCCTCTCGATCAATCTGTTCAATCTGTTCAGCTGAATAGGCTTCGCATGTTCTTTATAGTCGTCCGAATGTTTTGCCCCGGAAACTTCCTCTATCATCCATTTCGCTTCAAGTTCAGCATTATCACCTTTAAGCATTCGCCCTGTTTCAAAGAGCAGTTCCCTCCAGCTCACCGGTGTATCTTGACAAAACAACTCTCTATCCATTGCTACTGCCGATTAATCAAAGCTCTCAGCTAATTGTCGATCTCTTTCTGCAATGAGTAAAGCTTCAACAAGCTCATCAAGATCCCCAGCGAGAATACTCTCCAGGCGGTGCAGAGTAAGTCCAATTCGATGATCCGTAACCCGGTTCTCTTTAAAATTGTAGGTTCTTATTTTTTCTGATCTTCCACCACCACCTACTTGATCTCGTCTAGCTGATGCCGCCTCTGACTGTTGACGTTCCTGTTCGATCTGGAACAACCTGGCTCTAAGAACACGTAAAGCTTTTGTTTTGTTCTGAAGTTGACTTTTCTCATCCTGCATAGTTACGACTAGACCAGTTGGAAGGTGGGTGATGCGGACAGCCGAATCCGTAGTGTTGACCGACTGTCCACCAGGGCCAGACGATCTATAAACATCTACCTGTAAATCTTTTTCTTCTATAGCTATCTCTACTTCATCTGCTTCCGGCAGAACGGTCACAGTTGCAGATGATGTATGAACACGCCCTTGAGTTTCAGTGACGGGCACTCTTTGAACACGATGAACTCCTCCTTCGTGCTTCAAGTGGGTCCAAGCTGTTTCACCGCGGATTAAAAAGACTACTTCTGTGAATCCACCCATGTCGGATTCTTTGCTCTCGAGAGGTTCGACAGTCCACCCTTTAGTGGCGGCAATAGCCACATACATGTCTCGAAGGTTACGTGCGAAAAGATTAGCTTCTTCTCCACCCTCTGCACCTCTAATTTCTATAATTACTGTTCTCCCATCATTCGGATCTTGCGGCAACAGGAAAACTCGTAATTGGGTTTCTAATTCTGCGATCTCGCTCTTTAATTGTGTTAATTCCTCTTGAAGCTGATCACGTTCATCACCTTCAGTCACTTCCATCAATTCTTTTGCAGTCTCAAGATTTTCATATGCGGCTTGAAGAGGCCGCCCAGCTGAAAGAGCATTTCCTAATTCTTTATGCCTTCGACCGAGAGTTTCTAATAACTTTGGATCAGAAACAACCTCAGGGTCCGCTAATCGTTTTTCGACATCTTCAAACTCAGAAATCAAAGCTTTTACTTGATTAATCATTAACTCAGGGTACCGGTATGTGACTTGCTGCAATATCGCATTCTACTTTTACGCAAAAAACAATTTAATTAGTTGGTGTTTCCCACCCTCCTACGACCCCTCTGATATTTAACGGAATGTCCAAATAGCGGAGGCATTTTTCCACCGGAACTAAAATATCTTTCTCAGGAAGCACCACTTCAACACGATCCGGTCGTTCAATCGAAATTAGATCTGCAATAAATGAAACTAGGCAAATGTCAACACCAACTGAGAAAACAATAAGAACTCTTTCACCCGTCTTGTCAATGCCGGTTGCTGCTGCTGGCATCGTCTCACGTAATGATTCCCTTTCTCTGGGTGGATCAACACAAGTAATATTTTCGAAACCGAACATTTCTGGATTAGCTAAAGCATCTGCTCTAAGCCATCTTTCTCTCACGAGTCTCGATAGTGGATGGAATCCAGATTCTGAATTTCGAGAAGAACTCACAATCTCTACTGCAGATGCAAGAACTTCTGATAACGGCCTACCGCTACCGATTAGTGAATTAGCTTCTCGGTCAAACTTCCCTACTCCCACTTCAATTTCACCGTCAGTAACTCTCATTACTTCAAGTCCTAGAATCTCGCCCTTCCATGTTCCACACTCGCAAATTGATTGCAATCCAAATTTCAAACATAGTTCATCAAATTCGGAAGGCGCGATCTGCACATTGTCTCTGCCGGTAATAACGATAGGTTCTACAGGAACAGGCTTCCCGTCAGAAAGGAAGAAAATGCTGGGTGGCGGATTCAAAACACTTGCCCGTCTTTGTGTCACTTGAGCGTTCTGCAGATCCTCAAAAAAGATAACCAGGTCAAGTCCATCCTGAGTCGTTAATTCCAGAAGAGAAGAGCCCAGCAAGCTTTCTGGAGTCTCTTCATCAGCTATTACCCATAAGGTCGAGTTGTTGCGAATTCCATTTCCAGAGGCGTCTGTCAAATTTCCGAGTTCTTGACTATTTTCTTCGGAAAGAATTTTTCTTAATTTACTTCGGTTTAGAGATAACCGTTGTTCTTCGTCTAAAGGCAATTTTCTACAAGTATTATCTGTAGCTAGTTCCTACTCAGAACCCTTTTTACGACCTTTGCCATACCTACGTTCAAATCTTTCAACTCGACCAGCTGTATCAATAATCTGCATCTTGCCGGTGAAGAACGGATGACTCGCAGATGAAACTTCGACTTTAACCAACGGGTACTCAACTCCGTCAACAAGTGTTGTTTCTGCGGTCTCAGCCGTTGAAGGAATCAGAAAGGTAGTTCCTTCACTGGTGTCTTGGAACGCAACGGTTCTATATTCAGGATGTATTTCAGATCTCATAGCAGTCCAGTCTGTTGGAATTGTTTACTATTAACAACCTTCATTTAAATTCAAGAAGCTTCCATTGATGGACCTTTAGCGACTTCAGCCAAAAATTCATCATTATTAGGAAAAGTCTTTAGTCGATCAATGAGCAACTCCAGGCCTGCACCTGAACCATTATCCCCATCTGACGCCAAACCATTTAAAACTCGTCTTAATTTCCATACTTGGTTTAATTGCTTACGATCAAATAAGAGTTCCTCATGACGGGTTGATGAGGCGTTTACATCAATAGCGGGATACACACGTCTTTCCGCTATTCTTCGATCCAAACGAAGCTCCATGTTTCCTGTTCCTTTGAACTCTTCAAAAATTACTTCATCCATCTTTGATCCTGTTTCCACTAAAGCCGTGGCCAAAATAGTCAAAGAGCCGCCTTCTTCAACGTTTCTGGCGGCACCAAAAAATTTCTTTGGTGGATACAAGGCTCCGCTATCAACACCACCAGACATGATTCGGCCTGTCGCTGGAGCGGCCAAATTGTACGCTCTAGCTAATCGTGTGATCCCATCAAGAATGATCACTACGTCTTCACCATATTCAACAAGTCTTCGAGCTCTCTCTATGGTTACTTCAGCAATAGCAGTGTGCTCTTCAGCTGGTCTGTCAAAAGTTGAAGCGGCAACTTCACCGTTAATAAGCCACCTTTTCATATCAGTGACTTCCTCAGGTCTTTCGTCGACCAGCAATACAATCAGTTTAACTTCAGGATTATTTGTCTCTATTGATCTGGCAATCTGTTTCATAATTGTTGTCTTACCAGCCTTCGGTGGTGAGACAATAAGACCCCTTTGTCCCTTGCCTATTGGAGATAACAGGTCAACAATGCGAGCAGTCATGTTAGATGGGTCGGCATCTAATTCGAGATTTAAACGTTCATCTGGAAAGAGAGGCGTCAGATCTTCGAAATTAGGTCGTTTCAGTGCATCTTCAGGCGGGTTCCCATTTACAGTATCTAATCTCAATAAAGCAGGGTTTTTTTCACTTCTATTCGCCGGTCTTGCCCCACCAACCAAGTAGTCACCGCGTCGAAGATCAAATTGCTTTACCTGTTTCACAGACACATAGGCATCTTGTTTCGAAGGGCGGAATCCCGTTGTTCTCAAAAAACCGTAACCTTCATTACGTAAATCTAAATAGCCCTCTATCGAAACAGGTTCACCATCCCAGGAGTCATCTTGCCCATCTGGACCCCTGCCACGACGACGACGACGACGGTTTCCAGGTTCTGTATACTCATTACTACGCTTTTCGCGATTGTTGCTAGAACTTCTTGATTCAGAATCTTTACTTGAAGATGTCCTGCCACTACTAGCGTTATCCGAAGTTTCAGGTTTCACGGACTTACTGGAATCATCATCCTTGCCTTCTTCTTCAGTTTCATTCTTAAGAGCAACCTCCCAATCAGCTAAAGGTTCTTCTTCGTCCTTTGTCATTGTTTCTTGACCACTTGCAGTTATCTCTTTTTCCGACTCTTCAGTATTCGTAGTAGAAGAAGTGCCTCCAGAAGCCAAATCAAGGATCAATTCAACTATCTCCGCTTTTCTGGCACGTGAAGCAGGTTTTCCTCCTAAAGCCGTGGCAATAGTAATAAGTTCATCTCGCCCTTTGGCTTCCAATGAATCGCTTTGTAACTCAGTCGAGTCCATACTTAAACACCTCTGTGTTCTGTGTGTTATGGGTTAAACCCCTCTAGAAAATTGGTTTAACACCGAAATTGAATTGCCGTTAAAACGAAACACGCTCTGGGTCGTACACTCGTGTAACCATCAGACCTGATGAATGTCAATCAGGCCCTCGGCCATAACGACACCTTGTACTGTATGCGAACCTCAAGTAGTCGACAACACAAAACTTGGTTAAAAAAAGTTTTTATTTTTTTCCCGCAAAAACCTTTTATTTAACTGGATAGAAGGGCTTTCATAAGTTGATGCCCCTTAATCAAAGGCATCTCTGAAACACCAATTTCAGTAAAAACACCTCCATCTGAATCTTTCTCTGAATCAAACAGGAGATACGGAACAGGGTCAGGCGTATGTGTCCGAAGCGTCAAAGGAGTTGCATGGTCGGGGAGCATCAACATTCTCCATGGTCCCAAATCATCTAAGCCAGAAATCAAATCTTTCAAAATACGGCTATCCCAATTTTCAAGAGATTCAACTTTAGCTTCAACATTTCCGGCATGACCAGCTTCATCAGTAGCTTCAACGTGAATTATGAATAGGTCTAAACCACTTTCCAGTTCTTGTAGAGCCATATCTCTCTTCCCTTCATAATCTGTGTCGTACCACCCGGTTGCACCTGGAATATCGCACACTTTCATTTCAGCTAATTTTCCAATTCCTCTAACCAGATCAACTGCTGTGACTAAACCCGCATTCACTCCATTGACTTCACTAAATGATGGCAATTGGGGCTGGGTTCCCTGGCCCCATAACCAAATACCAGTTGCTTCTAGACTGGATGCAGTCAATATTTCCTCAGACGCAGCCATAAGGTCAGAAATTTTTTGGCCTGACTTTCCAGACGGTAATACAACTGAATCACCTGTTAAATCATGTGGGGGGACACAGACCGCATCAATGAAATCCATAGGGGCGATCATTGCGTTGCGAAAGCTGACACCTGGTAAAAAGGAAATCCCCTCGTCGGGGTTCCCTAATTCTTGATTTAATTGATCAATTACCTTCTCTGCTTCATTTGAAGAAGGGTTCCCACCTGCGTAATCAATCATGATCCCATCAACTACTTTTACGAAATTACACCTGAACGCTGTTTGGTCTGGTCTTAATTTCACTCCGAGCGCGGCAACTTCGATCGGAGCGCGTCCTGTGTGATATTGACTTGGGTCATAGCCGAAAATCGACATGTTGCCCACATCACTTCCCGGCGGCATGCCGCTTGGGATTACTTCTGCTCTGCCTAAAGTGCTTTTAGCGGCAAGAGAGTCAAGATTAGGCATATTAGCTGCTTCTAATGGAGTCCTTCCATCAAGCTCCGGAACCGGTAAGTCTGCACAACCATCTGGCACACAAATCACATATTTCATACTTCTCTCATCCTGACAAAGATCTCTTTCATCTTTACTTATTTTTCATCTATCCTGGAGCAACTAATCACGTGGTCTTTCACGATTTCCAAATCATTCGGCAGTCGGGTAAAGAACTCAGGACGCTCATGTAAATCTGCTAGACGATCTGGAAGAGGTGGACACTTCCCTAACGCTCTTTCGACTGCTTTGGGGAATTTAGCTGGATGTGCTGTAGCCAAAGAAACAATTGGAATTTCAGGATCAATTTGTTTGTCTCGATGAGAACGGGCAGCTAAAACCGCTATTGCTGAATGGGGGTCCAGAATTACGCCTGACCTTTCTGATTCTGAAGAAATGCACTTTATTACTTCTTCGTCATCGAAACTATATGCGGCCCAACTATTGGAGAATTTGGCCTCAATGTCCGAGTCGAATCTCACATTTCCATCGGCCCGGAATTTTTCTAAAAGGTTCTTTACCTTCTTTCCGTCTCTTTCAAATAATTCGAAAATGAATCTCTCTAAATTAGATGAGATTTGGATGTCCATACTTGGAGAAAGAGTCGGTACGACTTCTTCAATTTTCATTTGGGCTGAAGTAAAAAATTGAGTGAGAATATCGTTTTCATTACTTGCAACCAATAATTTGGGGACATTCAAACCGCAATTTCGCGCTGCGTGACCAGCAAATACATTTCCAAAATTTCCAGTTGGAACTGAAAAGATTACTGGCTGGTCGCGCGAACCTAATCTTTCAGCAGCCACCACGTAATAAACAATCTGAGCCATGACCCTCGCCCAGTTAATTGAATTCACCGCACCTAGTTTTAATTTGTTTCTGTATTCAAGATCGTTAAACATCGCTTTAACCAGGTCTTGACAATCATCAAAAGTTCCTTCAATAGCAACATTATGGACATTGAAAGAATCGACTGTCGTCATCTGTCTTCGTTGCACCTCAGAAACTCTGTCCGAAGGGTGAAGAATAACAATGTCTAGATTCTCACGATCTTTGCAAGCCTCAATAGCCGCAGAACCAGTATCTCCAGAAGTTGCCCCTACGATCGTAAGATGCTCTCCACGGTCATTTAATTCGTAATCAAATAGTCCACCGACCAATTGGAGAGCTATATCTTTAAATGCAAGAGTGGGCCCATGAAATAGCTCCATCAAGAAAAGTTGTTCATCTAATTCAATTAAAGGAACAACGTCCTGCACATCGAAAGATTTATAGGCTTCATCTATGATTTTTTTTAACGTTACTTGATTAAGACTTTCTGCAGTAAAAAGGTTCATAACCTCAAAGGCTGTTTTTAAATAATGGCCACTGCCTGAACCTTTTAATAATGGCCACTCGTCTGGGACGTATAGACCACCATCATCGGCAAGGCCTGTAAGCAAAGCTTCACTAAAGGTTTTTTCTGGCGCTGAACCTCTTGTACTCACGTACTTCACTCGAACCCCTTGACTCAATCGATACCAATAACCCTGAGCACAGTACCTACACTTCTAACTGCTTCGAGCTCATTCAAAGCCTTGATTGCTGCTTGAAAATCACTCTCAAAAGCTTTATGTGTGATAAAAATGAGCCTTGCTTCACTATCGAGACCCTCTTGTTCCATCGATCGGATTGAAACATGGTGTTCCCCGAAAACAGTAGCTACTTGTGCCAGCACACCTGGTTGGTCATCAACTTCTACTTCTAAGAAATACTGACTTTCTAGATCTGAAATAGGTGAAATTTTCATGGGTTTGAATTCACCAATTGAAGCGCTATTAGATCTCTTTAAATTGCAAGAAGCGTCAATCAAATCGCCAAGTACAGCTGATGCCGTAGGTGCACCCCCGGCACCTCTTCCGTAGAACATCAACTCTCCCATTGCATCCCCTTCAACGAAAATGGCGTTAAAACTTTCTCGAACCGTGGCCAAAGGATGCGTTAAAGGAACCATGCTTGGATGAACGCGAACACATAAAGCATCTTCGCCATCGATTTTTTGTTTTTCCGTAATCGCTAAAAGCTTTATGCAATGATTCAAACGGTGAGCAAAATCTATGTCTTCGGGAGTTATCTTTGTGATCCCCTCGACATGAACGTCACCAAGTGTGACCTGACCTCCAAATGCAAGACTTGCAATTATTGCAGCTTTCGCCGCTGCATCATGACCTTCAACATCGGCTGTTGGGTCGCTTTCCGCATAGCCAAGCCTTTGCGCTTCGTCAAGGGCGTCTGCATACGGCATACTATCTTCAGCCATTTTCGTAAGAATGAAATTTGTGGTTCCATTTACTATTCCCATAACTCGTGTAATTGGTTCTCCCACTAAGGATTCACGCAGCGGGCGGATGATTGGGATCGCAGCTGCAACAGCAGCTTCAAATAATAAATCGACTTCAGATTGTTTAGCTAAAGAGTACAA
Source organism: Acidimicrobiales bacterium (assembly GCA_030748555.1). GTDB lineage: Bacteria > Actinomycetota > Acidimicrobiia > Acidimicrobiales > MedAcidi-G1 > MedAcidi-G1. Next base: position 20,577 of record JASMLT010000008.1, read on the forward strand.
CTCATCTCCATGAGTGGCTAAAAGCTCCTTGTTTGCTGTGACTACAGGTTTCCCAAGTTCGAGAGCTTTCAGAATCAGTTCTTTAGACGGATTGATCCCCCCCATAACTTCAACAACAACATCCACGTCAGGACTCTCAATAACGGAATTCGGATCGTCAGTAAATAAAGAAGGGTCTATAGGAACATCTCGCGATTGCGAAACGTCGCGCACCGCTACCAGGGCAACACCGAGTGTTAGTCCTGTACGTTCTGCAATAGCCTCGCTTTGCTCATCGATTAATTTACACAAAGAGGCTCCGACTGTTCCACAGCCTAAAAGTCCTACATTGACATTAACTAATTCCATACTCATACAGTACTTGGCGAAAGACCTTAGTCAGGTACTGTTTTAACTTCTTTAATATGTTAAATGTCACGTCTCACTAAATCTTCGTATGATTCTCGTGCAATAACCAATCGTGGAGACCCATCCAACACGAAAACCACTGCCGGTCTAAGCATTTGATTGTAATTCGAACCCATTGAGTGGCCGTAAGCACCCGTTACAGGTGTGGCAAGAATATCTCCTACTGACAGATCTTCAGGAACCCATGCTTCTTTTATAAGAACATCTCCTGATTCGCAATGTTTACCTACAAGACGTACTGAGTTTTGCCGTTCCGCTTGATTTGAGCGTGGTAGAAAAGTTTCGTAACCGGAGCCGTAAAGCGCTGGTCTAGGATTGTCACTCATTCCGCCATCAACCGCAACATAGGTTCTATGATCAGGAACTTCTTTTATTGTCCCCACTGTGTAAAGAGTTACGGCTGCGCTAGCAACTATGGAACGACCCGGCTCTGAACCGACCGAAGATTTAACTCCAGCTTTTTCACAAGCATCAAATATAGCATCTGCCCACTCTTGTATAGAAGGAGCAGATTCTCCTTCGACGTAAGGGACTCCCAAACCTCCTCCGACAACCAACTCAGGGAAATCATACGGAGCTGCGAATTCTGCTAGCACTCCGACTGCTTTTGCAAATGGCTGAACATCGAAAACCTGACTCCCAATATGGGCATGTAACCCTAATAATTCCAAGTACTTCGAACTTCTAGTTCTCTCAACAGCCTCTTCAGCTACACCTGATCTAACTGTAAATCCGAATTTTGAATCTTCTTGCCCTGTCGAAACAAATTCATGAGTATGCGCTTCTACTCCGGGAGTAACCCTTAGAAGAACTTTGGTTGACTTATTAAGGTCTGCACATAATTCCTCCAAACGATCAAGTTCGTTAAAAGAATCTACAACTATACGCCCTACATTCTCTCTGAGAGCCATGTCAAGCTCTTCGAAACTCTTGTTGTTTCCGTGCATTACTATTCGTTCGCCGGGGACATCAGCTTTTCGAGCTATGTACAATTCCCCACCCGTTGCAACATCAAGACTCATGCCTTCCTGATAAGCAAGTCTTGCCATCTCTGTACAAAGAAAAGCTTTTGTGGCGTATGCGACATTGCCGTCAAACGCTTCCACTGCTTCACGACACCTTGATCGTAAATGTGCTTCATCATAAACGAAAAGAGGTGTCCCAAATTCATGAGCAAGATCTAATAAGTCACAACCTCCTATAAGAGTGTGCTCTCCAGATGAAATATCCGTAGTATCTGGTAACAAATCACGCAATATAGGGCCCGCCATCAGCCGTCCCCCTCTTCAGCAAGGTCATCACGCCACATCTCTGCAGGGGCACTAACACCTAACAGTTCCATTCCTACCTCAAGCCCGACTAAAACTCCCCTCATCAACAGAAATCGGGCTTGTGTTAAAGAAGGTTCTACATCATCACCAAGAATGCGACAGTCGTGATAGAAACCGTGCAAATCCGCGGCAAATTCCCTCAACCACGTTGTTATTTGATGTGGCGCCAGCTCGCGAGTAGCTCGCTCAACAACGTCAGGTAATTCATGTAGCGACCGAATCAAAACTAATTCCCTGTGATGCTGAAGTTGCGACAAGTCGACCTCGGAGAGAGGCAATGGCGCAAAACCGATCTGGTCAGCTTTTTTCATCATTGAACGAATCCGGGCGTATGCATATTGAACATAAAAAATCGGATTTTCATTTACCCTCTTAGAGACCAAATCCAAATCAAATGTTTGAGTTGTATCAATGGATTGAAGCAGATACGTAAAACGCGCAGCGTCAGACCCAACTTCTTTTACAACTTCCGAAAGTTCAACTATGTCTCCTGTTCGTTTCGAAAGTTTTACTTCTTCTCCAGAACGCTGAAGGTTTACCATTTGAGTAACTTCTACTTCTAGCCTTTCAGGTTCATACCCTAGAGATTGGATCGCTGCTTTCATGCGTGTGATGTATCCATGATGATCAGCGCCCCAAACATTTATGAGACGATCAGCTCTAACTAACTTGTCGAGATGATATGCAACATCTGGTAATAGGTATGTGTACTCTCCATCTGATTTAACTAGCACTCGGTCCTTGTCATCACCATATTCTGTGCTTTTTAACCAAATAGCTCCATCTTTTTCATAAGAAGCACCTGCCTTCTCGAGCATTGAGAGGGTCTTTTCAATTGAACCTGAGTCAACCATCGAAGTTTCACTGAACCAAGAATCGAATTCTATGTTCAGAGCGCTAAGAACTTCTTTATGGCTGGATAAAGCTCGTTTTTTGCCCCAGTCGAGCGGATCTTCGTCTTCAGGTATCTCACTGGCCCATTCTTTTATATAAACCCCATGGTATCCATCTGCTGGAATGTCCTCCCCCGCAATATGTGCGGCCAAAGAAGAGGCAAATAGATTCATCTGGATCCCTCGGTCATTTACATAGAATTCTCGTGAGACCAAGTAGCCCGACCTTTCCAATAGTCTGGCAACCGAATCTCCATAACACGCCCCTCTTCCATGCCCGGCGTGTAAAGGACCAGTCGGGTTCGCACTTACAAACTCAACGATTACTTTTCTATTAGCTCCTTGTTCCGAACGCGCCCAATTCTCAGAGCCAGCATTAACTGCTTGCAACAAGATTTCATAAAGCCAAGCTTTGTTTAAATAGAAATTTAGAAATCCGGGTCCAGCAACCTCTAATCTGGCTACATAATCTGATGGGAAACTTTCTAGAGTGGACGCTAACTGCCCAGCCAGATCACGTGGATTGGATTCTGCTTTTTTTGCCAAAGCCAGAGCGACATTCGTCGACCAGTCTCCGTGTTCAACATTTGCTGGTCTTTCTAAATGAATCTCAGCTGGCACTTCAAGACCCAAGCTCAACAGGGCTTCTTTTATCAGATTCTTAATACTTTCGCGAACGTCCATGATCCACCCCGATGAGATTTTATAACACCTTTGAGGCGTTATAGTTCCTCCAAGACAATACAGGACATGTCCTTGTCTAATGAAAGACTTTTATTAAAGAACGCTTTAATTGTTAAAAAGTCAACTTAACAAAGTTAAACGGTTACTTTAGGCTCTTGACCCTTCAAATGTCGCCGTTCCAAAAGCCCCCAGTTTGGCTTCGCCACTGATCTGATCACCATCAATGGTTGCTGTGGCATCAATCGTTATTGGCATTGGTTGCGTCATGTTCACCGTCCATGACAGATTATCTCCATCTACAGTGCCATTTTCTAGTTCCATGCTCCCCTGTGGCCCTGACATAGTACCTGTAAGGGTATTTCCATCAGAAGCAAGCTCGAGGGTTCCCGCTTGGGCTCCCATTGGGCTATTAAGTGTTACATTCCATGTACCGTCAGCACTCACTTTTTTCCTCCATTGATTGTTGTCGCTACTCGCACAAACGTAGATCAAAAACTCTCAATTGTCGTATCGGGTTCAACTTTAATTGATTGAATTCGCAGCTTAACCATCTAGAGGTATCTCATTGTTATTACTAGCAGAACTTGCATCATCTCTGGTCACAACTATCAGAGCGGTTATAACAATCAACCCTCCTGTAATCTGCAAAAGTGAAATACCTTGGTCAAGAAAGATCCAAGCTCCTATTGTGGAAAATACTGGAATAGCGAGCATAAGAAGACCTGTAAGGCTCAAAGAAACATGTAAATGAGCCCAATTCATTAAAAAATGACCACTTCCTGGGATCGCCAACAAGACCAATATCCAGAGAAACTCATCTCTGGTTAGATCAGGGAAACCTGACGTTGAGCTCTGAAAAAGAAATAAGAAAGGTAACAGTCCTAGCGAACCTATAAGCATGGCCAATGTCTGAAGAGTAAAAGTGTCTATCCTCGAACGAACTGATTTAACAGCAACGAAATAGGCTGAGAATAAAACCATTGCCAATAATGCAAGCAAATCGCCTAAAGGGCTCCATGAAATCTCGCTACTTGAGCCTAAAACGACCACAGCCACACCCCCTGTGGCAAAAATAGAAATTCCAACCAACCTCTTCGTAATAATTTCCCCGAACTTCCCGCCGGCAACAAATATCAACACGATTGTCTGCAGGGCACCGATGATCGTTGCATTTGCAACAGTTGTGATGTTGAGGGCCGAGAAAAAGACCACTATTTCAGAACAAAAAAGCACTGCAACAGGAAATGCAATTTTTATTTGCTCCCATGTAATTCTTTTACCTATTGCAATAAAAACGACACCATAAACGACCACTCCCAGAGATTGTCTCCAAAAAGCGATTTCGATACCTGATAAATCGAGGCGAGCAACAATAATATTTCCAGTGGACCAAAAGATAACTGCAGCTACTGCTGCAACGCGTCCTAGGTGCGACAGATTCATCGACAAATTCTCATTCTTGAACAATAGAACCAATTTGGATCCCGATTAGGAGCTTTTACAAATAATTTAGACTGGTTTACCAAAAGTTAATTTTGCCGAAGGTGTAAGTTGTCGATTTGTTTACTATTGTTGCGTTATGTTTCGCTACATAGAAATTTGTAGTTTTTTAAATTCAAAATGGGAGATTTGAATGAAAATCATTAAAAGAGTTGCTGCAGTTTTAGCGCTATCACTTTTGGTCGTATCTTGCGGAAGTGAAGAATCTGAACAATCAGGTGAGGAATGGCCTGACAAGATTGTCTTCGGTTTTGTTCCTAGTCAAGAGCAAGAAAGTTTGCAAGACAATATTAAGCCGATGATGGATCATCTAACAGAAAAACTCGGAATCAATGTTGAAGGCATTGTAACTACTGATTTCGTTGGTCTGGGTGTAGCTATGGGCACAGGTGAAGCAGATCTAGGAGCCTTCGGCCCTGCAGGCTTTGTTATGGCTCAAAAAGAATTTGGAAATATGAGTGTTATGGCTCAAGCGATCCGCTATGGAGCGCCCACATATCACGGTCAGTGGATGACAAATGACTCAAGTATATGCAATCCAGGCACATTGAAATCAGGAACAGCTCTGATAAATGGTTCAGATGGTTTGGAGCAAGTCGGTGCAGTGGATTCCGTTGCCTTGCAAGTGGGTGTCTACTTCGGAGATTCAGGTAAAGCTCTCGGCGAAACCGTTGATGCAGGAACTGTCTCCCCAGGAATGTCATGCACGGCAGACATAAGCAATGTGATCGGGAAAACGGTCGCATTCACAAACGAAAGTTCAACGTCTGGATATCAGTATCCAACTTTGCAACTGCGGAATGCGGGAATAGAAGATGACCAGTACGAAAAAGTTTTCGCAGGTGGACATGACGGTTCCGTGGCTGCTGTTTACAACGGCGACGCAGATTTTGGAGTTGCCTATGACGATGCGCGCCGAACAATGAGAAAAACAAATCCGGACGTTGGAGACAAAGTGATTGTTTTCAACTTGACTGCGGAAATCCCCAATGACGTCGTAGCTGTAAGAACTGATCTACCTGACAGTTTGAAGGGTGCCATCTACTACAACATGGACGCTTATCTTAAAACTGAAGAAGGTGAAGCAGTTTCTGATGAAGTATTCGGTTGGACCGATATGCAAGTTGCGAAGGATTCAGACTTTGACGTTGTTCGTGAAGCAAATGAAAAGCTAGGAGTAAACGACTAATACTGGAGTCTCAGATCCTTAAATAATTAGGAAAAGCACGTGATAAAAATCGATCGTGTCTCAGTCACCTATCCGGGTGGCGTTGAGGCTCTGAAAAACGTCGATATCGAAATAGAAGATGGTGAGTTTGTTGTCATAGTTGGGCTTTCCGGAGCAGGTAAATCAACACTGCTTCGGGTGCTCAACGGACTTGTTCCTGCTACCTCCGGTTCTGTTCTTGTTGATGGGACCGAAGTGGTGAACGCGAATTCTCAGACACTGAGGCAAGTGCGTTCCAAAACAGGAATGATTTTTCAGACGTTTAATCTCGTGAATCGAACTACAGTTTTGAATAACGTTCTTATGGGTCGTCTTGCCAATGTTCCTTCATGGAGATCAACCTTTGGGTTATGGCCGGCTGATGATAAAGAAGCAGCGATGCTCGCCTTGGAAAGGGTCGGAATTGTAGATAAGACTTATGTACGCGCCTCAAACCTTTCAGGAGGTCAACAGCAAAGGGTCGGGATCGCCAGAGCTTTAGCTCAAGAACCTTCTCTCATGCTCGCAGATGAACCTGTTGCTGCACTAGATCCAGTAACAAGCCGCCAAGTAATGGGAGATTTGCAAAAAATTAATCGGGAATTGGGAATTACTACACTTGTAAATCTTCATTTTTTAGACTTAGCCAAGGAATATGGAAAGCGTCTAATCGGTTTACGGGACGGCGTATTGGTCTATGACGGAGATATTAACAACGTAACTGACGAAACTTTTCGGGAAATTTATGGAAGGGCTATTACTTCAGAAGATCTTCACGCGATGAATGAAGAACAGAAGCAAAGTATCGGCAACGGTAAATGAATGACTCTACAGATACTTCTGAAAGACCTGTAAAACCGAAACCACGTGCACGCTCGTTTTTGATCGCTTTAGTGCTTCTAGGTTTGACTTTTTGGGCAGCGTTTAAAGTTTCTTTTGACCTCTCTACATTTTGGGAGGTTTGGTCTAATCCGATATGGAGCAAATTTTGGCCGATTCCTTGGGATTGGGTTCTTAAAAAGGAAAATACATTTGATCCTTTAATCGAGACTCTGCAAATCGCCGTAGCATCGACTCTCCTGGGTTGCTTGCTGGCTCTTCCTGTCAGCTTCGCTATGTCCTCTCTTACAACACCCAATAAAATTGTCTACTTCATCAGTAAAACTGTTATGAACCTAGTACGTGCTGTGCCCGATCTTTTCTGGGCGAAATTGCTTGTAACAGCAATAGGAATCGGGGCTTTTGCTGGAGCATGGTCACTTTCAATTTTTTCTTTAGCAGTGATGGTGAAACTTTTTAGCGAAACGGTAGATGCAGCTGACCCAAGACCTCTAGAAGCTGCCCGCTCTTCAGGGGCTCGGCATCTACCTGCTGTTAAAACAGGCGTTCTCCCAACTGTTTTCCCTTCCTATGTCGCTTATTCTTTGTATATTTTCGAACTTAATATCAGAGCGTCGGTTGTACTTGGTCTAGTTGGAGCCGGTGGTGTAGGCAGAGTTATTGAAACTCAACGCCAGTTCTTTCGATTTGACCGCATATTGGGATTGCTAATAATCATCTTTGGAATCGTATGGGTGATAGAACAAATTAGTGTCTCATTAAGAAAGAGACTTGTCTAATATGGAAACTCTTTCAGATACCCCAACTTCCTCGCAAAGACCTCCGGCACCAAAAACTTTTCATCGTTGGTTTATTGCACTCCCATTTTTGGTTGCAATTATTTGGTCTGTTACAGGACTCAACATTACTCTTTCACGCTTAATCGATGCTCCGGGTGACGCTTGGTCGATTTTAAGACAAATGATCCCGCCAGCTTTTGGTGAAGTTTATGAACGTGGCGCAGTCGGAAAAATCTTCGAATCCGTATACATAGCTTGGATTGGAACAATTATCGGAGCTTTTGCGTCACTCCCTCTGGCTTTCTTAGCGGCTCACAACGTTGCTCCAATATGGATCCGGTCTCCCATACGCCAGTTATTTAATTCGATCAGAGCAGTACCGGAACTTATTCTCGCTGTGATCCTTATACCTGTCACGGGGCTGGGAGCATGGGCGGGAACTCTTGCTATCGGCATACATTCAATAGGCACTCTAGGCAAATGGGCTTGTGAATCAATTGAAGATATCGACGAAGGGCCGATAGAGGCAACAAAAGCATGCGGAGGGAAGTGGGTTAGTGGTATGCGATGGGGGGTTCTGCCTCAAGTCATGCCAGTCATAAGTTCTTACTGGTTATTTAGATTTGAAATTAATGTTAGGGCTTCTGCTGTTCTAGGAATGATTGGAGCAGGTGGAGTCGGCTCAGAACTGGTTTCTCAACTTTCATTTAGGAACTTCCCTGCTGCTAGTGCCGTTTTACTAATGACAATGGCAGTGGTCTTAACAATAGACACCATTTCTGCTGCTGTAAGGCGCAGAATCATAAAAGGTGCAGTCAGTACTGACGAAGAATCACGCACTTTTGAAGCCATTACAGACTTGACTGGAATCAGAAGCTAGCAGGGTAAATCGACACTTTTTAATACTTACTGCTTTAACCTTTCAATATGGGAAAGGATGTAATTGGTATTGATATTGGTGGCACCTCGGCAAGGGCGATCGTTCTGAATCCCTCTAATTTCGAAATAAAAGACCAGTTGACAACAACAAGCAGTGATAACGGACCGGAGCTTGTCCAAATTATCAAATCTCTTGTTAGGGAACTCGAAAAGAGCACGAAACAATCATTCCCGACACTCGGCATAGGAATTGCTGGATTAGCTCATAGGTCAGGAATGGTCAGATACTCCCCGAACCTTCCTAATATCGTTGAATTTCCGATAACTCTTGAGATTGAAAATGAGCTCGGGATTCCCGTCGTTATAGGGAATGACGCAACTGTCGGAACAATTGCAGAATGGAAAATAGGCGCAGGGAAAGGAAGTGATAATTTTGCCTTGGTGACTCTGGGTACCGGGATCGGAGCAGGTTTTGTCATAGATGGCCGCCTCCTCCTCGGCAACAACGGTTTCGCTGGTGAAGCTGGGCACATGACGATAGATGCCCACGGTCCAGTCCATATAACAGGCCAGAGGGGACCTTGGGAATACTTTGCCTCTGGTAATGCCTTGAACCGTATCGTAAGAAACGAAGCCTCGGAAGGAACCTACCCTTGGGGAGTTAATGAAGCGGGCAACTGGGAAAATGTCACAAGCAAACATTTGTCGTCTGGAATACAAGATCTGGAACCAGACTCTTTAAGAATTTTGGATCACTTCTGTCATGAAGTAAGCAAGGGGCTAATAAATCTAATTTTACTTTTAGATTTGGAAAGAGTTGTACTAGGTGGCGGAGTTTGTGAAATCGGAGAGCCACTGAGAAATGGGGTTGAGAAATGGATAGAAGAAATTCTCATAGGGAATGAGCACCGCCCGAAGATTGAAGTAAAGCTAGCAAAACTAGGTTCAAGTGCCGGAGCTATTGGAGCGGCTCTCTCCACAACAAACTTTTTTTAGCTATTGCCCAACTCCTCATTAAACATTTCTAAAACTCTACCCCAAGCAACGTCAGCAATCTCAGGGTTGTAAGTGCCAAGAGGGTTTTCTTCATTAGCAAAAGCATGACCTGTTTGAGGATAAATATTAAAAGTCACGTCCTTACCCATTTCTCTGAGTTTGTTTTCTAATTCAGTGACTGAATCGGGAGGGAAAAAATCGTCAACACTTGCAAAATGTCCTTCAACACGAGCAGTCAGACCTGTCCAGTCAGGCTCACTGTCTCCTAGGGGAGCTCCGTAAAAAGGAGCTACAGCAGCGATTCGTTCACCTTCTGATGCTGCAATTAGCAGACTTAGCATCCCTCCCATACAAAACCCAACTACCCCCACAGTTCTGCCATCAACATTAGGATTTTTGAGTAGATAATCGATGGCGCCGGACATGTCCCTGACAGCTCTATCTGGCGGCAAGTTGCTCATGAGCTCTCCAGCCTTATCCATCTCGGAATGTTGAGCCAATTCACCGTGATACAAATCAGGAGCTAATGCCACGAAGCCGTTTTCCGCTAGTCGGTCACAAACAGACTTGATTTGCGGCGCTAATCCCCACCACTCTTGAATAACCATAACGCTATGCCCTGCCCTATCTGGCATAGCCAGATAACCGCCAGCTGTGGCGTCACCTGCCTCAAAATCAACCATTTCACCTACCATGCTCTACTCCTCTAAAAGAAATAACCATTTCACTTTTTTTACAAACTCTTTTGAGAAACAATATAAGGAAATGCCGTTGATTGATGTGTCCAGTGAAAAGAGGTCGTAGCCTTCCTGTTGTAACCCCGCCCCTGTAGCTCAGCGGATAGAGCATCGGCTTCCGGAGCCGTGTGCGCAGGTTCGATTCCTGCCAGGGGCGCAGAACACAGGTGATCATTAAATCGAATAGACTATGGTTACGTCTGACCCAGAAAAAAGAGAGTTTTAACCCGAGAAATGGCAAATCAAAAACAACCACGATGGACTTTCCAATGGAAAGAACTCTATGAAGAGGTCATAGATACCGGGCTTTGCACTGGTTGCGCCGGATGTGTGATCTCATGCCCACATGATGTGATTGGATATGAACACGCGCCGGGAGCTTACAAACCTTTTCATTTGGAAGAAGAACTAGGGACGGACAACTGTGTACATGGTGAAAAAGGTTGTACTTCCTGCACTCGCGCATGTCCGAGGTTTAGAGACTGGGAAACTGAAGCAGAAATGCACCTTTTTGACCGTCACCGTAAACCAGAAGAACTTTCCGGCGTGTATAAAGACGTTCTTCTAACCAGAGCTAGCGATTCAACAGTTCATGAACTTGGTCAAGATGGGGGTCTGGTTTCAGCAATACTCATATGGTGTTTAGATAACGGAATTATTGACGGAGCCCTGACTTCCCACTTGGAAAATGATGGAGAAAATGGGAATTCTTGGAAAGCTATTCCTGCTTTAGCTACTGATAAAGAATCTGTTTTAGCTGGAGCTGGAAGTAGATACACCTACTCTGCTAACACACTTGCTATTAATGAAGCTCGTGAAAAGAATCTTGAATCGTTAGCTCTTGTTGGAATGAGCTGTCAAACTTCAATTGCTCCTGTCATGTGGAACCGTAAGGTTGGCAAGGCGGGAAAAACTATCAAATTAAACATCGGATTACTATGTTCGAAATCTTTTGATGACTCAATTTTCGAAGAATTATTTTGGGCAAAGTACAGGCTTCCAAAAGAAGAAATGACCAAAATGAACATTAAAGGCGTTTTCCAGATATGGATGAAGAATGGTGACTATCATGAAATCAACCTAAAAGAATGCCACGCTTGGACACGCGAAGGATGCAATCATTGTCCAGACTTTGCTGCGGAGCACGCTGACATATCTACGGGTGGTATTGGCAAGTACAACGATTGGACACTGACTGTTGTTCGCACAGAGCTAGGTCGTCAAATAATCATGCGCATGCTTGAAGAAGGCATTATAGAAGGTAGGCCGGGTGATAGTGACCCAGATGCGATCGAGCTAATGCACAAGTTGGCTGCGAAAAGTCGGTCTAGATGGCCTGATTGGGCAAATTCTTCAGCAAGAGTCGGATTGCCTCAATACCAAGGATAATTGTTCGGCTTTATGAACAAGCCTTACTTGAATCATCCAACCATCCATAATTTTCTGAAATCATTTGAGAATTCAAATCATCCCTGTGCTTACGAATAAAATCATCAAGTTCTTTGAACTTTTCAAATGTAACTGAATCTTTAACCCCATCAATCACGCACTCGCAATAGCTTTTAGCTTTGAATGTTGACATGTCAGAATTAGATTCCTGACAAGCTTCAACAAAGTTCCTCACTACAAGACCGTCTTGATCTTCCCAAGTCTCAGGCTCACCGTCATTCGCGCAACCTGAAAACAACAAAGCGCAGACAATGACACCCGTAAAAAAATTCTTCTTTAATAAATTTTTACCCACAGCGTGAGGTTAGCGCAATACAAGCAATATCAATCGCCAGCTATAATTTTGGCTCGTTTAATCACCTTGTCGAACATTGATTCTGTTAATCGGCCGGTAAAAGTATTTTGCTGGCTGACATGATAGGAACATAAAAGTTTTCTATCTGAGTCAATTGCTACTTCTAGACCATGAGAAAACTTTGGTTTTGGATTTAAATCGAACTCAGCAGCTGCAGACATATAACCAATCTGACCTAACGCAACAACAACTTTTATGCTGGCTAAAGCTGAAACCTCTCTTTCAAAAAACGGCCGACATTTGCTTCGTTCTTTTTGGTTTGGTTTATTTGCCGGTGGCACGCACTTAACAGGAGAAGTTATAAATACGTCTTCTAGTTCCAGGCCATCTTCCAACCCGACTGAGTCAGGTTGATTTGCCAAACCTGACCTGTAAAGAGCCGCGTACAAAAAGTCTCCCGATCTGTCTCCAGTAAAAACTCTTCCAGTCCTGTTGGCTCCATGTGCCCCAGGAGCCAAACCGACAATGAGTATTCGAGCTTTCGGGTCTCCAAAACCTGGCACCGGCAGACCCCAATATTCCTGATCTGTATAAGCAGCGCGTTTTTCTTCCGCAACCTTTTCACGCCAGGCGACTAGCCTCGGACAGGCTCTGCATGAGACAACTTCTTTTTTTATTGCTTCTAATTGAAGAACATGATCCACATCTGAAGGGTAGGTTGAACTATTAATGGCAGCTACTTTAATTATCTTCGTACGTCACGGAAAAACTCCAACGACGGGAACCAAACTCCCTGGAAGGGCACCCAACTTGCATTTGTCAGATGAAGGTAAATCGCAAGCAGAAATGATTGCAAAGGAAATCGAGAAATCTTCAAGCAGTTTTCTAGGTACTAAAGTGTCAGCTGTTTACGCATCACCTATGGAACGGACACAAGAAACTGCTAAACCAATTGCTAAAAGCCTTAATTTGCGTGTGCGCACTCTCCAAGGACTTAATGAATGCGATTTCGGCGACTGGACCGGTCGCAGATTGCGTGATCTCTCAAAACTAAAATCTTGGTCCACTATTCAGAAACAACCTTCAAACTTTAGATTTCCGAATGGTGAATCATTTACTGAAATGCAAAATCGTATGATAAAAACTGTCGACAAAATACTTACACGTCATCCTGGAGAAACAGTTGTATGTGTTTCACATGCTGACCCCATAAAGTCAATACTGGCTTCTGCCGTTGGAACGCCCCTAGATCTATTTCAAAGAATCTTGGTCGGGCCATGTTCAGCTTCGGTGGTTCTTTATACGAAAGAAAGACCTTTAGTTTTAACTTTGAATTCGAATGGAAATTTTAATGGCCTTTAAGCTCGTAAACACTAACTTATTAACTGTTTCGTATTAATAAACTTAGATATGAAAGGTAGCGTCTATAACGATGGAACGCCCTGAAATAAACTGGGAGCACACTGAAAGTTTTACTGCAGGTACGGTTGGCCCGCAGGGTCGGCGTGTCTTTTTCTTGCAGGCTTCTTGTGGGAATCAAGTTCTTTCTTTGAAAGTTGAGAAACAGCAAATGGCTGGTTTGGCCGATTTTCTAACAAGCATGCTAAATGATCTGCCTCCAACAGTCGAATCCGTAAACATCGGCATTGTCGATCAGGTTCATCCCAAGTTTATAGAACCAGAGGAACCTGATTGGGTAATCGGCAGTTTAGGCGTCACTTATGAGCAATCAGAAGATCAACTAATACTTATAGCGGAAGAACTTATTCGGGACGAAGCGTCTGAACCTGCACAAGCTCGACTGTCATTAAGTCGGCTTCAAGTCGAACATTTTATTCAAACAGCCCAAGAACTGATTTCTAGCGGTCGTCCTCTTTGCCCTTACTGCGGCTCCCCTCTCGAACCGGATGCTGCGGGCTGGTGCCCGTGTTCCAACTAGAAAGAAAAATACCTTGAAAGAGGAAAATGAAACAGAAACTGAAAAGAACCCTTTCAAAGATCGTGAACCTATAGAAAATGAGCTTGCTCTCGAAATACTGAACTTTGGAGAGATTGAGATAGCTGGTCGAATGCCCTGGGCCTCAAATGGAACTTTCTTAGTGAACTTAGAAAACGGTGGACTAAATGTTCAAGGCATATATAAACCCGAGAAAGGTGAACGGCCTTTGTATGATTTCCCCCAAGGTATCTACAAAAGAGAGGTAGCAGCCTTTGAACTTGCAAATCATTTGGGCTGGGGGCTCATACCTCCGACTGTGCTCAGGAACGGTCCTTTAGGGGTCGGCTCTTTGCAGCTTTACATACCTTGTAATTATGAGAAGCACTATTTCACAATCCACAAAGACTCAAAGTTTAAAAATGACCTGATCCGTCTTGCAACTTTTGACCTTTTAGTCAATAACACTGATAGGAAAGCAGGCCATGTTCTAGTAGGAAATGATGGTTCTGTTTGGGCCATCGACAATTCTCTATGTTTTCACGAAGAATTTAAAATCCGAACCGTTATTTGGGATTTCAGCGGAGAAGAACTTCCAAAACAACTCATTTCAGACCTGACTTCGATAACTGATAATGGGCTACCAGAAAAATTTTCAGAACTATTGAATACAAATGAAATTGAAGCTCTTTTGCAACGAACACGAGCTCTTACCGCAAATGGCTCCTTGCCCCATGACCCATCAGGGAGACAGGTTCCTTGGCCTCTGCTTTGAGAAGCTGCCGCTATTGAGCTTCGAGAGCCTCAATTAGTTTCGGCAAAACTTTGTGTACATCACCAACTATTCCAAGGTCTGCTATCCCGAAAATTGGTGCCTCCTCATCTTTGTTAATAGCAATGATGTTGGCTGAACCCTTCATCCCCACTAAATGCTGCGTAGCCCCAGAAATGCCGCAGGCAAGGTAAACCGTCGGCTTGACTACCTTTCCGGTCTGTCCAACTTGGTATGAATAAGGCACCCAACCTGCGTCTACGACAGCACGAGATGCTCCGGGGGCTCCTTTAACCAGACTTGCCAACTTTTCGATCATTTCATATTTATCAGGCTCTCCAAGACCTCGACCTCCAGATACGACAATGTTCGCTTCGTCCAAACGTGGCCCACTGCTTTCCTCAACGAATTGATCTTTGACAACTGCAGCTCCGGTACCACCAAGATCCCCTACTTGGAGCGTTGATACAGATGCGGGATCCCCACCCGTGGATTCTGCCGCAAAAGATTTTGGTCGCACGACAAAAATATCCAGACCTTCAGCTGTAGTTCCTGTAAAGACGTCTTTGGTTCCTCCGAATACAGGTTCGTGAGCAAGAAGGCGGTCTCCATCTGGTTTTAAATCAACAACATTGGTTATCACAGGAGTGTCAAGTTTCGCTGAGAGACGCCCTGCCACATCGCGCCCATCGTAAGTCGTGCCACATAAAAGAACATCTGGACCTGACCCCTGCGAACAAGCATCAGCTATAGCAGATGCAATTCTCGGACCGGCAAGTCCATTATCTAGTGGTCCAATTGAATGAACCACTGAAGCTCCGTGGTCACCCAATTCTGCTGCGACCGAATCTGCATCACCGGCAATTACAACCTCTACAGAGTCCGCCAATTCGCGGGCTTTAGCTAAAAGTTCAAGAGTAATCGAAGCTACAACACCATCACTTGCTTCGCCATGGACCCATATTTTTGAAAATCCCATTCGTTTGCCTCCTAAAGAACCTTAAGCTCATCGAGAAAAGCCATGATCCGTTCATGAGCTTCACCTTCATCAACAATTACTTCACCGGCTTCACGAGCGGGAGCGTCGGCTATCTCAGTTATCTCTTGGCGAGCACCTGCCCAACCAACTGTTGCTGGATCAATTTCTAGTGCTGCGAGATCAAGTTCTTCAACAGGTTTGTTCTTTGCTGCCATGATCCCTTTGAATGATGGATAACGCGGCTCGACTACACCAGCCGTAACTGAGATGACGGCCGGGAGAGGACACTCAACCACGTCATAACCAGACTCTGTTTGACGTTTAACAGTTGCCAGCTCACCGTCTACTGAAACTTCTTTTCCGAAAGTGACAGACGGAAGACCTAAAATTTCTGCCATCTGCTCTGGAACTGTTCCGGTGTATCCGTCACTTGACTCAGTAGCAGTGAGAATCAAGTCAGGATTCGAACGTTTGATGGCTGCTGCTAAGACTTTTGCAGTGGAAAGAGAGTCAGAACCAGCAAGTGCTTCATCACTTACCAAAATTGCGCTTTCAGCCCCCATAGCTAATGCAGTACGCAAGCCTCCGGTTTCTCCTCCTGGAGTCATCGAGACAAGACGGACTTCTCCTGACCCAGCGGCATCGACGAGCTGCAGAGCCATCTCGACTCCATAAGAGTCAGACTCATCAAGAATTAATTTGGTGTCACGCTTTAAAGTTTTCGTATCGGGATTCAACTCACCTGGGTCAGCCGGATCCGGAATCTGTTTAACACAAACAACTACATCCATTTCGCTATTTTGCCCTTTATATGTTCAAACTGGTACATCAAGTGACCAATTTCATGCGATTTTATAAGATTTTTTTCATCCTCTCAAAAAAGAGAAAAACCGTTTTCAAATAGTTCAACAACAGTTCGGCTTCAACACAAATCTTTTAGCAATTCACAACTACTGTTAATTGGACATGAAAGTTCTCCTAATAGTAAATCCTTTAGCTTCCGCTGTAACTGGAAGAACAAGGGCCGTTATTCAAAAAGCACTATCAGCTGACCACCGCCTCGAAGTGGCAGTAACCAATCGCCGAGGTCATGCTACGCGAATCGCCCAAAATGCGGCCAAGGATGGAATAGACATTGTGGTGGTACTTGGAGGAGATGGAACATTAAATGAAGTAGCTAACGGTTTAGTCGACTCTGGAACTGCTATGGCTGCTATTCCCGGTGGTTCTACAAATGTTTTTGCTCGCACTTTGGGTGTCCCTGACGATCCTATTGAAGCCACAGGAGCCTTATTGGACTCTCTGGAAGCTGGATCGACTCACCGGATAGGCCTAGGTTCAGTGAACGATAGGTATTTCCTTTTTCATGCTGGAATAGGGTTTGATGCAGCAGTCGTCGAGCAAGTCGAGAAAAAAAGCGGTGTCCTAAAACGTTTCGCTGGCCATCCTCTCTTCGTTGTTGCCGCAATCGGAACTTGGCTCCGACACTACGACAGAAAACGTCCCGCTTTCCGCATCTCAACTCGGAAAATGGGCGATGAAGAAATCGGCGATCTGGAAAATACAGGAGTCGAAGGGTTATTTTCAGTCTGTTTAAATACCGACCCATATACATATCTAGGAACAAGAAAAATTTCTCTAGCTCCGCATGCAAATTTAGACACCCCATTGGCCATGGCAACGTTCAAAAATCTGACTTTGAAAAGATTGCTTCCAGTCGTCTTTGGGTCTTTAGGAATCGGAAAATCTACAACCACATCGAGTCGTGTCGTAGATTTGCGAAGTGATTTAACTGAAGCACAGGCAATCGCTTATAAATCGGTACCTCTGCAAGTAGACGGTGATTTTCTCGGAAATTTCGAAGAGTTTTCATTTCGTTATAAAGCATCTTGTTTGGATGTGGTGATGCCAATAAAGACACCCGACTCGCAAAATTATTGATTTAAAACTTCTACTGCTAGACCGGGGAGATTGGTGATTATCCCATCGACTCCCCATTCGCTTAGCTGCAAAATCCTGCTTTCGTCATCAACAGTCCAAACATTAACTTTTAATCCACGAGAATGTGCTTGTTCTATCAGAGACTCATCAACTAAATCATCCCAAGGGTTAATTGATGAATGGTTATGAGCTTTTACACGGTCAAGTATCTGGATGCCATCGCTTCTTTCGGCGACAAGCCATCCAGTAGCAATTGAGGGATCTGTTTCTTTAATTCGATTAATTGCATTCATATCAAAAGACGAGACCAATATCTCGTCAGCCGGCTTATAAGCCCTTACCAGTCCAACTACTGCTTCACAAACAAGGTCCACTTCATCAAAGTCAGGTTCACCAGGAAGGTGCTTTATTTCTATGTTTACTCCCATGCTTTCTGACGCCTCGAAAGCTTCAGCTAAACTTGGGACTCCTTCCGGGAGACAATCTGAGTCTAAATCCCTTATTAAACTGCCATCTACAAGATGGGCGTCATGATGAACTACTAAAACACCGTCTTTTGATCGACGCACATCCAGTTCGATCCAGTCAGCACCTTGATCAAAGGCTCCTGAAAAAGCATCTAAAGAATTCTCAGGAAAATCAGCTGAAGCTCCTCGATGCGCAATTACCAAAGGGCGTTTTTGAAAGTTCACAAATTTACTCTGCCTTATAAATCAATTTTTTCAAAAATTCTGTCAGAAGGTAAACAAATTTGGAATCTCACACCTTTACCTGTTCCATTTGAAATCACATTAAGAGATCCTTCTAACTCCTGTTGGATGAATGTTTTCACTATCGTAAGGCCAAGTCCGACATTGTTTTCGATATCAAAACCTTCGGGAAGCCCAACCCCATTATCAGAAACTTCTACCATTACTGCCTCTGCGTTTTTGCTCAATAAAACATCGACCTTGCCATTTTCAAGTTCCTCCGAGGCTGGCTTGAAACCATGATCTAAAGCATTTTGCAGCAACTCAGTCACCACAACTGCCAGAGTGGTCGTAACCTCTGAAGGCAATAAGCCAGTGTCACCACTAACTTCTATAGAAACAGGTTTAACCGGTGAGCTTAAACCTTCTTTTACCAGCTCTACAAGGGGTCGCATTACCTCTCCAAAAGTAACCTCTCCTTCCTGGCTAACTGCAAGAGTTTCATGCACCACCGCTATCGCTCCTATACGACGCACCGATTCGTTTAATGCCATTTGAGCTTCATCGGAATCCAGCCGTCGACCTTGAATTCTTAGTAAGGAAGAAATGGTTTGAAGATTGTTCTTTACCCGATGGTGTATTTCACGGATCGTCGCATCTTTTGAAATTAACTGCCTATCACGGCGGCGCAATTCCGTCACATCTCTGACCAATACTGCAGCTCCCGTAGCCTTACCTGAATGTAAAAGTGGAAAGCAATGACTTACAACAAAGGTTTTATCCTCTCGTTCTAACTCATCTGTAACAGAACTCTTAAGAGAAAAAGCTTCATTAAGAATTTTTGAACTTAATCCAGTCTCTTCAAATCGTGATCCAACCACTGGTCTATGCCAACCAAGTCGATGCAACAAAGAAACTGCATTTGGAGAAGCAAACTCTATTTGACCATCGGTATTCACTAGAAGCAGTCCATCTCCAAGTCTTGGCATTCGATGCCGGAACCGTGATTCCTCTCCGTATGGAAATTCTCCTCGTTCAAACATCTCCGCGAACCTGTCGAAGATACTTAAATAAGTTCTTTCCATTTCCGATCTGGGCGGTTCTACAATGGAAGCTTTTTCGCTAGCTAAAATTGCTACCGTTTCGCCTTTCCACATAACCGGTATCGCCATAACACTAATCTCACGATCACCACCCACTGGGACTTTCCCGTTTGATATTTGAGCATTCACAAAAGTTTCAGATACCAATGGTCGACTTTGCGCTTCAAACTTTTGACCAACTAAATCAGCCCTATACAAAGTAGTTGAAGTAGTGGGACGCACGTGTGCCAGTAGAACAAAAGAATCAACTGGTGGCTCTTTGGTGGGTAAATATAGAAGTAAATCAGAAAAAGAAAGATCTGCCAATAAGCCCCAAGATCTTGTTAAATCCTGCAAGTAAGAAATTAAGTCATCTTCGAGATTGCTGTTCTCCCTAGCTAATTCTTCTAGAGACGCCATTTCAAAAGGTCTTTCACATTGACTTCCTGTTGCTCACAAAGATTCAACTAAAGCCGACAGGGCGGCCTGAGTCTTGAATACCGATCTCTGCATAACCTATTTTGTCACCAGGAATTCCGACTTCGCGACCATTAATATCCGTCAACCAAATGACACCCGCCTCTTTTTTCAGTGCTTCTTCCAGCTTTGATTTAAAATCACTCAAATCGAAATCATCCGCCATTTCAAGGTTTATTTCCTTCTGCATATGTGCAATACCAATACGTAAATCCACTTATTATCCCCTGACTACTAGCTAATTTTAAGTTCTCGGTGACGTCGCTTAGAAGGTTTTAAATCCTCTTCCACGACTCTTGCTATCTCAGCAAAAATAGACCCGATTTCAGTAGAAGGGTCTACTGCCACTGGGTTTCCATTATCCGAACCTGCTCTTAACTCCGGAACTAAAGGTATCTGCCCCACCAGGGGAACACCTAACTTTTCTGCAAGAGCACTTCCACCACCTTCACCGAATAGTTCGTAACGTTGACCGTCATCACCGGTAAACCAGGACATGTTCTCTATCACGCCTTTTACCTCTATTTCGACTTTCTCGGCCATGAAAGCTGCCCTCTGAGCAACTGATTGCGCAGCTATTTGTGGAGTTGTAACAACCAGCATCTCAGAATCGGGTAGAAAACCAGCTAAAGATATAGCAGTGTCTCCAGTCCCGGGCGGCAAATCAATAAGTAAAAAATCAGGTTCATTCCAAGCAACATCTGTTAGGAACTGATTGAGTGCTTTGTGAAGCATTGGTCCACGCCAGATCACAGGTTGGTCTTCTTCTGCAAAAAATCCCATAGAAATTGACCTCACTCCATGTGCAGAAGGTGGAATGAGCATGTCATCAATAACACTTGGAGGCTCAGTGATACCCAACATTCTCGGTATGGAAAACCCCCAAACATCTGCATCAATTACGGCTACATCATTTCCTCGCTTTGAAAGAGCCACTGCCAAGTTTGTCGTAACAGAAGACTTCCCGACTCCACCTTTGCCGGAAGCCACAAGAAGAACCCGGGTTTTTACGTTGGCTTCAAAAAATGAAACAGGTGTTCCATCATGAGGTCTTTCCTGGTGTGATTCTGTTGGGGCTTCTTCATCCATTAATAAAAACTCTACTGCTGCTCTATTTTTTTGAATACCTAAACATTTCTTATTCGTTTCAAATTCAATGCTGCTACTTGCTTATGGGCAGTTTTGCTTGCCTTGTATGGCAAAATTGCTCTTCTTTTTAGGTATATTTTTCCCAACAAAAGAGTAAAGGCAGAGTTTAAGTAGAATGAAAGCATGGAGAATACATCTCTCGACCATGCAGAATTCGCCTCTATAGTGACCGCAATAACTGGAGCCTTTGGCGATCCCACTAGAAGAGAAATTTACTTGCATATACGCGAATGTGAAGAGGGAACTAATGCATCACAAATCGCAGAAAAATTCAGCCTTCATCCCAATGTAGCTAGACATCATTTAGACAAACTTCTTTCAGGCGGATATCTTGAAGTCTCACTTAAAAAAAGCATGGGATCGACCGCGGGTCGACCTTCGAAGACATACAAGATTTCAAATTCCGATCAACCGTTAAATCTTGATGTAAGAAGGGATTCCATTCTTATAAGCCTCCTAGCTCGGACTCTGTCTCTCCTGCCGTCTGAGGAAGCTGAGAAATTAGCAGAAGAAGTTGGCTCAGAGGTCGGACGTTCCATGGCGGAATCCTTGGGGATAATAGAAACACAACGTTCTTTTCGTTCGGCTACAGATGCAATTGTAGATGCACTTATCTCTCATGGATTTTCAGCTCGCGCGGAACAATCTGAGAATGGGCAACTAAGGATTCTTTCTGAGCACTGCCCTTTCGGAAGCATTCCAATTGAACATCCAGTTATTTGTGCAGTCGACCGAGGACTCGTCAGAGGAATGTTGAGCGTTTTATATGGTGACGTTAAAACTGATCTAACTTCTTCTTTGCCTATGGGTAACGAAGTGTGTGTTACTGAAGTTTCAATCTGACCATGCCTTTTCTTCTTTTCTAAATATGCTCCATCAGTTTCTTTCACCATGAAAATCTTCGTTGTTCGTCATGCTTCAGCGGTCGAGCGGTTTGTCTGGAACGGTGACGACTCAGAAAGACCTCTTGACGAAGAAGGTTCAAATCAGTCGCTGATGGTCGCTAAATACTTTTCTAATACCAATATTTCTTCTATTTTTTGCAGTCCAGCTGTGAGATGCCAGCAGACAATTTGGCCAACTGCTCGAAAATCAGGTGCCAAGGTTGAATTATCAAACTCACTTTCAGAAGGCTCTACTAGTCAAACAAATGGCTTGGTCGAAGAACTTACTCAAACAAAAAATTCAGATACTTCCTCAATCCTTTGCAGCCACGGAGACGTGATTAGTGAATTAATAAGATCCCTGACTTTAAACGGAATGAATATCCCAAAAAGAAAAGGGTTTGCTAAAGCATCAATTTGGGAATTACTTTTTTTAAATGGAAAAATAGATAGTGGTTTTTACCACGAATCACATTTGAGTCAACCCTAAAGAAGTCC
Organism: Acidimicrobiales bacterium; assembly: GCA_030748555.1. Classification (GTDB taxonomy): domain Bacteria; phylum Actinomycetota; class Acidimicrobiia; order Acidimicrobiales; family MedAcidi-G1; genus MedAcidi-G1. Next base: position 42,982 of record JASMLT010000008.1, read on the forward strand.
TTCTAACCTCAGCAGTTCAATAAGCTCCGAAGGTTGATCAGGAAGGGCTTTGAACTGTTCAACGTATTTTTCAGAGTTGTCCATTTTTCCAAAAATCTTTGCTTCGACTACTGCTTTATAAGCGATTGCATAAGGATCTTGTGGATTGATTTCAAGAGAAATATCCAAAGAGATTAAACTCAATTCTGCCAACTGTGGATCACCAGATATAGCCAGCAACCAACCGCGATGGGCGTAAAGTGAAGAATTTGTTGGGTCATTTTCAGTACCTGAATCAAGGAGTTCTAGAGCCATAAGTAAATCCCCGTTTCGTGCAAGCTCGCTCGAAACACTTTCACGGAATCGACTAGATGCAAGTAGGTCTCTGATAACAGGTGCGGAATTTAAAGAGTCTAGAAGTAAAAGATCTTCAGACGCTTCTAATATCTTTCCTCCCCTGAAATTTATAATTGCGCGAAAAGCTCTGGCATCTGGATACGACGGGTCAAATGTTATAGAACTTTCTATATCGGAAAGAGAGCTTTCCAATTCTCCACCGAGCCATAGCATCCAACCTCTGTAAGCAAGTGCTTCAGCGTTTGAAGGTTGCAGTTCAAGAACTTGATCATAAATTTCCATTGCCTCTTCTCTGGGAGCTACCGATGCCTCGACCAACAAAGTTCTTGGCGACATTCTGATTTCACCTGATATTGAATCTCCAGGATTCCTACTACCTGCTGTTTTGGCTACTAGGAAACCTGACCCGATCGCCACGACACAAACCAAAGAAACCCACATCCATTTGGGCGAGTTTTCTATAAAAGGAGACCTCCCTCTTGATTTATCGATATTTTTCTCTTTACCCACCCATGAGAATAAAATTAGTACTGTTCCAAAAAGAGCAACTACACCCGCAGTTACTGGTATCACCCAAACAAGCCCGGTGAGCCCGTCGCCTTTTGGGTTGTAATCAATGTCTTCACCAAATTTTGATACCAAAAAATTTCTTATATCTCCATCTGATGAGCCACCATCCACCATCGTGGAAATGGTTGCTCGGATAGTTTTTGCTACTGGGACATCTGATTCAGCTAGAGATTGACCATCACAGACAGGGCAAGCAAAATCAGCTGCAAGGCTGCTGACTCGTTCAGAATTTGTTAAAGGTGGACTTTCTGAGACTACGGAAAAAGTGAGGGATAAAGCCGCCACTATGAGAAACAAAACCCAAATTAAATGATGTATCTTGAAACTCTTCATTCAGATTTTCTTTTCGCTCTTAAAACCAAGTTCTCAATCTCATTCCTTTTGACTCCGCCCACGATTTTTGCTGAAACAAATCCTGCAGGCGAAACAAGATAAGACTCTGGGACAGCCACAACTCCCCAGTCAACCGATATGCGGCCTGTATCACGGGTTAAGACTGGCCACTCTCCACCATTTTTCTCAAAAAAAGCTTCTACCGAAATAGGGTCATCGTCAAAAGCAACACTCACGACTCTGACGCCAGTATCTGTGGGTTGACTTTCCGAGAAGGCAAGCAACTCAGGGTGTTCCTCCACACAAGGAATGCACGTTGTAGAAAAGAAATTGACCAACAACCATCTTCCTTTTACTTCATCAAGACTCCAATAAATACCCTCAATGGTTTCACCTGAAATCGGTGGGGCCACTTCACCCACTAGGTGAGTTCTTACTCTTTCTTCACCTGACTCACTTGTTGCGAAAATACCCACTAGAAAAATCGTGACTATGGCAATAACTGTTGATGCGGTCTTAGACGGACTCATTGATTTCCAATTCTTGAATATTTTCGTCACTTGATATACCAGACTTTTCAGAAAAAGTTTTTCTCCTTGAGAGTAAAGAAAAAATAGTCCCTAAAACCATTACACCCCCACCAAACCAAATCCACCAGACCATAGGTTGGATCGTGACCCTAATTATTGTGTTTTCCTGTTCACTTTCTTCTGGAACGGATAATACGGCTAGCTGAACGTCATCTTTCCAAGTTGAACGTGTAGTTGGGGTTCCAATACTTCTACCCCCGAATGGAAACTGGTTTATTGAAGGTTTGAATAGCTCATCATCTATAAAAATTTTCGCAATAATTTTGTTCTTTTCCTTGAGCTCCACTCGTTCGATACCATCAAATTTGAATTCGTGACCCCCTAACACTGCCTGATCACCAATTTGCTCAAATTTAAATTCTGCCTGTCTTAGAAAAGAAGAAGAACACGCTAACGCCACCGCCAAAATAATCACGCCTAAATGGACCACCATTCCGCCGCCATTTCTCCCAAGCAATCCCATAAATTTACGAGTTCTAAACCCAAATGAAATTTGCCTAATGGCACTACCGGCTGCAAAACCTCCGAAACCCAAGGCCAGAGTTGGGACAAAACCTCTGCTTCCAACTACAACCCCCACGAGCATCGCCAATGATCCACAAACAACAGAAGGCGTAAGCCGTTTTGAAAGGACATCAAGTTCGGTTTTACCCCAGGATAAGGCTGGAGCTATGGCCATCATAAACAGTAAAGCAAAGCCGATAGGCGTTGACATTTTTACAAAATAAGGATTCCCAACAGATATTCGATCTCCATTTAAAGCTTCAACAATCAAGGGGAAGACTGTTCCAAGAAAAACTACAAAAGCAAAACAACCAAATAAAAGATTGTTAAGTAAAAATGCTCCGGTTCTAGATAATGGTGAGCTAATCGAACCAGGACTTCGCAAACTTTCGCCTCTCCATGCAATCAAACCGACACTTGTGATTACCACCAAAAGAAAAAACCCGAGCAGCAGAGGTCCGATGCCTGATTCAGTAAAGGAATGCACTGATTCAAGAACACCTGAACGGGTTATAAAAGTGCCAAGGATAGTTAACGAAAATGTTGCACAAAGGAGGGACAGATTCCACACTCTCAACATCCCTTTTTTTTCTTGAATCATTACAGAATGTAAAAAAGCCGTAGAAGTAAGCCATGGCAAGAAAGAAGCATTCTCAACTGGATCCCAGGCCCAATAGCCGCCCCATCCCAAAATCTCATACGACCACCAAGAACCAAGAATTATTCCAAGCGACAAGCACCCCCATGCAATAAGAGTCCACTTTCTGGTCTGCACAAGCCAACCCTCTCCAACTCTTCCAGTTATCAAAGCGGCAATTGCAAAAGAGAACGGGACCGTCATACCCACATAACCCAGATACAAAATTGGAGGGTGAAACGCCATCAAAATATGATTTTGTAAAAGTGGATTAGGACCTGGCCCATCGAAGCCTGGCCACGGGTCAAACTCACCAAATGGAAATGCAGGACCTATCAACAATACAAAAAAGAAAACGCACACTATCGACATAACAGTTATTGCCCATGCGACAAGAGGATCTTCAAGACGGCTCTTAAACCTCCAAACCACTAAACCGAGGTAGCCCACAAGGATCAAAACCCACAGCAATATTGAACCTTCAAGCGCTGACCAGAGAGTGGCAACATTAAACAAAGCTGGTGTTCTGGTGCTCCCGTGTTGTGCCACATAAGCAACTGTGAAATCGCGTGTTATCAGCGCTCTTTCCATTACAGCGACTTGGCCTAAAGCAGCGATGAACATAACCAATACTGGAATTTGAACCCGTGACAGTAAATCTGACCTTTTAACAATCAGCCCATAAATCTGATTACCGACAGCTAGTAAAGCCGCAGCCAAGCCAAGAGCTACAAATGCGGTTCCTAAATCTGTATTCATAATTCTTTATTAGCCAGTTGATTAAGAGCTAGACACAGCATGCTATTCACTACTGCAAGACTCTAATTCGGCACGGTCTGAACGGTAATCGTTGTCATGTTTAACCACCATGCTGTCAGTTTCTATATGCCATCCATCATTTGGTGAATACGGGAGTTTCTCCATATTTGGAGGTTGAATTTCTCTCCAAACTCCTTGTAGAACGACTGGAACTCCTGGATTAAACAATTCTGCAGGGTCACCTTCATGAACTATGTCGGAGTAAACCTCTCCTGTACACAAAGTAAAAACAAGGACTTGACGGCCAGACAACGTAGTTTCAATAATTCCAGGCTGTGGAGTTCCAATTACACGAAAGCGTCTGTCCTGAAGTTCGGCTCTTTTTTCTACTGCTTCATCGACTGGATAAAAAAATAAAGAAGCATTCCCCAACGTCTTAAATAAAACAATAACAACTGTGACCAAAAGTAATACTCCGGCAAATT
>JASMLT010000009.1 GCA_030748555.1 Acidimicrobiales bacterium
AGTTATGCATTCACTCAGACTCGAGAAGTTTCGCTTTCTGCTTTTCAAACTCTTCTTCAAACACTAAAAAACTGGTGGGCCGTGAGGGACTTGAACCCCCGACATCCTCCTTGTAAGGGAGGCGCTCTAGCCAACTGAGCTAACGGCCCGAAGATATAACTCTATCGGATTAATTTCTTCTAATTATCGACTTGAAAAGTTTGACGTTTGGCTAGAAGTTCATCTCCTAATTCCTTTCCCGCTGCTGCAACTGGTGTACGACGTTCCTCTCGATTTAGAACACATAATTCTCGACCTTTTACTTCGTAAACCACTCCCCCAGCTTCTTGACAAATCAACAAACCCCCGAGATAGTCCCACACCCCGTGTGCATCAGGCGTGCAGTCCACGAATGCATCTAGTTGTCCATCTGCTATAGAGCAGAGTGCCAGAGCAGCAGATCCTAGATTTCTAAACTGTTCCCAACCAAGATCTTTCTCCGGCAGTCCTGAAACAGCAACAATAGATTCATTTAAAGCTGGGCAAGAGTCTCTTTTAATCTCTTCACCATCTCTTCTCGCTCCCCATCCTCTTACAGCGTCATATCTAGTTCCAGATACCAAATCTGCCACCACCGCCACCCAGGGGCCTTCTCCATCTACTGCACAAAGGCTAGTTGCGAACCAAGGCAGCCCTCTCGACGCATTGGTTGAACCATCTAAAGGGTCTACAACTACAGTTGGAAATACTTCACTTTCAGCAGCCAGTATTTCTGATTCTTCACTCAAAATTCCATAACCCAAAGGTTTCAACGACTCATGGATTGCCGCGTCTGCGACCAAGTCGCTTAAGTACTGATCAGGCCGTTTTCCTGACAAACCCCAGTCATCATGATTTTCCAGAGCGAGAAAGACTGAATCGACCGCGTCATGCAAATCACTCAAAATACTCCGCTCTTCGAGTGGGTTTTCAGTTTTATCCACATATTTGTTATATCAATCAATTGATGAGTCTGACACTTTTGCCCTTAGTCTGTAGAGATGGTGATATCCGAAAGAAATAGTTTTGACTGTTCTTGACCTTGCAGGCTTTATAGCAAGCCTCAAAGACCTTGCGGTGGAAGCTGGATTTCATGTGCACGATGAAAGACATTTTGTCGAGACATATTCGATGCGACAAGCCTTCGAAATTGATCTGCATCCGGAGACAGCTTGCGGTGGCCCTCTAGACCTGCACCTCTCACTCGATATAGAACCTCGAACCATGATGTCTTTTGAAGACGAGGTGGTTTCATTATCTGAAGATGAACTACCCAGTGAAGATCTAGTGGTTCAACTACTTTTATCCTGGTCATTGCCACCACTTGAAAATCGTCCAGACCTTCTTCTTCTCGCGACAGAGCTCGCTGGTATCGGGGGGACAGATTTACCTACTGAAATCTCTGCAGTTGATTCATTCCCGAATGTAACCGACTCTCCTCAACGCTCGCTCGGAGTTGTGGGACGTCTGGAAATACCTTTCACAAAAATATATCTAGCCGAAGAAGCGCCTCTTATCGCTGCAGCCTTTGAACGCTGCATATTCATAAGTGAATATCTTCTCGACCGAGTGCAAGTTTGGATGGACGTTTCATAATCGATGAAATAGCTATTTTAGTTACAGTAAAAAATCAGGAAAACTATGAAAATTAGTCGGGAAAGACTATTACTTGCTTCACTTGTTACTGTCTTCATGGTTTTATCTTGGTCGTGTTCGAACTCGTCAGAAGATCAAAGTATCCCGATTAAAATTCAAACCCCAACCACCCAGACTCAAAAGACCACCACTACACAAGCACCAGAACCTGAACTTTCTTTAGCCACTCCTGATGCCACACTCAAAGCCTGGATGATCAACGAAGATGGAGAAACAGCTGCTGTAATTAAAGACGAGTCTTCCATCCCTATAAACATCCAATCAGCTGAATTGACAGAAATTGACGGTGAACTGTTCGTTAAAATCGGAACTTCAGGTATCCCCAACTATGTGAGTGTGATCGATGAAAAAACTCAAACCTTTTTGTCAGAACGCCCACTTGCAAGTAGGGATTTTCGTGGAGGTAGACCTTTGGTAGGTGTCGGCTCCAGAGTGCAGTTTGGTGAAGACATTGGCTACAACTCGACTGGTTGCCAAAATCTTCTGGGAACAGGTTACGGCTACTGGCCGCCGGGTCCCGTTTGTCCCGAAAATCAGGAAATTGAAACTACTTTCGCAATTTACCCGACAGAAACAACCGAAAATAATTCTGAAGCTCAAGGCCTTGGTTCAATAGGTCTCTGGGTTAACGGAGTTGCCGTTTTCGGTTGGAGTGACGGACAGTCATGGCAGCAAGAGGGCAATTGGCACAATATTGCAGCAATTGCCGAAGAATACGACCTTGATATCTGCCCTGGGCATTCAGCTCAGGGCACCTATCATCACCATTCACATCCAATTTGTTTAGCTGAACAGCTTGAAGATATCGGAGCCTCTCATTCACCCGTTTACGGATTTGCAATTGACGGAGTTCCAATAGCAGGCCCCTGGGTTGACAGCGGTCTACTGGCTCGATCCTCTTGGCTGCCTAGAGATTACAGCACTGCTGATTCGATAACCGGTTGCGGTGAAATCGGAAAAAGAACCTGTCATCTAATTGACCAATTGAATCCCAACGCGGGGACTGTTGAAATAGACGCTTCAGCCCCAAGCACAAGCGATGTTGTCACCTCTCTGTCGGGAAACAACTTTGTCGCACTATCAGGTTTCTATATGGAAGATTGGTATTACGAATCATCTCTGAATGACAATTCTCTGCAATCACTAGATGAGCACAACGGTCATTTCGGAGAACTTCCCGGATACACAGACCCTTTATACCATTACCACGTGACACGAGAACGAAATGATGATGGCTCTTTTTTCGAGGTTTTCCCTTACTACATTGGTCCTACTTTTTACGGGGAAATAAAAACAGTCCTTGGCAATGGTCCTCCTGGTGCAGGACGACAGGGACCCCCACCAGGTGTTGAACAACAAGGCCCTCCCCCGGGAGGTGGAAGGCCGGATCTGCCTGCGGTGGCACAAGCACTAGGCGTGGATGTAACAGACCTTATGAATGCTCTCGGGCCGCCACCTCCTGATCTTCACTCCGCTGCAACCGCCTTAAACGTGTCCTTGGAGGAACTTCAGATACTAATGGGCCCTCCTGGGTAGAAAATCATATACCGGTATACGATTCGTATTAATCAGGATTCTAGAATCAAGCAGTTGAATGAATCTTAAAAGTTAGGTGATTTATGTCTTTCAATATTGAAGAAACTGACCGTCTCCTTTCGACCACTCGCTCCGTGAAGAAACGTCTTGATTTAGAACGTGAAGTTTCAGAAGAATTAATACTTGACTGCATAGATATTGCTGAGCAAGCACCCACAGGTGGAAATCAATCAAGTCGCCGGTGGCTGGTTGTGCGAGATTCGAAAGTAAAAAAAGAAATTGCTGAAATGTACCGTGAAGTAGGAGGCCAATTTCTAAAAGAACAGTCTGAACGTTTAGATGGGACCGGTCATCACAATGAAAAAACTATTAAAGCCTCCTCATATCTAGCTGAACACTTAGAGGAAGTTCCTGTTCTTGTTCTCGTAACTATCTACGGTGAACACGACGGTAGTGGACGACCCGGCCTTTTCGATTCTGTCATCCAGGCCGCTTGGAGTTTCTGCCTTGCTTTACGTTCGCGCGGGTTAGGAAGCGCGTGGACGACAATGCATTTAGGTAACGCAGACAAAATAGCGGAGCTTTTGAACATACCCGAAGGAGTAACCCAGATAGTTTTACTTCCTGTTGCTCACACCTTGGGAGAAGATTTCTCTCCGGTTTCTCGTGATTCTGCACGCGAAATCACATGGTTTGAGAGCTGGGGTAAAACCACCAGGGAACCAACAAATGGTTTAGCTTTATTTCAGGATGGACCAGGCCTTACTGTAGAAACTGATATTAAGGCCACTCCTGAAAAACTGTGGGGTCTTATCTCAGATATTAATCTTCCGAGCAATTTCAGCAATGAGTTCGAAGGAGCCGACTGGTTGGATGAACCTCCACAAGAAGGTGCCCGATTCATGGGGCGTAACAAAAATGAGAGGATCGGCGAGTGGGAAGTTACTTGTTACATAAAATCATTTGAACCCAATAAAGTTTTTGCTTGGGCCGCTGGTGATATTGAAAAACCTGCTGCCACCTGGGAGTTCCGTCTAACTCCACTAGCTGGCGCCACACGACTCAGTTTCGCTATGGTTCTAGGGCCTGGACCTTCCGGTCTTACACGAGCTATTGAATCTAACCCTGATCTAGAAGAAAAGATTATTTCAAACCGTCAAAGAGACCAGTACCTGAATATGCGCAGAACCGTGGAAGGGATAAAAGCGTTAGCCGAACAAGAGTAAACTCTCTAACACTACAAAACGGTTTTCTCCTCACCGAGAAAACAGACCGACCTCTCCCAGTCAACGAAATTCTTTTCATCCTCTAGAAATGCTTTGAAAGCTTTTTGCCCTTCACCAGAATTCCATTGCGTCTTGAAGGTTTCAAGGTCGTCTATCCAGATCTCAGCCACTCCATCAAACTCATTACCTCCATTGCGAATTTCCCGAAGTGGTGAATTTTCTTTCTCGGAAAGAGGGAAAACTTGAACATATTTCTTTATCCCTAAAACTTCTACGGCATTCGCTGGAGCGGAAAATGGATGCTTGTTCTCCCAATAATCTTGAAATTGTTCGCGCGTCAAATGCGGCAGCCTGTACATACAAAAAGTTAATTTCATCATCTTTTAAATTTTACTTCCGTGTACTTGTCTACTCCACGTTAAACGCAACTATGGTCACTGTTATGGAAAAACTAAATCTCTCTGCCGATGAACTACTTTCAACCACTCGATCCGTACGGAAACGATTAGACTTTGACCGTCCAGTTGACGAAAAGCTTATAAATGAATGCTTAGAAATGGCCGTTCAAGCACCCACGGGTTCAAATAGTCAGAATTGGCGCTTTCTAGTAGTCACAGACCCCGAAAAACGTTCTGCTCTTGCTGACATATACAGAAAGGGTTTCGAGGTTTACGCAAACATGGTTGGTAGTGCTGGTCAGTTAGCTGAAGTGGCAGAAAGCGAAGAAAGAGCAGCGCAACAGGTGAGAGTTACTGAATCCGCCACTTATCTGGCAGAAAACATGGAGCGTGTACCCGTCATGATGATTCCCTGCCTGCCGGGACGTGTGGATCAGATGCCTGGTTTAGCCGGCGCTTCGCTTTATGGCTCGATAATCCCTTCCGCTTGGAGTTTTATGCTTGCCGCACGCGAACGCGACCTTGGAACTTGCTGGACGACAATTCATCTCATCTTTGAACAAGAGGCGTCAGAAGTCTTAGGCATACCATTTGAGGAAGTAACCCAAGTCGCTCTGATAACTGTGGCTCACACTATCGGTTCTGATTTCAAGCCCGCTAAACGCATACCTCTAGATGAAGTTGTCTCCTGGAACGACTGGAAACCATGAAATCATTCGCCGATTTCGCTTATACGCCCGTCCCTTAAAGAAGTAAGTAAAACTCCCGCTGAAATTGCAGCTGTCTCAGACCGCAGAACAGAACCACCCAGTGAAAAACATTCTTTTCCATCCAACTCATCAGGGGCCCAACCACCTTCTGGACCGATTATCAGGCAAGAACAATCGAGAGAAAGTTTTTTACCGCCAGGGTGGGCTAACGCAATTTTTTGTTGATCCTCCAAAGCGGCTAAGGGAACAGTTCTCAACACCTCTGGGATGTAAACTTGTCTCGACTGCATGGCCGCTTCCCTGGCTATGCGATTGAAACGCTTTTCGCTTTCAATTATTTTTCTTTCGCTCCACTGGACCACCGAACGTTGCGCCACCACTGGGATAATCTTATTCACCCCTAATTCAGTCAACTTTTGCACCACCATTTCTGGCTTTCCTTTTTTAATGAGCGCAAAGCCAACTGTTATTTCTATTTCAGGTTTAGGTTCAAAAAAGATCTCTCCGGTCAATTCAAGTGGGGGTCCATAAACGCACTCCCTCCAATTCCCTTTAGCATCTGAAACTGTTATTCCATCACCTGCTCTGAGACGCAAAACTTTTCCAAAATGATGAACATCCTCGTCGCTCAAGCAGGGGTTATCGATGTCATCTACAAATGCATGAGGAAAATTTAGGTCTATTAGAGAAATATCTGAACCCCTCAACTAAACGCCGATCGGAATTTACCGATTATTCCTTCATCAGGAGGGTTCACTTCATCATCTCTGACTCCTGCAAAATCTCTTATGAGCTTCTCCTCTGCTGGTGTCAGGTCTTTAGGGGTTTCCACTATTACTTCAATGAGCAGATCTCCTCTTCCTCTCCCTTGCAGGTGAGGAACACCTCTTCCACGTATCCTCATCACTTGTCCACTTTCGACACCTTTTGGAATAACGATGGTTTCTGAACCGTCAAGAGTTTCAATCGCCATTTCAGCTCCAAGGATTGCCTGTGTCATCTGCACTGGGAGTCTTCGCAACAAGTCATAATCTCTACGCTCAAAATATTGATGCTCCTGCACTCTTATCTGCACATAGAGGTCACCGGCAGGACCACCCCATGGTCCAACAGCACCTCTCCCAGTCAGTCGTAGTGTTGTACCATCATCGACACCCGCTGTCACCTGAACTGAAAAAAAGTCATTTACTACGTTTCTTCCCTCACCTCCACACTCTTCACAAGGAACTGGTATCACCCAACCCATCCCTCCGCAAGCGTTGCACGCAACGGAAGTCATCATCTGGCCTAAAAGTGACTGCCTTACTTGTTGAACCTGACCGCTACCGTTACAAGGACTACAGGTTTCACGAGTTGAGCCTTTAGATGCACCAGTCGCTTCACAGGTATTGCAAGCTAAAGCTGTTTTAATCTCGATTTCCTTTTCACAACCGAACACTGCCTCAGCAAATTCCAGGTGTAGTGAAGTCTCTAGATCCTGACCTTGTATAGGCCCTGTTCTTCTTCGCGATTGCGAAAAGCCTGAACCGAAAAAAGACTCGAAAATATCACCTATTCCACCAAAAGGATCACCCATCGAGGAGGTGCTTCCGACATCTCCAAAGCGGTCATAACGGGATCTCTTTTCAGGATCCGACAGCAGCTCGTATGCGAATGCGACCTCTTTAAACTTTTCTTCAGCTTCTGGGTCGTCTGGATTCGCATCAGGATGGTACTCGCGCGCCAGGCGGCGATAAGACTTCTTTATCTCTTCCGTTGAGGCATTTCGCTGCACCTGTAGCACTTCATATGGGTCACTGGACATTTTTTTAACCTTCGGTTAAATGGTCACCTAAACTCCGACCGACAATTCCGACTGTCGCAAGTGCTTGAGTGTAGTCCATTCTTGTCGGGCCGAGAATACCAATTGAGCCTGCTGCCTCACCATCAATTTCATACGGAGCTACAACAAGCGAACATTCAGCCAGATGATCGACACCTGTTTCAGTTCCTATAACAACGCTAAGGCCACGATCGATTACACCTCGAATCAAACTAACCACAATCATTTGACGTTCTAACAAGTCTAAAACTTTTCGAATACCTTCAGGTCCTGAGAGGGATCCTGCAAGAACCGATGTGCCTCCCACATAAACAGTTTCCTTCGTTTGGACTAAAGAGGTGAGAGTTTTCTCGACCTCTCTTACCAGATAGTCAACGTTAATGTTCCCACTTGGTGGGACTTCCGGCAGAGAACCCAGTCGGAATCCTCTGAGGTGTTTCGAAAGATATTGATTTGCTTTATCGAGATCGGTTTCATTTAGAAGTACTTCTTTAGAAATATCGAGTGAATGCTTTTCCACTACCCCATTGGAGGTAACTAAGACAAGCAGGATTTGATCAAGCGAAAGGTCGACCAAATGCACTGAACGTACCGTCTGATGATCGGAATCGGGTGAAAGAACAACACCAGCGCTTCCGGTCAATGCAGCTAGAAAATTGCTTGTCTCCTGCAACATTTGTTCAATCTCAATATGCGACCTATCAAAAAAAGACTTGATCTGTTGGTTTTCAACCCGGTCGAGTCTTACAGGGCCCAACAAATTATCAACGAAGAAACGATAGGCCTTTTCAGTGGGAACACGACCAGCTGAAGTGTGCGGCTGATCCAAATAGCCTTCAGATTCCAGAAGCGCCATCTCATTTCTTATCGTCGAAGAAGAAACGTCTACTGACTCAGATCTTGCGACCGAACTCGAACCGACCGGTTGAGCAGTTTCTATGTACGCCTCAACAACAGCGCCTAAAATCCCTGCTTTTCTTTCGTCTAGCATCCTTCGGATGTTACTCCCATCGTCGCTTATTTAGGATTATATATTTATTGTTCTATTCTTCGAGACTCAAAGCGGAAACAAAAGCCTCTTGAGGAACATCAACACGACCAATTGACTTCATCTTTCTCTTGCCTTGCTTCTGCTTTTCCAATAATTTCCGCTTTCTTGTTATGTCACCTCCATAAAGCTTCGCTGTTACGTCTTTTCGGTACGCCCTGACAGTTTCACGGGCGATTATTCGACCACCGATCGTGGCCTGTATCGGAACTTCGAATTGTTGACGAGGAATCAATTCCTTTAGTCTTTCTGCCATTTTTCGGCCGTATTCATAAGAGGCGTCACGGTGTACGACTGCACTAAAGGCATCTACAGACTCTCCTTGCAGCAATATGTCTACTCGCACAAGGTCAGAGTTCATATAACCGGCAGGTTCATAATCAAGACTCGCGTAACCCTGAGTTCTGCTTTTCAATTGATCGAAGAAATTGAGAACTACTTCCGCTAAAGGAAGTTGATATTTAAGTTCTATTCGTTCAGGCGACAAATATGAAAGCTTTTCCAACTCGCCTCGCCGTCCTTGACAAAGCTCCATGAGCGTTCCCGTGTACTCCGCTGGAGATATCAAAGTGGTAGACAACCAAGGTTCTTCTATCGACGAGATCTCCCCCGCCGAAGGAAGATCGCAGGGATTGTCGATTTCTTCGACTTTTCCGCTCGTATGGACCACACGGTATTTAACTGAAGGTGCCGTGGTGATCAAATTAAGATCGAATTCTCTCTCTAGACGTTCTCGAACTATCTCCATGTGCAACAACCCTAGAAAACCACACCTGAACCCGAACCCGAGAGCAGACGAAGTATCCGGTTCGAAAGTAAAACTTGAATCGTTAAGTCTTAGCTTTTCTAAAGCATCTCTCAAATCTCCAAAATCATCTCCGTCTATCGGATACAAACCGCTGAAAACCATTGGTTTAGGTTCTTGATATCCGGATAATGCTGACTGACTCCCACCATTCGTAGTTGTTATAGTTTCACCTGATCGAGCCTCCCCAACATCTTTTATCCCAGCGAGAACATAACCCACTTCGCCCGGCCCGAGACTTTTAACTGGTGTCATCTCAGGGCGCCAAACTCCAACTTCATCAAGTTGATGATTAGTTCCAGCCTGCATAAATTTGATGGACATTCCAGCGTCTAAACGACCTTGCATTATCCGAACCGAAGACACGACACCTCGATATTGGTCAAAATGACTGTCAAAGACAAGTGCCTGAAGTGGCAAGTCTTCGTTAGCTTCAGGAGACGGGGTTTTTTCAACAACTGCGTCAAGAAGTTCCGACACCCCTTCGCCAGTTTTTGCACTGATTCGAAAAATTTCGTCAGTTGATATACCTAGAGCTTTTTCTATTTCTTCCGCGTACCGATCAGGTTCTGCTGCTGGTAAATCTATCTTGTTTAACACGGCCACGATTTCTAGATCATGCTCGAGCGCCTGATAACAGTTAGCTAAAGTTTGTGCTTCTATTCCCTGTGCTGCGTCAACTACTAATATCACTCCTTCACATGCAGCTAAAGATCGACTGACTTCATAACCGAAATCAACGTGACCTGGTGTATCTATAAGGTTAATTACCGAGTCTTTCCAATCGAGTCGCACGCTTTGCAGCTTTATAGTTATCCCTCTCTCACGTTCCAAGTCCATAGAGTCGAGATATTGAGCTCGCATGTTTCTTTCATCTACAGCTCCACAAAGTTCAAGCATGCGGTCAGCCAGTGTCGACTTGCCGTGATCTATGTGAGCAATGATGGATGTATTACACATCTTTTTATTAGTCATCTCTGCCGACCGTACATTCTCGTGAGCTTAATTACATGAATTAAATTGGATTCTTTGCTTTCGTATGCTGTCCTGTATCTCGCTTCACACGCTAGGATTGAAGGCTGCTGAAAGAAAAGGTTGTATTTACCCGTGGCAAATATTAAAAGTGCAATAAAACGTAACCGTCAGAATGAAGTGCGACGTTCAAGAAATCGGTCTGTTCGTTCAGAAATGCGTACACTTGTGAAAGCAGCTAGGGACTCAGGTACTGCTGAAGATACTGTTGCCGCTATCAAAAAGATTGACAGAGCTGCCGCTAAAGGTATTATCCATGCCAATAAGGCATCCCGCGAAAAATCTAGACTTCAGAAAAGTTTAAACAACAGTTAACTGGTTATCTCATTGCCGCTAATCGAGCCACTAGCACCTCTGCAACTAGTTCAGGTGGCCAACCTTTCTTCCCTTTTAAATCAAGATCTGCCTCAGCTATAAGCCCTATAGCTCTGAAAATATTCTTTTTTCCTAATCTTTGAGATGTGGAAAGAATCTTTTTTGCCGGATATGCACTGACTGAAAGCACTTCTGCTGCTTTTTTTTCGTCGTTCAATCCTGAACCTTCGAGACGTAACATTTTTTCGTAGTGAGAGTGAAGTAGGGCTAACACTCCTAACGGATGTCGACCATCCGCCCTGAGCATCCTTTTAAGTCTTTCCAACGCTTCAGGGATTTTACCGGAGTCTATAGAGTCCGTTAAATCCCATGGCATAACTGACCCAGCATCTCCGAGGTAAAGTTCCACATCTTTGAGTTCTAATGCTTCGCCGCCTCCGTAGACGGAAGCCAAAACTTCTAAAAGTGCAAAAACTTTCGTGCGGTCTTCACCAAAGTGGTCTGCTATATGTTTGCGTGCCTCTCGAGTAATTTCTACAGATGCTTCGTCTAGTAATTCTGATAACCATTTATCCGCCTGTTTTCCTTTTCCGGTAGTTAACTTCTCAAAGATTCCTCCGGAATTTTCAATCGCTTCAAGCAAACTCTTGGGAACAGGTGACAATCTCTGTTGTTGCGGATTGTTTCCTTTCTCCCATACGAGTATCAAAGAAGTCGTTTCTAAAGGGGAATTCAGGTATTCGATTAGAGGTTCAAGATCCTCTTTCTTGCTGAAACGACCGACGTGTCGCCCTACCACAACCCTGCTTTGAGTCAAGAAAGGGGCAGTTTGTGCAGAGTCAACCAACTTTCCTATATGGAACTGTTCTGAGAAGCGGTAATTTTCCTCGGTTAATTCCTCCAAAGCAAGGCTTCTATCTTCGCCACCTAAGGCTTTTTCTAAATGTGTGTTGAGCGACCTGGAGATTAACACGTCGTCGTCTCCTGATATGAGCACTATTGGAACCTTAGTCATTTGCGATTCTGCTCATCTTTTGACTTACACAAATTCCATAACTCCGTCCTCAAGTGAGGTGTTGCGCGAAAGCATTTTTTTATCTCTGTAGAAATCCTGAGTGTTTAGCCAAGGTTCACGGTCACCTTGCTTCGGCATTTCCGACATGGATCTTTTCATATACCCTGAAGAGAATCCTTCTATCCAGTCTCTTTGAGGCATGTCCATGTCACTTTCTCTGAGTCTCGGAGTTGCTCTTTTGGTTCCAGTTTTTTTCATATGGTTCAAAATGCGGCACGCGTAAGAACTATTGATGTCTGCTCGTAAAGTCCAAGAAGCATTTATGTAGCCGAAAGTAGAAATCAAATTAGGCACATCTGAGTATGCAAGGCCTTTGTATATCCAAGTCTCTGAGAAATCGACAGGGTCACCATCTATTCTGAAATTCACTTCGCCCAGAGTCACAAGATTTAAACCTGTTGCGGTGACAATAATATCGGCTTTCAATTCGTCACCATTTTTCAGCAAAAGCCCTTCTGGAGTAAAACGGTCGATCGTTTCAGTCACGACTGAGACTTTCTTTTTTCGAATTGATTTAAATAGGTCACCGTTGGGGATTAGACACAGTCGTTCGTCCCAAGGGTTGTAAGAGGGGGTGAAATGGCGTTCGACGTCGTAATCTGGACCTAAAGCCATTCGGACACCTGAAAGCAGTTTCTCTTTGACTTTTTCAGGATCCTTTCTGGTCAATTTGTAAATGTAGTTCTGACCGAAAATATTTTTCTTCCTGGTCAAATAATAAGCAACTCTCTCAGGCAATATTTTTCTCAACAGACCCGCGAAGGCATCATGATCGGGACGTGCCACCACATAGGTGGGTGACCTTTGAAGCATCACGACATGTTCGGCAGTGTCGGCCATTGCAGGAACAAGTGTCACCGCTGTGGCTCCAGAACCTATGACAACAACCTTCTTGTCCGCATAGTCAATATCCTCCGGCCATTCTTGTGGGTGCACGATTTGCCCAGAATATGATTCCACTCCTTCGAAGGAAGGTGTGTATCCGGATTTGTAACTGTAATAACCGGAACACATCAATAGAAAGTTGCACGCGTACTCAATGATCTCTCCAGTTGTGTTGTTAGACACTTTCAGGGTCCACCGGTCTTTTTGATTTGACCACTCAGCGGTAGAGACGAGATGGTTGAATTTGATTTTCTCCTTGATATTAAATTCATCAACTGTTTCTTCCAGGTATTCAAGAATAGCCGGTCCATCGGCAATGGATTTTGCCGCCTTCCATGGTTTGAAGCTGAAACCCAAAGTATGCATATCACTGTCTGAACGAATTCCCGGATATCGAAACAAGTCCCAGGTGCCACCCAAATTTGGTCTTCCTTCAAGTATCACGAAGGAACGATCGGGGCATTCTTTCTGAAGACGGTAAGCAGATCCAATACCAGAGATGCCAGCACCAACAACTATGACGTCAAAATAATTTTCTTCTGCCATTGCCCTCTCTACTGTCTTCGCTGTTATTCATTGTAGGTGCGAAATTCATCGCATTATTCCACCGCCATCAATTACAATTGATTGCCCATTTACCTTCTCGGAACCTTCAGAGGAAAGCCATGTCACCGTTTCAGCTATCTGCTCAGGTTTTATAAGTTCGCCAGTTGGGGAAATCCTCTCAAGAGTCCTCTTAGCGCGATCCGTCAGCTCCCCATTTGAATCTCTAATCATCGGAGTGTCGACTAATCCTGGAAGAATTGCGTTGCAGCGAATCCCAAACTTTCCATATTCAACTGCAACTGATTTAGTTAACCCCACCACACCATGCTTAGCCGCCGTGTAATGAGCTTGACCTGGAGCAGGTACTATTCCAGCCCCTGAAGAGGTGTTTACTATCACTCCCCCCAAACCGGATTCGAGCATGTGCATTATTTCATATTTCATGCAGATGAAAACTGAAGTCAAGTTTGTTTTAATCATCTCAGACCAGTTCTCCATTTTGAGTTCGTGGAACTTGCTGCTCGGGTGGTTGATACCTGCATTGTTGAAAGCAATGTCTAAACGTCCGTTTTCAGCAACAATTTCACTCAATGTGGATGCAACAAGATCCTCTTCACTTACATCCACACAATGAGTGGAAAATCCACTCTTTAGATTTCTAACAATTTCAGAAGTCGACAGAATTCCCTGTTCATCTACATCAATGAGAGCCACGTGTGAAGCACCCTCTTTTGCGAAAGCTTCTGCCGTTGAACGACCAATACCACTAGCCGCTCCGGTGACCAAGGCAATTTTTCCCTCGAGTACCCCCATAGCTTCCTTTCTTATTAAACATTCCGAGATCTCTTACCTTATTTTTCCACTGAAATATGTAAGATGCCGAATTGATGACAATTAAGATCTTTGTCTACCGTCAGGTTTAACACTAAATGGAGGATTTATGACAGTCTCTTCCTGGGACGACTACCCAGTCCATCAATCATCTCAATTCATTGCACATCCTTCCACAAGCGACAGAAATTTCTATGACCGCTACTACTTCAACCTTCATCCGTGTTCTGACGAACTATTCGCTATTTTTGGACTTGGACAATACCCAAACCTTGGTGTGACGGATGCATTTATAGATGTCCGACACAAAGACAAACAGCACATTGTGCGATCTTCAACAGAACTAGTTGATCGTTCTGAAATAAAAGTGGGACCTATATCCATCGAAGTCATAGAGCCTCTTCGGAAACTACGTGTTGTTTGCGAACCCACTGAACACACTGTGAGCATGGACGTGACATGGGAGGCTTCCATGGCAGCCCATGCAGAACCACATCAGTACATTAGAAACAAAGGGCGAGTTGTGTTTGACACACAACGTTTCGCACAAAATGGAAAATGGTCCGGCGAACTAACCGTTGCAGGCGAAACTTACGAAGTTTCACCTGAAAGCTGGTGGGGAGCACGAGATCGCTCTTGGGGTATTCGACCTGTAGGTGAACCAGAAGGTGACGGCATTCGTCAAGGCACCAATGTCATGAGTGGGATGTGGAATTACTTTCCGATGCAATTCGACGACCATTCAATTCTGTACATGTGCCATGAACAAGAAGATGGAACACGACTTTTGGAAGAAGCGGTGAGGATTTGGAACGATGGCAGCGACTCCGAGTGGTTAGGCCGACCAGAGTGGCATCATGAAATGATCTCCGGAACAAGGCTACTTAAAAAGTCGACAATATCTTTCAATGAAATACCTGGATCTCCTTTTAAGATCGAATGTGACTCCCTTCTGCCGAATTGGGTTTCGATAGGCACTGGTTATGGAATCGATTCTGATTGGAGACATGGCATGCATCAAGGGCAAAACATAGTCCAGGGTTTAGTTCTCGATGTCGACGAAATAAGACCGCTAGCCCAGTATGGAATCGTCGACCATGTAGGACGATTTTCTTACGATGGAAATGTCGGATATGGCCTTTATGAGCACGGTTTTTTCGGTCCCTTTGCTCCTATGGGCTTAGAAGATCGCGGATCATTAGCCCCTTGATCGAAAAAAAATTCACTAATTATTTTGCTAAAACAAAAGTGAAACGCCTCGCGGTTCTTCTGGTGTTGCCGTTGATAATCTCTGCCTGTGGAAATACAGCCGATCTGATCTCCTCAACCAGCACTACAACACCAAGCACTACCGTCGTGATATCCGAAGATATTTCTTCAGATGTGACTGCTGAGCCGGTGTTTTCTCCCGAGCAAAACTGGACCTCAGATTCCACTTGGGACATGTGTCTCATAAACGCCCCTGAAGGTCGTAAATATGAATGGTTGAACTACACGACTTGGATGTCTCTTGAACGACAACGTAGAGAGTTTCCGAAATCTCTCATTCCAGAAATAACTGGATCCACCACTGCGTTCGTTTCTCCTGAAGAGAACAATAGTGACTATGAAACATTGATTAAAAATTTTATTGATGCTCGTTGTGACTTGATTGTCACCATCGGAGCCGAGATAAGTAAGGAAACAGAAATCAGCGCTCTCCAATACCCTGACGTCGATTTCATAGGGATTGACCAACAATACGAAAAACAGTATCCGAACTTGGCCTCTCTGCTTTTTCCGGAAGATCATGCAGGATTTCTCGTCGGAGCACTCGCAGCGTCAGCGACTGTGAGCAAAATCGTTGCCGTGGTACTTGACTCCGACACAGAACCTTCATCTGTTGCCTACGGGGATGGTTTTGCCAATGGTGTCAACCACGTCGATCCCAATACCGATGTTGTTTCAATTTCTCATCCCGGTGATGGTGGGAAGCCCGACGCTGACTGGGGAGTAAAAGCAGCACACGAAGCTCTCGACTATGGGGCTGACGTCATCTTCGCTCCCGGAAGTGGAAGTGGAAGTGGAGCATTAAAAGAAGTAGCTGGGACAGGATTTGATGCCCGAAATGAAGCGTTGTGTATAGGTGCAGAGGTGGATGATTTCTTTTCACTTCTCCAAGCTCGACGATGCCTTCTCACCAATGTCATAAAACTGCCAAACGAATTCCAAGATCTGTATTGGAGGCCAGACAGACCAGCTGTCATCAAACAATTCGAAAACGCCTTACATCTGCCGTCTGAATATGAAAGCGAGAACACCCACTCCACACTGGCTCTAATCAGCAGAGAATTTTTCCTCGGAGGCAATCCTTCTGGTGTCCATATCGGACCAGTCGGATTGGGTAGATTCAACTCTTGGGGTGCTCACAAGATAGGAGAACCTAATCGTAACTTTTTACCATCCGAGGAACTGAAAGCAATGCTGTCTGAACTCACCAGATCCCTTTGGGTCGGTAAAATTCCAACCTTGTAAAACACACCTTTAGGAATTTTCTCCCAGCAATTGCACTCGGGTGACAAGTGGCACTACTTTCATTTAATGCAAGAAAACGACCAAATTCTCGACTCCCCCATCCAGGACGAAGAATCCTTCCGAACTGCCGTGCTGGATTTTCTAGAAGGCAACTGTGAACGCGTCAAAGAATCCGAATCAAGTTTGGAAGATGACCCTGAACGCGTAAAAGAATGTAGGAAGTTTCAAAAAGAACTACATGAAGCGGGGTTAGCAGCCTTGTCATACTCCAAAGAATATGGAGGCGCTGGGCTGACTAAAAAGCATCAGGAACTTTTTGATGAGATAGCAAGAGAGTGGCGCCTTCCTAACAGCCCACTTTACATCTCACACGGCATGTGTCTACCAATGCTGGATCAATATGGAACAGACGAGCAGAAGAAAACTTTCATGAAGGAATGTATTTCGGGAGAGAAAATATGGTGCCAGTTGTTTTCTGAGCCGGGTGCTGGATCAGATGTCGCGAGTTTGTCAACACGTGCAAATAAAGATGGTGACGAGTGGGTCATTTCAGGGCAAAAAGTTTGGACATCAGGAGCGCACTACGCGGACTTAGGGTTGGTCGTCGCTAGAACCGACCCGTCACTTCCGAAGCATAAGGGACTTTCGATGTTCATAGTTGATTTCAACGACCCCACCGTGGAAGTAAAACCGTTGAAACAAATCTCAGGTGGAAGTGGTTTCAACGAAGTGTTTTTCAATGAGACCAGAGTCCCTTCAAATCGGTTACTCGGTGACCTTAACCAAGGTTGGAACCTCGCAGTTTCAATGCTCATGTTTGAGCGTGTTTCCATAGGAGCCGGCGGTGGATCTTTGACAGCGGATCGAAGTCCAACACTCATAGAGTTAGCGAAAACTTTGAACAAGAACACTGACCCGCACATCAGACAGATACTTTCCGACCTCTGGATTCGAGAAAAAATTCGCCGATTCATCGGACAACGGGTGCGTGACTCCGTAGCTGCTGGCCGTGTGCCCGGTCCTGAAGGATCAATTGCGAAACTTAATGGTTCATTATTAGCTCGACTTTTCCGCGATGCCTCGATGGAAATCATCGGCACCAGCGGGCAGGCTTGGGAAATTGGAGACGAAGAGGCTGAAAAATGGGCGGTTGGATGCCTAGCGGCGTCTGGGGTGAGCATCGCGGGTGGGACAGATGAAGTTCAACGGAATATAATTGGCGAAAGAGTTCTTGCCTTACCTAAAGAACCGGATCCTTACAAGGGTGCTTCCTGGGATTCTGTTCCGCGAAATTGACTTTTCGTTGCAGGCATAGCGGCATTTAATTTGAAAGGTTTAAATGTTTATCGATTTAACTGAAGAACAGGAATCGCTTCGCAAGGAACTGAAATCTTATTTCAATGACTTGATGACCCCGAAAGTCAGAGCCGAAGTGAAAAGTGCTGACTTTGCCGAAAATAAGCCCTACAAGGATCTAATCAGAAAAATAGGGCAAGACGGTTGGCTTGGCGTTGGGTGGCCAGTCGAACATGGTGGAAAAGGCTTCACACCTATTGAGCAATATATATTTTTCAACGAATCTCAGGCAGCCTGGTGTCCTATACCATTCCTAACCACCAATACAGTGGGACCGACTATTAGAGAATTCGGAACTCAGGAACAGAAAGATTTCTTCCTTAAAAAAGTTCTTGCGGGAGAGGTCCATTTTTCAATTGGATATTCGGAACCGGAGGCTGGAACTGACCTTGCTTCCCTAAAAACACGGGCTGTCAGAGATGGAGACGACTGGATAATCAATGGTCAGAAACTCTATACGAGTCTTGCCTACAACGCAGACTACATTTGGCTCGCTGCTCGAACTGACACTGAAGCGCCGGGGCATAAAGGAATTACTCTTTTCTTAGTTGATACAAAAGATCCCGGCTTCTCCATACAACCTTTTGAAACTTTTGGTGCCACTGACACAACGGCAACTTTCTACGACAACGTCAGAGTCTCTGACAGTATGCGAATTGGAGAGATCAACGGAGGGTGGAATTTGATCACCAGTCAACTTAACCATGAAAGAGTTTCGCTTTTTGCAGCAGGTCGAATGGTGCGACTTGTACGAGATGCAATTGACTGGGCTAGTGAAAATTTACTGCCAGATGGAAGAAGAGTTATTGATCAGGAATGGGTTCAAGTGAAACTAGCTGAATGCCGTTCTCTTGTGCGATATCTCGATCTCCTCAACTGGGAAGTTGCCTACGCTAACACCAATGGAAAAATGGGTCCTGCAGATGCATCGGCGATAAAGGTTCACGGTTCAGAATCCATGCACCGTATTTACACACAACTTACTGAAGTTGTTGGCGCTACTGGCCACTTGATAGAAGGTGACTCCGGATCAGATCTCGCATCGCAAATAGAGAATGGATACAGGTCTGTTTGGGTTCTAACTTTTGGTGGCGGAACCAATGAGATACAAAGGGACATTATTGGAATGGCGGGACTCGGTTTACCGAGAGAGAAAAGACGGAGATGAGGTTTGAGTAATGAACTTTGATCTCGACGAAGAACATAATGAAATCGCAGAATTAGCTACACGTATTCTCGACGATCATCTTGATATAGAAGTCTTGAAAAGAATCGAAGACTCTCAAGAGTGGTTTGATGGAGGGCTTTGGGAAAAGTTCGTTTCATCTGGATTGATAGGAGCAACGCTTAAAGAAGATGTCGGAGGTGCCGGCCTGGACATCATTGCACTTGTGTGTTTGCTTCGCTCACAGGGACAATATGTAGCCCCTATCCCCCTTCTTCCGACTTTGGTTTCTGCAATGACAGTGGACAAATTCGGTACTGAGGGTCAGAGAAGTTCTTTACTCCCTGAAGTCGTGAGTGGCTCAAAGCTACTAACTTTTGCAGTTCAAGAACTGTTAAATGACCAATTTATGGAACCGGATACTTCTTATGAAAATGGGGCTATCAATGGGCAGAAGATCGTGGTCGAATATGCAGGTCTTGCAGACTCGGCTCTAGTAACTGCAATAGACGATGATGAGCCCGTGATTTGCATAGTGAACCTTAAAGATCCGAGTATCACCATGCAGTCAAGCGACTCAACCCGAGGAGAACCTCTCTGGGAATTGTCATTCAATGAAACACCTGCTGAAAAACTCGGTGGCGAGGAAAGTGTTGCTTGGCTCTTTCAGATTTTGCTCGTAAGTCTTTGTGCCGTCCAGTTAGGAGTGACTGAAACTGCACTTAAAATGACCGCCTCCTATACAAGCGAAAGAGAACAATTTGGACGGCCACTTGCTACTTTTCAAGCCGTAACTCAACGTTTGGCAGACCAATTCATAAATGTCGGCGGGATTCGACTGACAACATTTTCTGCTGCGTGGCGTCTTGGTGCGAACCTTGACGCCCTCGAGGATATTCTGATCGCTAAATGGTGGGCTTCAGAACGCGCTACGGAAATCGCGCATGCTACACAGCATTGCCATGGTGGAATGGGAGTTTCAAAAGATTACCCTCTCTACCGTTACACGCTCTGGAATAAGCACATCACGACTTCGTTGGGAGCAGGAACTCAGACATTGCGTTCCCTGGGTTGCCTTTTGGCTTCAAGTTAAAACATGCCTCATCATGATCTTTTGATAATTGGAGCAGGATCCGGCAACACTATTATCGGACCTGAACACGACCATCTGGATATCGCTATAGCAGAGCCAGCCGAATTTGGGGGGACATGCATGAACCGTGGATGCATTCCTTCAAAAATGCTCGTTTATGCGGCGGATCTTTCACTCAACGCGCAAACGGCAAATAAACTAGGTGTCGAATCTTCATTCTCTGGTGTTGACTGGGAGGAAATTCAAGAGCGGATTTTTGGGAGGATAGACCCGATTGCCGAAGCGGGTCTCAACTATCGTGAAAGTCTTGAAAATGTTAAGGTTTATAGAGATAAAGCTGCGTTTATCTCCGAAAACACTCTCGCTGTAGCCGAAGAAGTGGTATCAGCTGATCAGATTGTCATAGCGGCAGGTGCCCATCCTGTTATTCCACAACTGTCAGGATTGAATGAAACACCCTTTCACACTTCTGATTCCATAATGAGAATCGATTCGTTACCTGATCACATTGTCATTGTAGGCGGTGGTTTTATTGCAATTGAAATGGCCCACATTTTTGGATCTTTCGGATCTGAAGTAACAATAATTTTACGTGGCAAGGAACTCCTGCGCGAAGCCGACTCTTCTATACGTGAACGAATCACAAAGATCTACAAAGACAGGTTCACCGTTTATCTTTCTGAGGAGATAGAGGATGTTTCATATGAAGGAAAGTTTCTTATTAATCTTAAAAAAGGGACTGATATCGAAGCTGATGAACTTTTGATAGCAACTGGTCGTGACCCTAATACAGATTTTTTAGAACCTGAAAAAGGTGGTGTCGACTGTGATGAAGCCGGCTATGTCATAACCGATGAATATCTACGCACTTCCGCTTCTGGGGTTTGGGCTTTAGGTGATGTTACGAACCCTCTTCAACTTAAACACACCGCTAATGCTGAAGCGAGGATAATTTCTCACAACTTGCTGAATCCGGAGGATTTAATAAAGATTGATCGCTCTGTTATCCCTAAAGCAGTCTTTGGAAACCCACAAATTGCCACTGTGGGTTCCACAGAAGATGACCTCTTCAACGATAAGGTTCCCTATTTGAAATCCATTAGAAGCTATTCCGATACCGCATTTGGGTGGGCTATGGAAGATGAACAGGGTTTCGTGAAATTGCTAATCGATCCCACCACTCGACTTCTACTGGGCGCTCATATTATTGGCTATCAGGCCTCTACTCTCATTCAACAGTTGGTAACTGCTATGAGCATTTCTATGACAGTTGATGAATTAGCACACAATCAACTTTATGTCCATCCAGCTTTAACTGAAGTTGTTGAACAGGCACTACTAGGATTTGAAGAAAAGGAATAAAGCATGAAAGAACTAAATAAAGAAACCGCACTCATAACTGGTGGTGCCTCCGGAATAGGTTTATCTATAGGGAAACGTTTAGCTGAAACGGGAATGAAAGTAGTTCTGGCAGATATTGAAGTTCCAGTTCTGGAAGAAGCCGTAGCTGAACTTAAAGGACTCGGCCTTGAAGTAATGGGTGTTCACTGCGATGTGCGCGATATGGGTTCCGTTGAGGAGATGAAGAATCAGGTTGAAGAGGCATTCGGCAACCCTAAAATCGTTTGCCTAAATGCCGGTGTCGGATTCGGTTCTTCCATATCGGAAGCAACAATAAGCGACTGGGAATGGGTCATAGGAGTGAATCTATGGGGAGTTATAAATGGCTTGCACACATTTCTTCCAGCAATAAAAGAAATGGGTGAAGGTCACATTGTTATGACCGCCTCCATTGCAGGCCATGTCTCTGTTCCAAATCTTGGTCCCTACAGTGCAACAAAGTTTGCAGTTGTGGCGATTGCTGAGACCTTGCGGAAAGAATTACTAACCGAAAATTCTGAGATAGGTGTCAGTTGCCTTTGTCCGGGATTTGTATCAACAAATATTTTTACTTCAGAAAGAAACCGCCCGGAGAATCTCCTCAGCAAGTCCTCGAGCGACTTAACTGACGAAGAACTTCTCCAAAGAGAAGCTTTCATGGAGTGGATAAGCAGCAATGCTAAAGAACCCTCCGAAGTGGCTGAGCTGGTACACCGCGCAATTTTAGACAATAGGTTTTGGATCTTCACCGACGATCAACATTTAGACGGTCTTAAATCAAGACATTCTTCGATAGTGAACGGTGACGAATTGCCATGGCCTGCACCGCCTCTGATAGATCTCTAATCTACGCAGGTTGGGCTACGTCCCGTGCCCATCTGTAGTCAGATTTTCCATTGGGCCCACGCTTTAGTTTCTCAACGAAAACCACACTTTTGGGTACTTTATAGCCAGCTAAACGTTCTTTCACGTCTTTTAATAACTCCGCTTCTTTAAGTGTCGCATCCGCTTTTATTTCCACGACTGCTGTCACGGCTTGGCCCCAGCGTTCATCAGGGATGCCCACTACATTGCAGTCAATAACTAATGGATTTATTTTCAAAGCTTCTTCGACTTCCTCGGGGAAAACTTTCTCACCTCCCGTATTTATGCACTCTGAACCTCTGCCTAGAAGTGTGATAGAGCCGTCCTCCTCAACTGATGCCCAATCGCCAGGTATAGACCATCTTCGACCATTAATGGTTGGAAAGGTCGTTTCTGTTTTTTCTGGGTCCTTGTAGTAACCAACTGGCAGAGGGTAACCGAGCGCGAGTTTTCCCGTCTTATTCGATCCAGGTTCAACTTCCTCGCCATTTTCTGTAAGAACTCGTGTATGTTCTCCCAGAAAAAATCTGGCTGTTCCGGTGTCTTTCCTTGTTCGCGAGGTCACCTGTTTGCCCATCCCTGTTCCTTCGCTGGAACCCAACGCATCCAAAATGGTGCAACTGTGAAGATCAAGAAGACGTTCTTTCAAAGGTGCACTGAACATTACGCCTGAAGACATCACTAGTCGCAAGGAAGAAATATTCCAAGCAGTGCCGTTTGCTAACGAGTTTTCAAGTTCATCAATCATGGGTCGAGCAAATGCATCGCCGACAATAGTAAGCATTGTAATTTTGCACTTTTCTACCATTTCCCAAAGTTCTCGAGGGTCAAATGTTTTCGAAGAAAGGGTAGAAACCAGACCTCCATGTGTATGGGTTCCCAGAGCAGTCAGGCTTGACGTTCCGTGCATCAACGGTGCAGCACAAAGTTGTCTTATCTCTTTCCCTTCCTTTGTAACTCTTTTTGCAATGTTGCCCGCCTCATCAGAGTTTTCTGGAATTTTCTCACCAAGAGAACGAAAAGTTTCAGCCATCCCTCCCAGTAGCCCGGCATGCGACCACATAACAGCTTTCGGACTGCCAGTTGTTCCCCCCGTGTAAAGAAACCATAGGTCATCTCCTGATCTTTCAATACGGGGAAGAGGGGCATTGTTTACCGCATCTTCGTAGTCAATGATCCAGTTCTCAGGAGAACCTTCACCGATCCTTACGAAAACTTTTAATTTAGGACATCGTGAACGAACAGAATCAACTCGTTCAGTCAAACTTGAATCAAACAAGATGGCTTCGGCATCGGCATTATTTAAAATGTAAGCCAACTCGTCATCCAAGTACCGATAGTTAACGTTTGCTGGGATCGCTCGAATTTTGAAAGCAGCGAATTGGCCTTCAAGGTATTCCGGTCCGTTGTAGCAGTAAAAAGCCACTTTTGAGTCATGTTTTAGCCCTTGCTCGGAAAAAGTTTTTGCTAAAGATGCTGCATGTTTTTCAAATTCTTCCCAAGATTCTGAACTTTCACGCGTTGAAATCGCTGTTAGATCACCTATTTGATCACTTATCGCTTCCCATGCAGAAGCAATATTCAAATTTACATAGCTTGCAGACACACTTTGAGGTTATCGCACTCATTTAATGAGACCTAGCGTGGACCTAAAGCCCTCTATGATCTATGTAATGGGAAATACTTTCGGTTCTTTATTTAAAATATCCACATGGGGTGAAAGCCACGGAGGAGGTGTTGGAGTAGTTGTTGATGGCTGCCCTTCTTTACTTCCTTTGGATGAAAATGACATTCAACGTGATCTGGACAGGAGACGTCCGGGGCAGAGCAAAATCACAACTAAACGTAATGAGTCGGACACTGCAGAAATACTTTCTGGAGTCTTCGAAGGAAAAACTCTTGGGACTCCGATCGCAATTTTGGTCAGAAATGAAGATGCGAAACCTGATGCATACGATCATTTAAAAGATGTTTATAGGCCGTCACATGCTGATTTCACTTATGACGCGAAATACGGTATACGCAACTGGCAAGGTGGGGGGCGTTCCAGTGCTCGCGAAACAGTCGGAAGAGTTGCTGCGGGTGCTGTCGCTAGAGCGCTTTTAAACGAATCCACTGACATGGAAGTGCTTGCTTGGGTTTCGCAAGTTCACAATATAAAAGCAGATGTGCAAATTGAAAATGTCACCTCTGATGATATCGAGTCAGAAATAACCCGTTGCCCTGATCGTGATGCATCCGAAGCAATGACTTCTGCAATAACAGAAGCCAGAAAAAATGGTGATTCACTCGGAGGTATCGTTACCTGTCTAGTAAGGAATGTTCCTGCGGGTCTTGGAGTTCCTGTTTTCGATCGGCTCGAAGCAGATCTTGCCAAAGCGATGCTTTCGTTGCCCGCTTCAAAGGGTTTTGAAATAGGAAGTGGCTTCTCGGCAGTGGAAATGACAGGAAGTGAGCACAACGATGAGTTTCAACCTGGTGATTCCATGCCAGTCACCAAGTCCAACTATTCGGGAGGTGTTCAGGGAGGAATAACGAATGGTTCTGAAATTCTGTTTCGCGTAGCGTTCAAACCCACTGCGACAATTTCAACCTCTCAAGAGACAGTTGACAACAGCAACAATCCCGTGACTCTCCAAGCTAAAGGCAGGCATGACCCATGTGTTTTACCACGAGCTGTACCCATGGTCGAAGCTATGACTCTTCTTGTGCTCGCTGATCACTGGCTCAGAAACCAATCTTCACGAATTGCCGACAAATGAGATTTTTTCAGTCGCGGTTAAACTAACGAAGGAGGTATGAAATGAATAACGATAAAGACCTGGAGGCTTCACAGCGATTTCAAACAGGTCTGCCTCTGATGCATGAAATACCTGTTTTTGAAAATCTTGAAGACGAAAGACGACACAGAAAAGAACGACTAGCTGCGGCTTTTAGAATTTTCGGACGTTACGGCTTCAGCGAAGGTGTAGCCGGACATATAACCGCAAGAGACCCAGAAGAAACAGAATGTTTCTGGGTTAATCCGTTCGGAATGAATTTCAGCCACATATCAGTTTCTGACCTTCTTTTAGTCAACCATAATGGCGATGTAGTTGAAGGAGATTACGCCGTCAATCAGGCAGCATTTGCCATTCATTCCGGTATTCACATGGAAAGACCTGAGATTGTTGCAGCCGCTCATTCTCATTCCATCTTCGGGAAGGCATTCTCATCGCTTGGGAAAACCCTCGACCCTTTGACTCAAGACAGTTGCATATTTTACAACAACCATGTTTTGTTTGACGATTACACAGGAGTGGTACTAGACCCACTTGAAGGTAAAAGAATCGCCGCAGCTCTTGGTCATTGCAAAGCAGCGATACTTAAAAATCACGGCCTGTTGACTTTGGGAGAAACTGTTGATGAAGCACTTTGGCTTTTTGTGACGATGGAAAGAACTTGTCAAGCTCAGCTGCTAGCAGAAGCTGCTGGAATCACTCATCCTATAGATGACGAAACAGCGAACCTAACCAGTAATCAAGTGGGCAATGCTTTTTCAGGTTGGTTCAGCGCCCAACCTTTATTCGACAAGATATTGATTGATGAACCTGATCTGCTTGATTAGATAGGATCAGGCAGCATCTGAGAGGAAAAGTCTTTCAATATCGCTTCTATACAGAATCCGTATACTCAGATCTGGTCTTTGTGCCTGCAACCTTCTAACTTTACGATTCTTTCGTGTTACCAGCGACTGTTTAAGAGTCGTTATTTCTAGATAAAGGTTATGTTCAGGTAGAAAAAAATCTGGTGTAAATGCTGATCTCGGTTGACCTTGAGAGTCTCTCTCTAAAACAAAGGTTGTTGGTTCATATTCCCATTCGATGCCGTAGAAGTCCAACAAGCCAGCTATTCGTTCCTCAGATTCATGAGCGAATTGAGTTGAAGTATTACGATCAGGGAGTTTTCGAAGTTCACTCATCGAAGCAACTTCTCCTCGCCTTTGAAGTCACTATTGACCAACTGCCTTATGATCGACTTCAATACTGGATCTTTCGTCCCCTGGGAAAAGTTCAACGATTTTCGCATCAAGGTCTTTCTTGACAACCGCCAAAGGCAAAATATTTAACACACCTTGCCCGTTGCGAACAAGGTCAATTATTTCTTCTTCACCACGTTGCACCATGACAGAAGTTCCTTGAATAACCAAATTGACCTGCACTACGTCTTCATCAAGTTTCTCTTCAAGGAAATCAAAAACTTTTCTAATCAAAGCAAGGCGTATTCCTGCGTCTATTAGAGCCTTGATAGCTTTTAATTTGAGTAAATCCCTGTAGGTGTATCTCCGCCTTGTTCCGCTACCGCTGGCGTCAGCAAGAGACGGCCTTATGAGTTCCGTCCTAGCCCAGTAATCCAATTGTCTATATGTGATTCCAACAATTTTTCTGGCTTCGTCACCGCTATAACCTTGTTCTTGAACCATGTTCTTCCCTCTCTCGCGCGAAAAACAGGTTAAAACCTAGTATTTCGCTCAGAGAACTACATCAATGTTATTCTATAGGTTAGATCGTAATAAACTCACGGTCAACAACTCAGTGTCAAAAAGACATCTTTTTGGTTCAAATTCCTCTAACCAGCGAAATCATCAGGGTTGACGTTGTCGAGAAAGTCACGAAATTCCTCGACTTGCTCATCAGTAATTGGTTCTTCCTGTTCAGGAGGTGCTATGTATCCAGCCTCTTCTAGCACTTCCTCCTCCACGAAAACATCAGCTCCCACACGAACCGCCAGTGCTATAGCATCAGAAGGCCTGGCCGAAAGCGCATCAACACCTGCTGGTCCCCTTAGGTATATGTCGGAATAAAAAGTCCGGTCACGCAATTGTGTTATTACTACTCGTTCAAGAGTCGCAGAAAAAGTCTCCATAACAGTTACGAAAAGATCGTGTGTCATGGGCCTGGGTGGCTCTTGACCAGCGAGGGTCAAAACAATAGCAGTTGCTTGGTTTGGCTCGATAAATATCGGAAGGAGTCTCTCGCCCTCTTTCTCACGAAGAAGTATCACGGGTGTGTTGGAAGGCAAGACTTGCTGGACTCCAACCACTACCATTTCATTCATTACTACCTCCAAAACTGTTAACTAACATTCAACTGTTTCTTTACCTCGTGCGATTTTTACTATCTCATCCGCCAATTTAGATTCCCCCCTTGCAAACTCTTCATCAAGAAGTGTTTGATTTGCTGTAACAACTGAAGGGAGATTTCTGAACATTCCTAGGTGATCAATTCCATATCCAACAATAAAACCCTCTTGTAGAACAAAACCGGAGTACTCAACCTTGACAGGAAGTATTCTGCGATCCGAACGGTCAAAAAGTGTGCAAACCCTAACTTCTGCTGGTTCATGAGTCTCTAAGTGACGCCTAAGAAAATCTAGTCTAAAACCTGTATCAACTACGTCTTCAACCAATAGGACATTGCGACCTGAAACATCTATTCCCAAATCCCTTGTAAGCCTGACTCTCCCAGTATTCTCCCCAAAAGAAGTTAAAGCTAAAAAGTCTGTTTCTATTTCATGATTTAGTTTCCTAACTAAATCGGCAAGAAAAGGCAAGCAGCCTTTTAGCACACCCACAACCACATCCCCTTCGCTCAAATAGTCGTCAAGCTGAGTGGCCAGTTCCGTAATTCTGACATCAATTTCTTGTTGGTTTTGTAATAGTTTCGGAAAATCCATCTCACCAAGTTTCTAGTCCATCCAGGGAGAGTTTTAGTAGACACTTGTGAATTTCTCTTCCCAGGACAACGACTTCATCCAATTCTCGCTTAGCTTCAGTTCTGGACTCAACATCTCCGCTTTTAGTTTTAGCTGAAAATAACTGCTCTATTACTCCTGCTTCTCTTTGGGCGGCGACTAGATACATGCGTAAATGTCTAGTTTCCATTCCTAGTTCAAAAAGACGTTTCGCAGACTTTATAGTCAATAAAGAATCACCTTCGAAGATTTCTTTGCTTCCGACTTGCCGTCCCTTAACTACGCCCAATTCGATCAATTCTTGAATTTTCTCTGTTGCGACACCCGATGCCCTAGACAAGCCGTCAATGTCTAAGCTGATTCCTGTGATTCCAGTATCCCTACTGTCTGTTACTTTTGAATTTGGGTTACTACTTTCAGCACTCGACTCGAAGTCAACGCCAGTACGCTCTAGTCGCTCTTTCAGGGTTCTGAGTGGCACAAAATAATCTCTTTGTTGTCTCAGAACCCAAGCTAGTTGCTCCAGATCACCGGTAGAAAACTTTCGATAGCCCGATTCGGTTCTGACCGGATTCACCAACCCTTGGGATTCAAGATAACGAATCTTCGAAACAGTGAGTTCAGGAAACTCTCCAACAAGACTTTCGCAGACTTGACTTATGTTAAATAGTTCCTGTTCCGACAAGTCAACATTCCATCAGTTCTGAGCGATTCCATGGAAAAAGACAAGTTTAAATCGTCCGATTTGAAGAACATCACCATCTGTTAACTCTTCGGAGCGTACGATTTTCGCATTTAGATAAGTCCCATTTAATGAGCCGACATCAGAGACTCTGTAAATGCTTTTGTTTCTTTCAATAATTGCATGTTGTCTTGAAACCGTTACATCGTCAAGAAAAATGTCAGCGTCTTTTTCTCGCCCTATTGAGATAGATTCGGAATCCAGCGCGTAACGAGAACCTGATCTGGGTCCAGACTCAATAACGAGTATTCCTGTGTCTGTTTCAAATATTTCTCTATCTAAACGGTGCGGAATTTCCGGTTCAATTTCAATCGCATCAGTTATTTCATCATCAGTCATGATTTTAAACCCTCCATTTCTCTGATCATCCCTCTAAAAGCAAGCGGTAAGAATCAGGATCCAGAAGTCCGACTATCGGATTCGAATCATCTCTACTCATTAAGCAAATCCATCCTTCTCCATATGGATCTTCGTTTACCTTCATAGGGTGGAATTCTAAGTCATCATTCACCTCGGAAACTCTTCCAGTGAAAGGAGAAGATATTTCTGAAACTGACTTACTGGACTCCACTTCCCCTAAAACTCCTCCCCTTTCTACCAATTGATCGATTTCTGGAAGGTCAACGAAAACAACTTCCCCCAGAGCGTCTTGCGCATAATCAGTTATCCCCACTCGAATCAAGCCATCCTCTTCCATCCGAACCCATTGGTGGTCCTCAGAATACATAAGGTCATCTGGGATGTTCATAAATTCGAAACTAGCGCCAAAAGCACCATTTTTATAGTGGGGGCAAGAAATTAATGGCCTAACTGCTTTTTATCGCGGATCTCCCTTAGAGCTTCAGATGCGAGGGGTATGTACATAAATGCAGCTAACCAAGAAATGAATAATCCTGGAATTCCAGAAATATAGGCTAATACAGCAAAAAAATCACTTATAGAGATTGTTGACTCACCCGCTAGAAAGGAAGGTACAGCGAATAACATTGCAAAAGTTCCTGTTTTACCCCACCATAAAACGTCAATTCTTCTGGCTCCAATAAGAGCTAATGAAACAGTTGCTCCACCGACGAGCAATTCTCTGATAAGGGCTAGCAGAGCGAACCAAAGTGGAATCGATCCATCAATTATGAGTGAAGGAATAGAAACTATGAGCAACAGCCGGTCAGCGGTAGGGTCAAGGATTTTTCCCAGTTCTGAAGTTTGATTAAACCTCCTAGCTACCCACCCATCAACCCAGTCCGTAGCTCCGAGTACCGCTAAAAGAATCGCTGCCGCTGATCTATTTTCGGCTCCAAACAGAACCCATACGAAAAGGGGAATACAAAGAAGACGTAGAACACTTATCAAATTGGGAACAGTGAAAATCCTGTCATTCATCATTTCAATCTACCTATCCTCGAATACAGAACATCCATATCTCCACATGACCGCGTTTGACCGAAGTGTCAATACTTGGGAAGCTAGGCTCCATGGCAACCATTTTCACTAAAATACACGCGAGGGAAATACCTGGGCACATACTTTGGGAAGACCCAATATGTTTCGCATTTCTCGACATAAGACCGATAAATCGTGGACACACTCTGGTTGTGCCTATTCAGGAAATCGACATGTGGATCAACTTGCCTGAAGAGACAGCTTCTCATTGCATGAAGATTGCTAAAACGATCGGAGAGGCTCAAATGGAAGCATTCAAACCAAAACGTGTTGGACTAATGATCGCAGGATTTGAAGTGCCGCATGTCCATCTACATGTAATACCCATAAATGATATGAGTCACCTCGATTTCGCTAATGCCAATGCAGATATCTCAAATGATGAATTGGTAGCAGATTTGAAGCGCCTTAAAAGCTGTCTTGCGAAAACCGACTGAGGAACGATTGCGAAATTAATCTGATCCGGGTTTGCGAATCCATGTCTGAATGCCTTTCGATTCGTAACGTCTGTTAAATCCTAGTTCCTCCATTTTCCCTTCAAATTTCATCAACTCTGCATTAGTCCAAGTAACAATATTTTCATCAAAAATTACTGCATCTAAGTGTTTCAGTTGTTCACTACTGGGCTCAAAAGGAACGTCGATTTTTAAAACGAAAGCGTTTTTACGTCCCGCTATTTCTGGATACAAGTTAGCCGGCGCAGCGACGCTCGCATCTGGCCCCAACCAGAAAACTGAGGTAACTCTGGCTATATCAGTTTCATCTCTTCTACCCCATTCCCAAGGTTTTTCGAATGGCGAGGAAGCTGAGTCACGGATGAAGAAAACGGTCGCTGTTAATAAAAGAACGGTTAATATTCTTCGGCCAACAAGAATTCGACTTACACCCGTGGATCCCATTTTCATAAGCGCATAGGTCGCTGCAATGAATACAACAGCCATTACAGCCACATCTTGCTGAGGGTTGCCCAACGCCCCAACTGGAACATCCGCTATCAAGTAAAAAATAAGCAAAGGAACTGCCGGTAGGACATAGCGCAAATGTATGAGAGGTAAAAATAACACTGGGGCAATAATTAGAATTATTTGCTCGAAGTTGCTCCGTACTAATAAGTCTTTAAGCAACCCAAAAGGGTCAGACAACATTCCGAAAATCACATCCAAAGAACCTTCTCCGAAATGGCGGAAAGCACCAATATGGGGATAATGACCTGAGCCTATTAATGGTTGCACCCAGAAAGCCATCAACAGAAACCAAAGCAAACCGAAAAAAGCAACTATCCTGCCAACAACTTTTCTATTTTCTAAGAAAAAAATCACCCCAATAGCTGCTACTGCAAGCCCTAAATCTGCTCGTGAAAGTAAAACGAGCAGCAAGAAACCTGAACTGGTCCACCACTTTTCATAGTGTCCTGCTAGATAGGCCGCCAGCAAAGCAGGAATAGCTACTACTTCAGGATGGAAACCCGCGAGGTTTAAATTATGTATAGATGGATGAAGAGAATAAGCAAAAGCAAGAACAACTGCTCCGCCAGTTCTTAAATTCGCGGGACCTCTTGCAATCCGCCATATCGGCACAACGGCAAGTCCTAATGCGAGAGCCTGAATCGTCAACAGGAACTCTCCTGTTGGGAATAGTCGTGCGAGTAACGATATTGGCCAAAATAACCATGCTGCTTGGAGTGCGAAAATATTTAGCCCAATTTGTGTGATCTCGGGTGATTCTCCCATCTCCATGAGATGGGAGGCCTGTATGTAGTAACCAATTTGCTCCCCTACACTCAAATCTCTGAATCTTGATAAAGAAAGAAGAGCGAGTGACAAACTGAGCAGGAAAGCCCCCAACCATGGGATAACACGGTCAGCTATTGGAGAGTCAAAACGTGCTTGCCAACGTAAAAGCGTTATATCTGCTTTTCGGCGGAGACCGGCCATAGTGGTGCTGACTTGTTCACTAGTGCGTTCGAAACTCTTAACGCCAAATGCGCCATCTTGATCAAAAAGGAATCTTTTCCTATTCAATTATGCACGACCCTATTATTGGACCTTCGGAACCCATACCCAAATCTATTTCAAGCTGGTCTCCTGATGCACCACCAAATTTTGGTATGACTACATTTTCGACACCTTCTGGGACTTCAATTGTCCCTCTTACTGAAAGCACCTCCCAACCATCCAATTCTGGTGTTGGACTTTGAATAGCAAATCTGACCTTTTCAGCCCAACCGACACCACCTTCAGGAAGTTTTTGTGGATTGCTTCTCTGAGGGATGGATATCGGGAGAATGAGAACAGAATTACCTAAACAGGTAGGACTAGTTTTCACTCCTTTAATCTGCGAAGGACAATCAGTGTCTGAACCAGCATAATGCAACACATCCAAGGGTCTTAAATTACTCGTTGTTACAGACACCATTGTGCATGAATCGGCGACCCATCCTTCAGGCCCCACGAGAGCAATTTGCCCTTCCCTGTATTGAAAAACGGTCGCACTCAGCACACCAGGAAGAATTGGGAGAATTTCATCAGGAACATCAACCTTGATTCGCTCCATCAATTGTTCTTCACCCTGTTTAACTGCCACGATTTGTTCGGCAGTGGCCACTAGTGCCGGTTCAGTTATTGGGTTATATAAGTTCAGATGGCTGTTATTCGATTCAATATTCTCAACGCTCGACACTTCCGAAAAACGCAAACCTAAACCCACTTTCTCTTCAGGGTCTCCTGTTATAGATTTGAACGCAAAGAAAATGACAAGAATCAAACCAACGCCTATTCCTGCTGTTATCAAACGCTTAAATACAGCACTCTGCAGTTCTGATGCCACAGCCGCTTCGCTACGCCTTTCGGCTCTAGATCTTGGTCCGAAAGCCTCTGATCTGCTACCCCCGCTCAATAAAGTAGCCCAGTTCTTTACAGTTTCTTCAGGGAAGCGTAAAGCTAACCGGGCAAACTCTTCCTCCTCATCGGGTCCAAAAAGTAATAGAAGGTCATTTTCCTGGGCTAACTGAACTGGGTCTTCTGCTTCAACAAGGTCGCGATCTCCGGCCAAACGTGTTAAAAACTTCTTTATTTCCTCATCAGCTTCCTCAGAGGACCATTTAGATCCTGGCGAAACCTGATATGCAGCTACTGGAGACTTTGAAAATTTTCTGGCACGGAAAAAAGTTTGCCTTCTGGCACGCGTTTCTTCTTCAGAGGGTTCTGTCTCTTCATCTGGTTCTTTCACCAATTCTTCTACGTCTTGGTCTGAACTTTCTTCGTCTAGTTGGTTTTCGCTATCCGTATCGTCCATTATTGCCCTCTGGTGCCTCATCAAGAGGCTACGCAATAGACACCCCTGAAGTGAGTCACTTAAAAGTTTTTATCTACAATTCTTAACTTGACACTTAAATCGCAATACTAGGCATTAGTCTCATCCGACGGTCGACATTTTATGGATTTCAGGAGATTCACCTATGACAAAGAGAAGCATAAGATTTGTTCTTCTAATCTCTTTAGTGGCATCGGCCTGTTCGGGTACCGATAATCAAACGAGTAAAATAACACCTTCCGACAAAACAATAAATGCATCAGTTGGTCAGATTGCTACAAGCTCAACTGTTGAAATTAGCGACAACACTTTTTCTGGCGAAACAGCAAATACTGGGAAAAGGATTACTGGGTCTCCTGAGAGTAAAGGCATCTTTGAAGATTTTTCTTCAAATTTCTCTGATCGGAGTCCTGAAATCAACCGAACCCATCCGTTTCAAAGTCTGACCACATTCTGCACTGCTTACCCTCCCGTAAAAGAAGAAATTGTTCCTGCAACTGTTGAAGTGAAAAGAGGTGACTCGCTCGCAAAAATAGCCTCTAAAAATGAACTGACTCTTCAAGAAATATTAGAAATGAATGACATCGCTGATCCGAATTTAATTTTCGTCGGGCAAGAGATTCGTGTGGGTGAAGAACTTCAAATAGGGCTCGGACCTCAAGCTACTGGTCGAGGAATAACCGAAGACTCAGTATCTATAGTCAACATAAAGACTTCGAAGGATGAGTTGAAAGCTTTGAGTTTCGAAGATTTCAGCGGTGATACATCGGAAATATTTTCTGTTTTCATAAAAATCCTAAACGAAGAGTGTGGGGGTTTCCACGGCCGGAAAATTGACCTTCAAGAAATTATCACCTTCCCATTAGAAGCCTTCGATATTGACACTCCGACTTTAAGCACCATCGCTTGCCTAAACGCAACTAAAGACATTCCATCTGTAATAGTGATCGACATTTCTCAATTCTCAGGACCGCTAGAGAATTGCATCGTAAATGAGCAGAGAACAGCTTTAGTGACGACAAAAGTTTCATCTGTTCAAAATGTGATTAGCTCCGACAACAGGCTTCTTATTGATTCTTTTAGTGCTGAACAAGCTCTTTCGTTGATGCTCATGTTCGCTGAAGAGAAAGGATTATTAACAAACCAATCGATAGCCATAGTCGCCGATGACTCTTTAGGTAATTTCGAGTCCGTTATTACAGGACTCCTGGAACCACTTCGGGAACTCAACTATGATCCTGAGTTTCATTTTCTCAACTGCGAAGGTGGGATCTTTTGCAATATAGGAATGGAAAGGACTATTGATGCCTTTATCGAGAACCCTCCTGATGTCCTCTTCCCTGCATTAAATCCGGTTTCATTACCTGAACTCTTAACTCAGATGATTTCAAATGCTATACCGAAACCACAAATAATTCAGTCTGCCTTTAACCAACAAGACGATGAACGCTCAACTAATCACATCTTCAACTATGGAGGAAGTGAGGTTGCAAACTACTACGACGGAACAATAATTTTTTCCCAGCCATACGTGGAAAATCAAAGAATTTTCGAGAGTCAATTTTCACCTTTCGAGGAGATGTGTATCGAAGAATACTCACGTGTTTCTGACTTGGATCAACATTTAATCGACCCTCGAAGGACTGAAGCAATTTTCAAAATTTGCTCAATCACCCGCTATATTGCACGAGCTCTCTACGACGCAGGTGTTAATCCGAATCGACGTAGAATTCACGAATCCCTATCCAATCTTGGATCTGTAGACAGCCCTGGGCTTTCCTTTGGTTCTTTTACTTTGGGGAAACCTACACGACCTTCATCGATCCAACACATGGAGTATCAGTTCCCCTGTGATATCAGTGAGGAAGCTGAGCGTCAAAATTACTCAGGTTGCATTCTTCCCATTTCTCCTCCTGAAAATATTTTTACAAATTAAGTCAAGGCCGGATTTCGTAATAAAGATTTGTTGGATCTTCAACTTCGTGTTGATGGAAAGAGGTGAATCCAGCCTCCTTTATCATTGCCGAAAGCAATTCTGGATTTAAACCCAAAGTTCCTAATCCCAGCGTATCTGTGTCTGACATTGCTGAAGATAAACAGGTTGTAATCGAAGTCGCATACATAAGTGCAAGGACAGGGTTTCTCAAATTGTCAGTCCATGTCGCAGAGGATTTGATTTCTTTAACTAAAAGAGTTCCATCATCTTTCAAAGCACCATGAATTGCTTTAAGCGCAATATCAGGTCTTGGCATGTCGTGAAGGCAATCTAATGTCATGACGAAATCAGCATTCGTAGAATCAGGGATGCTTTCTGCACCAAGGTCGAAAAGTTCCACATTTTTGTGTGAGGAAAATCTTTCTCTAGCTACTGCTATGGCTCTGCTGGACGGGTCATACCCGATAAAAGTTGATGCAGGAAACGCCTCGGATAAAAGTTCTATCGCCAGTCCTGTTCCGCAACCTACATCGAGGACTCGTGCTCCTTCTCTCATTTTTTCCTCTACACCGTTCAAAAGTGGTAAGACTTGCGACACCAGCAGTGCTTTGGACATGGGGCCACACATAGCTTCCACTGCGTGTTCTGAACCATCTCCTTGACCGTCATAGCTGAGCCCAATACCAGTTTTAAAAGCTTCCGCTATCCCATCTATAACTTCAATTGGTTTGAGGTTCGCGAAAACTGCAGCTGCATAAGTGGGTTTATCGGATTGTGCTAGAACCGCAGCAGCTTCTGGTTCTAGTTCGAAATTGCTCCCATCAGAAGTTTTGATCAGACCTGCAGCAGCATTACAACGCAGCCACTCCAAAATCCACCTTTCGTGACAGTCTGTGACCTTTGACAATTCTTCCGCCGTAGTGTTTCCGATTCCATCCATCGCCTCATAAAGACCTAAACGATGACCAAGGTGTATGACCAAAGACACCATTTCTCCTTGCTTAAATAGCCATGTGTCTAACGAGTATTTTAATAATTTTTCTAAATCAAGATCTTCATCCATTTAGTCTCCTCCTCCGACTGTAGCAATCCAAATTTTGCCATCTTTTTCATAACAGGGGATAACTTCAATACTCCCTTTAGGGTCTCGCCTACCTTTTAGGTTCTCTTTGCAACCCTCTCCTGTTTTTGAAAAGCGCCAAAAGTGGGTTGTGCAAATAATTTCCTCTCCCTCAACTACACCTTCATAAGCAAGATGTGTCCATTGGTGAGGACAACGCGCCTCCATGGCACACAATTCACCCTGTTCAGTTCGCCATACAACCAGATCCTGACCATCTAGCGAGGTTTCATTTATTTGACCAGTTTCAGGCGGTTCTACATCAGCTATTTGATATCTAACTTCTGCTGACAAAGGTCAGGCATCCAAGTATCTAGTTACGGCAAAGGCCGAGCCGATCATTCCAATTGCTGCCCCAATAACAAGTATCCAAATACTTGTATTCCATACAAATCCGTCTGGAACTGCAAACCCTCTAAAAAGAGGAACAGCTTCCGACTCTTGGAAATATGCAAGGACCTTGCTGTCAACGACAAATAAGGCTGGAACTGCAAGCCCCGCTCCCATTAGTCCATGTATAGTTCCTTCCAACATAAACGGTATTCTTACAAACCAATTTGTTGCACCCACAAGTTTCATAACTTCTATTTCAGTTTTCCGGCCTGAAATAGCTGTGAAAACAGTGTTTAATATCAGTACAGCAGAAACCGCTACAAGAACTATTGCTGCTAATAAAAGAGCCTGACTGACTCTCGTTGAAAAATCTTCTATTTGCCTAATCGCTTCTGTCGCAGTTGCAACCTCCTTGACGCCTGGTTGTTCCGAAAACTGTCTAGCCAGTTCTGTGACGTTGTCTGCGTCTGGATCGCTTGGAACAATCCGATAAGAAGGAGGCATTATTTCAGGAGTTACGCTCTCCACCAATTCAGGCTTATCAACAAAAAGTTCGCGAAACTCTTCATACGCTGCGAATTTGTCAACGTAGACATACTCCTTGATGGCAGGGCTTGTATCGAGAACTTTCCTGATTGCCTCATTTTGGTTTTCCAATGCATCAGCATTCATAAAGACAATGAATTCGACACCTTCTTGGAATTGTGCTGTCGCTTGATCCGCTCCTTCCCTGATAAGTAAAGACGAACCGACCAACGCTAAAGAAATGGCTACTGTCAAAATGGCGGCAAGAGTTAAGCTGAGGTTTCGCCAAAGACTTACAAAAGTCTCGCGTATGAAATACCAAAATCGAAAAATCATCTCAACAGAACCCCGCGATCATGCACAATGTATTCATTCATACACTCCACGTGATTCATCACGAACGAGCATTCCTCTATCCAATTCAATCACTCGGCGTCTCATTGTGTCTACGATGCCACGATCGTGAGTGGCCATAACGACAGTAGTTCCACTACGATTTATTCTGTCTAAAAGCCTCATGATGCCTACAGAAGTCGCGGGATCTAAATTTCCGGTTGGTTCGTCTGCTAACAGTATTAGGGGTCTGTTTACGAAAGCTCTAGCGATTGAGACCCTTTGCTGTTCACCACCTGAGAGTTCTTCTGGCAGGCGATCAGCTTTCCTTGAAAGACCAACAAGTTCTAAAATGGCGGGGACTTGGCGTTTAATAATTGGCCTAGGTCTCCCTATAACCTCTAAGGCAAAAGCAACATTTTCAGTAACAGTCTTTTTTGGTAATAGTTTGTAATCCTGGAAAACGTAACCAATATTGCGACGCAAGTATGGGACTTTCCATGAGCTAAGAGAGCTGACGTCCTTGCCGGCGACTAATATTTTCCCTGCATCTGGGACTTCTTCTCTGTTTATTAGCCTTATAAAAGTTGATTTCCCTGAACCTGAAGGACCTACCAGAAATACAAACTCGCCCTTCTGGATTTCCGCAGATGCTTCCCTTAGAGCTACCACTTCACCCTTATAGGTCTTCGTGACAGTTTCAAATCGAATCATTTTGACCTCCCATCATGTGGCCAACGGTAAAAAAACAGGTGACAACTATCTATTTCTGTCGAAAAACACCTCATAAAAATAACTTTCTGCACTGCGGAGAAGGTACCAGAAAGGGAACAATAATACATTTCATTGAGGTCTCTTCGTTCAATTTATCTCGCTCTGTTCCAACGAAGGTAGGCCTCGATGAAATCATCTAGGTCGCCATCGAGCACTCTAGCCACATCACCAATCTCAAAATCCGTCCTCAAGTCTTTTACCATCTGATAAGGCTGCAACACATACGAACGTATTTGACTTCCGAAATCAACGTTCGACTGTTCTCCGCTTATTTCAGCAATTTGCTCGTCACGACGTTGTCTCTCAAGATCAAGCAGTTTTGCTGCCAGCATTTGCATCGCTCTGTCGCGGTTCTGGTGCTGACTTCTTTCGTTTTGACATGAAGTAACTATTCCGGTGGGAATATGGGTTATCCGTACAGCAGAGTCAGTTACATTCACATGCTGGCCTCCTGCTCCAGAAGATCTGTAGGTGTCAATACGTAATTCTGTTTCATCGATATCTACCTGTTCAGTGACTTTTTCAAAAAAAGGAACCACTTGAAAAGAAGCGAAAGCTGTATGCCTCTTTGATTCCTTATTAAATGGTGATATACGTACCAACCTATGGACGCCTCTTTCACTTTGAAGAAACCCAAAAGAGTGACGCCCTCGAACAATAAACTCAGCTGAACTAATTCCTGCTTCAGTGCCAGGTGATACTGAATCTAGTTCGATTTTCAAGCCCTTATTCTCAGCCCATCTTGTATACATTCTTAGTAGCATTTCAGCCCAATCTTGAGCGTCAGTGCCACCAGCTCCTGATTGAATCTGACAGACAGCATCTTCAGCGTCAAATTCTCCCGAGAGAAGACTCTGCACCTCTAAAGCGTCAAAATCAATTACGGTTTCAGAGATCAGTCTTTCAATCTCATTATCCAAACTTTGGTCTTTTTCTTCTACTGCCATTTGAATTAGAGTCTCAGCATCCTCTATTCGAGTTTCTAGATTTGAATAACGCTCTAAATCTTCTACCACTCTTGCCAGATCGGT
Organism: Acidimicrobiales bacterium; assembly: GCA_030748555.1. Classification (GTDB taxonomy): domain Bacteria; phylum Actinomycetota; class Acidimicrobiia; order Acidimicrobiales; family MedAcidi-G1; genus MedAcidi-G1. Next base: position 39,555 of record JASMLT010000009.1, read on the forward strand.
CTGAACCTGACGACCTTTATCCTGATCGTTCCAAAGCTCAGGATCGGCGGATTCCTCCTCTAAGAAAAGTTTTTGATCTTTCAGTTCATCGATCTTGAGATATTTTTCTGCCTCACCAAGACGTTGACGAAGAAGTAAGATTTCCTCCGAAAAATCATTCATTTGTAATTATTTCTCCTAAAAGCAGTGACGGTCAATTCCAATATTTGACGCTGATATCAACGACCGTGACAATGTTTAAATTTGCGTCCAGATCCACAGTGGCACGGCGAATTTCTAGGAGTTGATTCTTTCTCGTCCTTTATTTTTTGCTCTGTAACGACATGTCTGCTTTCTTTTACTTCAGTCGGAGCACCTGCTGCCATGGCTACAGCTGCTGCTCCTGTCACAGGACCTTCTGGACCACTTGTTGTAACCTCTTCAGGATTTCGGTCTTCACTTTCAGAAGATGACAACTGGACTCGCATTATGTAACGGACTAAATCTCTTTGCAGAAGTTCTGTCAACTGTTGAAAAAGTTCAAAACCCTCTCTCTGCCATTCAGTAGTTGGATCTTTTTGCGCCATTGCCCTTAGATGGATACCGTCGCGTAAATGATCCATTTCATAAAGGTGTTCTCTCCACCTTTGATCAATTATCCTCAACATGACCTGACGCTCAACTTCACGTAAAGTTTTCGTGCCCAGATCTTTTTCTCTCGATTCGAAAGCCTCAAGAGCACTTTCTGTTAAAAGTTGTTCCAGTTGTAAAATGTTTTGAATCGAATCCAGATCTCCCAAAGCAATGCTGTTAGGCCAGTAACCATTTATTTCATTTAGCAATCCAGTTAAATCCCATTCTTCCGGTAGCTCTTCAGCACAAAATGTTTCAAGTGTTTCACCGACAACTCCATCGATTGCCTCTATTACAGAATCCCTCAGGTCGGCACCGCTGAGTATTTCATTTCGTCGCCTGTATATGACTTTCCTCTGTTCATTCATAACTTCGTCATACTTCAAAACATTTTTCCTAGCTTCAGCATTTTTTTGCTCTACCGTGGTTTGAGCACGCTCTATAGCTTTTGAGACCATTTTTGATTCGATTGGCACATCTTCAGGAAGGGTTTTATCCATCACATTTTTCAAAGCTCCCGATGCAAATAATCTCATTAGCTCATCTTCGAGGGACAAGTAGAAACGACTCTCGCCCACATCTCCCTGTCGACCGCTACGTCCTCTTAGCTGGTTGTCGATTCTCCGACTTTCATGACGTTCTGTACCCAAAACATATAAACCTCCACTTTCAAGAACTTTCTCTCCCGATGTTGATGGATTACCTCCAAGCATTATGTCAACACCTCTCCCAGCCATATTTGTAGCAACCGTAACGGCGCCTGGGCGCCCGGCTTGTGAAACTATGTCAGCTTCTCGGAAGTGTTGCTTTGCATTTAGAACTTCGTGGCCAATACCTCGTTTTTCCAGCTCGCGTGAAATTTTCTCTGATTTTTCAACTGAGATAGTTCCTACGAGTACGGGTTGACCTTTTGACTGTCTTTCTACTATGTCACTCACTAAAGCCTGAAACTTGCCTGCTTCAGTCTTATAAACAAGATCGGGACGATCATCTCTGACCATTGGCTTATGCGTCGGAATAGTTACCACTTGCAGACCATAAATACCTGACAACTCAGCGGCTTCAGTTGAAGCCGTTCCGGTCATGCCTGAAAGTTTTTCATACATTCGGAAATAGTTCTGCAAGGTGATCGTAGCGAGAGTCTGATTTTCTTCTTTTACAGAAACTCTCTCCTTTGCTTCAACTGCTTGATGTATTCCATCTGACCATCGTCGCCCTTCCAAGACACGCCCTGTAAATTCGTCAACGATCCTGACTTCACCATCGGTCACAATATAGTCACGATCTTTTTGATAAAGCTCTTTTGCCTTAATAGCAGCATGCAACTGATGAACCAGATTGGATGAAACTTGGTCATAGAGGTTTTCAACTCCTAGAGCTTTTTCAACTGCTTTCACCCCTTCTTCGGTGGGGGCAATTATTCGTTTTTCTTCATCAACGTCATAATGCATGTCGCGTTTTAAATTTCTTACTACTGACGAAAATTTTTGATAAAGCTCCAAGGCATCACTTGCCTTGCCACTAATTATCAAAGGTGTTCTAGCTTCGTCGATAAGAATTGAATCAACCTCGTCAACGATGCAAAAAGCATGACCGCGTTGACTGAGTTCGTCTTTACTTAAAGCCATGTTGTCACGCAGATAATCAAAGCCCAGTTCATTATTCGTGCCATAAGTGATGTCAGATAAATAAGCTTGTCTTTTTTCAATCCGATCAGAAACAGAAGGTACTACCAGGCCAACAGATAAGCCGAGCCATTTGTGAAGCTGTCCCATCCATTCACTATCTCTAGTAGCTAAATAATCATTAACTGTGCAAAGGTGAACACCTCTGCCTGTTAAACCATTTAAATATGCTGCAAGGGTAGATACGAGAGTTTTCCCTTCACCAGTTCTCATTTCCGCCACCCATCCAAGATGCAGTGCTATACCTCCCATCATCTGGACGTCGTAGTGTCTTTGTCCGATGACCCGACGTGCACCTTCTCGAACAACAGCGAAAGCTTCGACTAGCAAATCGTTAAGATCTTCGCCCCTTTCCAGCCTTTGTTTAAATTCGTCTGTTTTAGCTTGCAGTGCGTGATCTGACAGTTTCTCTATTTCAGGCTCCAGAGAATTTATATCAGGAACCAGAGATTCAATGGCTTTAAGTTTTTTACCCTCACCACTTCGAAGAACGCGCGACAAAACACTCATGATAATTAAGACTATCTGCTGCTATCAGGGGTCTCAGCCTGAAATCGCATCTCGAAGTAAATTTAACTCAGCTAGACGTTGAGGCGCATCCTCTACGGTCGTGCCTATTATCGCCGCCAAGGCTTGTAAATCATCGCGTCTAATAGTTAATACTCGGCCGTTGAAATCTTGTCTTTTGACTTGGATAATTTTTAGATAACGATCTATTACAGTAGCTTCTGACGCTTTAGACTCACTTAGCTTTGTTAAATCTATGACGATGCTTCGTTCGGTTATATCAACATCTAGCTGAGCGTGAATATTTCCATCCAGTTCGTTCAATGCATCTTCGCTGGGCAGCAGTTGGTCGACGGGTACATTGTAAAAATTTGCAAGTCTTTGAAGGCGTGGCACAGAGATGTCTCTTTCTGCTCTTTCATATGCACCTAGCACAGATGCCTTGAATTCAGCCTCTGATCTTGCTTCAACCTCTTGCAAGGAAAGCCGTTTCTGTTTACGGATAGAACGGATTCTCTCTCCTACAAGGCTCCTGTAGGCCTTGTCTTTATCGTCTGAATCCTTTTCCATCTATTATCTTTCTGTCTGCTAATAGGAACTATTTTATTACTCTCTGTGGTTATAGTATGCCGAAGAGTGAGAATAGTTTATATTTTTTTCATTCAATAACGCTTTCAGTGGTTATGGGAATTTATTTAGATTCTATTTTCACGACCGGAGCGGCAATTACTGATTTTAAAATCATCCAAGGCTCGTAGGAATTAAGCTTGTAATGTTGCTGTTGGGATAGGAGTGATATGAGCAAATCAACAATTGCACCCTTGTTTTTCGGGGCAATATTCTCGATAGCAGGAGCAATAATCGCTGGAGGATTAGTGGAAGAATGGTGGGCTTTCGCGATACTCGTACCAACTGGTTCCATAGCTGGATGGAAAATTGGAGAATGGATCTAGTATCAGCGAGGATCAACCAAAATTTTTAACTCTCCAGATACACCATTCGAGAGATCAGAAAAAGCTTTGCCGATATCACCTAAAGGAACTGTCCCAGTGTGAATGGCATCTAAGTTGATCTTACCGTCTGCTACGTACGACATCGACATCTCAAATTCTTCATGAGTGTAACCAAGTGATGCAAACACGTTTATTTCTTTTCGAAGCCACTCACCTGGTTTAGTCAGGGCATCCGAAGCTGCAAGTCCTATCAACGAGACCACTCCGCCTCTTCGTGCTAAATCAACTGCACTCTGAAGCGCGGGCGGTACCCCAGCACACTCATACACAACGTCGGCTCCAAGTCCTGCAGTAACTTCTTTTATTAGTTCCTCAGCAGATTCACCAGCTTCTACCGTGTAGTCAGCTCCAAGACCCGAAGCTACCTCTCTTCGAAGTGGATCTGGTTCCACAGAAATTAAAGTCCCGGCTCCGGCAACTCGAGCCCATTGGAGGGTTGTTAATCCAATTGGCCCCGCACCTTGGACCACTACAACATCACCAAGTGTAGGTGGCGTGGAACGGACAGCATGAAAGCAGATGGTCGTGGGTTCTATTTGGGCAGCTTGAACATCACTAAGTCTTGAATCAGCAATAACTGTTCTCCAATGATTGACAGCTATT